>CAYIPT010000008.1:0-34531 GCA_964365465.1 uncultured Candidatus Saccharibacteria bacterium | reverse complement strand
AATTAAATCAAAAATTAAATTTTAGATTTTTAGAACGGAACAAAACAAAAAATACCTTTTTATTTTGAATTCAACTTTTTGATCCTAACTCAATCACTTAATTTTATTTAGGACTTGCAACTGCTTATAAACCTTACCTTGGCTCAAATAAGCAATTTTTTTCTTGTACTTTATTATTTCAAGATGTCAATGAGCTTTGAAAACACCCCCACTTAGAGGGCGAAGTCAAGTATATCCTTTTTACAATATCCGTCAACCTCGTTAGAGGTGGGGATAGGTTTATAACATCTTTTGCCAGAAAATAAAGTTTTGACCTCTAACGGGGTCAAGCGCTCTGTGGAGAAGATGTGATTAAGCTGGCTCTGGCTTTGGATAATTCTCTATAAACGTAAACGGAAGCAAGGGTGGTTATGGGGACGCTCACAAGAAGGCCAATTCCCAAAAAAATCAATCCTAGCAAATTAACTAATCCGATGACTATCCAAAACAGCAAAAGTTTCCAAAATTTTCCTTTGGTTATGGCATAACTCTCTTTCATTGAAACAATCGGACCCATTTTGGTGTCCACTACTATATAAAATGAAAAAGAAAATCTGACAGCCCAGATTATGCCCGGGATTATCAAAAGTATAAGTCCGCCAAGAACTGCCAACGGCATTAATATTGAAACACCCAAGTATCTCCAAAAAGTCCTGTACTCCTGGAATATTTCCACAAATTTTGGTGTCTCGCCATCGTGGATTCTTAAAAATATTTTGGTGTAGCCGATTCTTATAATTATAGCAAATACGACAATAGCCAAGCCAAGTAAAAATGTGCCAAAATGGAACCTTCCTTCTCCCGCCAAAGATCCGACGGCGAGCATGAGTAAAGTGGTTAGAAGGCTTAATTCAACATTGACTTTAAATTTTTCCCACCCGTATTTTATTGAGTCCTTTATTGAAAACATATTATGTAAGTTAAAATTTATAAAGTAAAAATTTTATAAAGTTGCTATATTATGCTAGCATAAAAACCAAATTATGAAAAGAAGGAAAGAAGGAAAGAAGGAAAAATTAAAAGGCATAATAAAAATCACAGCTAAACCGCTAGGTTTTGTGGTAGTTGAAGGCATGAAGGATGACATTATAGTTTTTGAAGAAAACTTAAACTGCGCGCTTGATAAAGATGAAGTGGAAGTTGAAATTATCGGTCGGGACAGAGACAGAAAAAAAGGCAGAGTAATAAGAATAATAAAAAGAAATAAAACAAATTTTGTCGGCACAATAGAAAAATCTCCTTTTGGTTTTGTCTTTACACCAGATGATTTTAAATTTTATAAAAAGGTTGAAATCAGCCCGATGTTGGACATAGGGCCGGAAGTTGGAACAAAAGTTTTAGTTGAAATAAATTGGACTAATCCAAATTTGAACCCCAAAGGCAAAATTTTAAAAGTAATAGGTAAAAAGGGTGAACACGAAACTGAAATGCAAAGTATTTTACTTGATAAAGGTATTATTTATGATTTTCCGCCTGAAGTTGAAGCTGAAGCCGAAAAAGTGTCAAAGGTCACCTTTGACACTGGTGGGAGAAGGGATTTTCGTGGCGTAATTACATTTACAATTGATCCGGCAGATGCCAAAGATTTTGACGACGCTCTTTCTTATGAGGATTTAGGCGAAGGTAAAATAAGAGTGGGAGTGCATATTGCCGATGTTTCTTATTTTGTTTGTCCAAATTCCGTTCTCGATAAGGAGGCGCGCGAAAGAAGCTTCTCAACCTATCTTGTAGACAGGACAATACCAATGTTACCGGAAATTTTAAGCAATGATTTGTGTTCGCTAAAGCCAAATGTGGACCGACTGGCTTTTTCGGCTGTCTTTGATATTAAAAAAGAAACCGGCAAAATTTTAGATCGATGGTTTGGTAAAACAATAATAAATTCAAATAAAAGGTTTTCTTATGAAGAGGCGCAGGAAATTTTGGATGCTGTGTCAAAGACGCCCTTTGAAATGCCTCGGTCCCAAAAGGGCGTCCTTGACACAGCTCTACAAGAACTCAATCGCATTGCCAAAATTTATCGTCAAGAAAACAAAAAAAACGGAGCAATTGAATTTGAGACCGATGAAGTGAAATTTGAACTGGATGAAAAAGGCAAACCGATTCGTGTCTACAAAAAATCCCGTTTGGACACAATGAAGATGATTGAGGATTGGATGCTCCTGGCTAACCGTGAAGTGGCTAAATTCATAAGTGATAAAGTGCAAAAGCGTGGCGGTGTCGGCATTTTCCGCATTCACGATCTGCCTAATGCCGAAAAACTGGAAGAGTTGGCGATTTTTGTAAAAGCTTTGGGTCACAGTTTGCCCATAAGAGGCGGTTATGTTAGTGCCAAGGATTTAAACATTTTACTTTCTGAAATTGAGGGACACTCTTCGGAATCGCTCATAAAAACAGCCGCTATTCGCAGTATGGCTAAGGCAGAATACTCAACAAAAAATATAGGTCACTTCGGTTTAGCTTTTGAATATTATACTCACTTCACTTCCCCCATTCGTCGCTATCCCGATTTGATGGTGCATCGAATTTTGTACTCTTATTTAAATAACAAACCCATATCAAAAAACGAATTTGCCAAATTTGAAAAAATTGCAGAGGAAGCCAGTAAAAAAGAAATTGAAATTGCTGAAGCCGAGCGTGCTAGCATAAAATATAAACAAGTTGAATTTATGCAAAACAAAATAAACCAAGAATTTGATATGGTTATTTCTGGTGTAACCGAATGGGGAATGTATGTGGAAGATCCCGAAACTAAAGCTGAGGGGTTGATTCGTATAAAGGACTTAGGTAACGATTATTATAAATTAGACCAAAAAAATTACGCTATAATCGGCTCTGCTTCCAAAAAGAAATTTTCTCTCGGCGACTCCATCCGCGTCCGCCTCATCTCCGCCGACCTTGACCGCAAGACATTGGATTTTAAATTGGTCTAGAATCATTTTACAAAAATTTTTGTCTGTTGTAATGTTTATGTGGAGGTGTACAAGTGAGACGTTGGCTTTTGGGATTTCTCGTTCTTGTTTTCTTGGCTGCTTCATTTGGTTGCCAGAAAAGGTTTAGAGTTGTGCAGCCCTCGGCTTATGCTGGCGGCTACGACAAATACGCGCATGTCATAATCGACATCTGCGATCCGGCCGTGCACGAGAAACGGTTTTCGGAAGAAAGCGATTTTCGGAAGGAAATCCGCTATTACTGCGCCGCCGGAATGAGGAGTTTGGAGATTCCTCTCAATTCGGGAAAAATCCAGGATGAGAAGCTGAAAAATCTCATTTTGAGATACAAGGAATTTAAGCTCAGGAAAAAGGAAAATTGATGATGCGCAATCCAATCAATTTTCCGGGCGGGACTTACCACCTCGCCTTTTGTTTTATATAAAAAACCAATCTTTACTTCGCCGCCGCAACGGCTTCATCAAATGCTATTGATAACAATCTTGAGACGCCATCTCGGCCCATGGTGACGCCGTAGATGATGCCGGCACGGGACATTGTTTCGCGATTATGGGTAATAAGGATGAGTTGGGAGACCTTTGAAAGGGATTCAATCATGTCGCCGTATTTTTTTGAGTTGGCTTCATCAAGAGCGGCATCGGTTTCGTCCAAAATTATAAAAGGAGGCGGGTTGACTTGGGAGACGGCAAAGAGCAGGGCGATAGAAGTAAGGGCTCTCTCACCGCCCGAGAGCATATCCAAACCTTTAGTTCTTTTGCGTGGTAATGATACATTTATATCAATTCCTTCTTTTGTTTCTTCCTTCGCCACGCCGAAGCTTGATTCTTCAAGCGAAGGCGGGTTTTCCGTATCTTTAATTTTCAATCTTTCAATTTTCAATTCCGCTGTTCCGCCGCCAAACATCAGTGAGAAAAATTCATAGAAAGCTTTATTTATTTTTTCAATTCCTTGTTTAAATTCGATATCTAATCTCTCAACCAATTCTTTTATAAGAATTTGGAGGGACTGCGCGGAATTTTTGAGATCCTCTAGTTCTTTGGCCAGAAATTCGTCTCTTTCTAAAGTTTCTTTGTATTCTTTTGTTATTTCTGCTCCACCGGCTCCACCCAGTTCTTCAAGCCGAATTTTCATTTTCTCCAACTCACGTCTTTGTTCTTCCTTCGCCACGCCGTAGCCTTCGGCGGAGGCTGGGTCATTCTCAAATCCCACAATAGCGGAACCCAATAACACTCCGCCTTCTTGAATTTCTCTTTTCCAATCATTCTCTTCTATTTCCAATCGTCTTTCTCTTTCTTTCAAAAATTCTATTTTATTTCTGAATTCGCTTTGTTCGCTAGAAATTCTAAAAATATTTTTTTCGGCATCTCTCTCGGTATCTTTTTCTTTTTCTATGGAGTTCTTTATTTCATTATATTTAAAATCAAGTTCCAGAAGTTTTTTGTCTATTTCCAATATTTTTTCTTCGCTTTTATTTTTATCGTGCCCAAGATCAAGATTAAATTTTTCCAATTTTTCCAAATTCTTATCTTCCAGATTTGCTTTGTGTTTACCTACGAATTCTCTTATTTTTTGTATAATTTTTGATATTTCGGAATAAATAGAAATTTCTCTTTCCAATTCCTCCACTTCTTTAAGCGGTATCATTTTGTTTTCTTCCGACCTCATTTCCACTTTTATTTTTTCAATGTTTCTCTGGTTGACGGTTATTTCGCCTTCTATTTTTCCCATCTCTCTATAAAGTTTGTCTTTGTTTTCTCTTTCTTCTTTAATTTCATTTTTCACATCCAAAAGTTCCTTGCTCTTGCCGTCTTTTTTAGCAGAGTTTTCCAAAATTTCTTTGGCTTTGTCCATTTCTTTTTCTAAATGATGCAATTTCTCGGTCAACGGCTTCCTTTCCGTTTCTATTTTTTCTCTTTCGGTTTTCAAATAAACTTGTTCTCTTTTCAAATATTCTCTATAAAACTTAGCAAGCTTTAATCGCAACTCTTCGGCTCTCTCCACCTTTTCAACCTGCTTTTTGAGGAATTTTATATGTGGCGCGATTTCCCTGCGTAATGACTCTACCTGCTTTATATTTTCCTCCGTTTTTAAAAGTTTTCTCTCGCTCTCTTCCCTTTTATACTGATAAATTTTAAGCCCCAAAGCGTCTTCTATCATTTCTCTCCTTTCTTTTGTGTTGGCGGACAAAATTCTATCGGCCTCACCTTGTGAAATAATATGATGCCCCGAAGCGCCAATGTGCGCTTGCGAAAGCAATTCAATGATATCTTTGAGCCGCATCAAAGAGCCGTTCAAATAATATTCATTGCCGCCATCCCTATTGACCACTCTTTCTATTATTACTTCTTCAAAATCAACTCCCGATCTAAAATTTGTAAATAAATTTTTGGTATTATCCAAAATTATTTTAACTTGAGCCCTGTTTGAACGGCTCACTTCGGTTGAGCCGTTCCAAATCAAATCCTCCCCGCGCTTGCCGCGCATGCTTTTCATTGATTGCTCGCCGAGGCAAAATCTAAATGCCTCAGCCACATTGCTTTTGCCGCTGCCATTTGGTCCCACGATAGCCGTTATTTGCGACTTAAAACTCAGTTCCGTTTTTTTAGCAAAACTTTTAAACCCAGATATTTCTAACGATTTAAGCATGAAAATATTTATGGTGACTTAATGGAACCATTTTATCATACTTAAAAATTTTATTTTCTTAATCCCACTCCTTTTCCTTAAGAGCGTGGCGAGCCGCCGATTGTTCGGCGTCCTGTTTGGAGTCGCCCTCGCCTTCGGCGACCATTTTGTCGCCAATAAAAACGGCTACTGTAAATTTTTTATCATGGTCCGGACCGGTCTCTTTCGTGGTCTTGTATGATGGAGTTACCCCGGCAACATCCTGCGCTTTTTCTTGGAATTTGCTTTTGGCATCAGCCCAAAGCTCCTCTTTGACTACTTGCTCCGTCATAGGAGCAATATTTTTCAATATAAAACCTTTTGCTTTTTCATAACCCAAATCAATATAAATGGCTCCTATAATAGCTTCCAAGGCGTTGGCCAAAATATACTGGCGGGCTCTACCCACATCTTTAGCTTCGCCCCGGGAAAGAAGCAAATAATCATTCACATTCAATTTTTTGGCCACCTCGGCGCAGGTCTGGGCGTTGACTAAGGCGCTTCTGATTGAAGTTAGGTCGCCTTCATTTTTGTCTGGATACTGGTCATATAAATAATGAGTTATAACAAGTTCAAGCACTGCGTCTCCCAAAAATTCAAGCCGCTCATTGTGGCCTCCTTTTAATTTTTTATTTTCATTCAAAAAAGAGCGGTGGGTCAGCGCTTGCTTAAGAGTGCCTTTGTTTTTAAATTCTATTCCAATCAGTCTTTCAAATTCGCTGAAGTCTTTTTCTTTCATAATCCTCTAACTTTTTACTAATAGATTAATCGCTTTGGTTACTATGGGTAATATATCACCATAAAAATTCAAATCAAGTATTTCCTGAAGTTTGAACCACTTCACATCATCCAACCCGCCTTTCTTTTCCTTGTTTTCCAAAGTCAGCTCTTCAAACGGCGCCTCGGCCAAAAAATAGATGATGTGTTTTTTTAATTTACCTCTTTCCGGATGAAATGTTTCGTAAGAATTTTCACCAAGGCGGTCTTTGGGTTTTATTTCCAAACCCAATTCTTCTTTGGCCTCGCGCACTAATGCCTCTTTTTCGCTTTCCCCCCCTTTTAACTTTCCTTTAGTCAAAGTCCAATGACCAAAAACATCATGAACTAAAGCCATATAGATTTCATCTTTGTGATGAGCATAAACCACTGCCCCCACCAAAGTTTCGTTAGTAGCTGGTTTTTGGCTGGCACTTTTTTCATCTTTGCCCGGCTCGCCCATTTCTTTATAAACAGCGCCCAAAACACCATTTACGAACTTGCCGCTGGTTTCGCCTCCAAATTTTTTTGCCAATTCAATGGCTTCATTAATGGCCACTTTTGGCGGCACTTCGCTTCTGTCGGAAAAAAGAAGTTCATAAAGACCGAGGCGGAGAATATTTCTGTCCATCACACTTATTTTTTCAATGGGCCATTCCGGCGCTGCTTTTGAAATAATGTCGTCAAGATCCGCTCGTTTGCTTATAACCCCGCTCAAAAGGGACTTCATAAAATGCTCGCATTGAGCGCCAGGAGCAAACTCCAAAGCGTCTCTTTTAAGTATTTTTTCCGGCTCAATTTTTCCACCGCTAAAATCCCACTCGTATAGAGTTTGGAGGACAGTTGATCTTGCAAGGTGCCTGTTAGCCATTTTTTCAAAAATAGTTAGTAGCTAGCAGTTAGAATATAGGATTTTTTTTAATCAAGCAACATACTGTCTGTTTAAAACCCAAATGCTAACTACTGACCACTTGCCGCTATTTTACTTCCCCATTTCCTTCGCTTTTTCTTTTACTCTCTTTTCTTTCCTGGCAATTTTGGAATGGACATCCAAAACTTGTCTGCCTTTATACTTTCCGCAAACTCCGCAAACGCTGTGCGGCGCCTTGGGGCTTCCGCATTCTTTGCACAAAGTCAAAACTGGCGCCACCAAAGCGTGGTGGCTCCTTGTGTTGCCCGTCTGACTTCTTGTGTGTCTCATTCTAACTACCATGATTATATATTACTATACTTTGATGTTTTTGCAAAATGACTTTCTATGAATTTCAGAAAGCCCATATTTTCTCAATCTTTCATAATGAAGTTTAGTTCCATAGCCTTTGTGAATTTCAAATGAATATTTGGGGTATTTTTTGGATAAGCGGCGCATCAGGCGGTCGCGGCGGACTTTGGAGACAATGGAGGCGCAGGCGATAAAAATATTCTTGCCATCTCCGCCTATTATTGTTTTTTGATTTTTATACTCTTCCGGCGCTTTGAGCAATCCATCCAATCTAATTTTGCCGAGATGGGCATCTTCTCGGCAATCTTTCAAACATCTTTTAATTCCTAATCTGGTTGCATAGCTAATTCCCTTATTGTCTATAATTTTATTTGAAATGTGAGAAACAAAAAAAGAGATTTTATTCACTTTTCTTAGTTTCAAAAACTCACGATATATGGCATATCTCTTATTTGGCGAAAATTGCTTTGAGTCCTTTATTTTTCCTCCAATTATTTTTATGAGTTTATTCTGCAGACCTTGAGGAGCCAAAAATGCTGCCAAAGTCAACGGCCCCGCCAGTGGCCCCCTCCCCGCTTCGTCAACACCTATAATTTTTACTTCTTTCATTCTTTCCATCTTTACATTATTATACTAAATATGAAATTTACACATCTCCATACTCATTCCCACTATTCTCTTCTTCAAGCTCTGCCTAAAATTCCTGAACTTATAGGGGCGGCTAAAAAGGAAGAAATGGAGGCGTTGGCGTTGACAGATAATGGCAATATGTACGGCGCCATTGAGTTTTATAAGGAATGTCAAAAAGCGGGCATTAAGCCGATTATAGGAATAGATGCTTATTTGGCGAGCAGAACCAGATTTGATAAACAAGCCGGCATTGATAAAGACAGATTCAGATTGGTTCTACTTTGTAAAAATGAAAAAGGTTACAAAAATCTTTTGAAGCTGGTGACCGCTTCCTATTTGGAGGGGTTTTATTATAAGCCCAGAATTGATTTTGAAATTTTGGAAAAATATTCGGAAGGGTTGATTTGCATTTCTTCATCTTGGAGCGGAGATATTTCAACTGCTTTAAGAAATAAAAATGTTGAGTTAGCTAAAGAATTGATACAAAAATATAAAAATATTTTTTCAAATAATGGAAGTAAGGATTTTTATATTGAAATTACTAAACATCCCGAACTTGTTGGACACAATGAACACATGAATACTCTTGCCATTTTTGCCAAACAAAATGAAGTGGACATAGTAGCTACTCATGATATTTATTATATTGCGCCAGAGGATAGAGAAGCTAGAAATACTTTGATGGCGATTTCTCAAGGCGCCCCGCAAAGCGGTGGTGAAAGAGGAGTTTGGGATGAGGATGAGGATTTTTCTTTTCTTTCAGAAATAGAAGTTAAAAAAAGATTTGAAGATATGCCGGAGGCAATCTTCAATAATCATAAAATAACAGCTCTTTGCAATTTGGAGCTTGAGTTGGGCAAATGGATTCTTCCGAACTACACGATAGAAAACAGTTTGTCCCACGATGATGAATTGAGGCGATTGACATATCAAGGTCTAGCGGAGCGTGGTTTAGAAAAAACTCAAGAAATAATTGACAGAATTGAATATGAACTCAAAGTTATTAGTGATAAAAAATACTCACCCTACTTTTTAGTTGTTAGTGATTTATTGCGGTATGCAAGAGAAAATGAAATATTAACCACTACTCGCGGTTCTGTAGGAGGATCAATAGTTTCTTATTTAAATTTCATAACCACCATAAACCCCATTGAATTTAAGTTGCCATTCGAAAGATTTCTTAATCCGTTTAGACCAAAAGCGCCGGATATTGATATGGATATAGCCGATGATCGCCGAGACGAGATGATTGGATACGCCAAAAAAAAACATGGTATTGATAAGGTGGTTCAAATAGGAACATTCGGCACCATGATGGCTCGCGGCAGTGTGCGCGATACGGCGCGGGCTCTTGGCTTTGCCTATACCGTAGGGGACAAAATTGCCAAACTTATACCAATGGGAGCTCAAGGATTCCCCATGACCATTGATCGCGCTCTTGCTGAAGTTCCGGAATTAGTTGAACTTTACAAAAAAGATGCCGATTCAAAAAAAATAATAGATATGGCAAAAAAAATAGAGGGTTGCGCTAGACACATGAGTGTTCATGCTGCTGGTGTTATAATCGCTCCCACTCCCGTTACTGATTATTCCCCTCTCCAATTTGATCCAAAAGACAATACCCAAATTATTACTCAATACGATATGTACTCAATCACCGATGAATATGATGGTGTTGGTCTTTTAAAGTTTGACTTTCTTGGCATTAGAAATCTGGCTATATTGGCGGATGCCGTAAAGAGAGTAGAAAAAATTAAAGGCATAAAAATTGATACTGAAAACATTCCTCTTGATAATAAAAAAACTTTTGAAATGTTGGCTCGCGGTGAGACCATTGGACTATTTCAACTCAATGGCGATGGTATGACTAGAGCATTGATAGATTTGAAGCCGTCGATAATATACGACATAAATGTTATGGTAGCGCTTTATCGTCCCGGACCAATGGAAAATATAAAAGAATATACAGCCAGAAAACATGGCGAGAAACCGGTAACATATCTTCACCCCAAAATGAAAAATTTTTTGGAGCACACTTTTGGTGTGCTGGTTTATCAGGACGATCTTCTTTACACTGCAATAGAAATAGCCGGATATAATTGGGGCGAGGTTGACAGATTTAGAAAGGCCATAGGAAAGAAAAATCGTGAAGAAATGGCAAAGCAACACATTATGTTTGTAGAAGGTTGTCAAAAACACGGTAAAATGTCAGAAAAAAAAGCGGAAGAATTGTGGAATTTATTCGTCCCCTTTCAGGGTTATGGTTTTAATAAAGCTCATGCCGCCGGCTATGGCAAGTTGGCTTATCAAACAGCTTATATGAAAGCCAATTTCCCCGGTATATATATGTCGGCTGTTTTGACCGCCGAATCAGGAGATGTAGAAAAAGTTGCCGAGATTATAACAGAATGTAAAAGAATGGGCATTGAAATTTTACCTCCCGACATCAACGAAAGTTTTTCCGACTTTACTTTGGTTAAAAAAGAAATAAAACAAAAAGAAACCATAAGGTTTGGATTGACGACAATTAAAAATTTTGGTGAGGGAATTTCACATACAATAACTGCCGAAAGAAAAAAGAATGGCAAATTCAAATCGTTAGAAGATTTTTTGACTAGAATTCAAGATAGGAATTTAAACAAAAAATCTTTGGAAGCTTTAGTTAAAGCCGGTGCTTTTGATAATTTTGGCGAGAGGGGGCAAATGCTGGCTAATACAGAAGTACTTTTGGAATATAACAAAGAATCGATGGGTAATGAAAATCAAGATTCTCTTTTCTCTCTCTCTTCTGCTAGTGATTTTTCTCCTCTTCATTTAAATCCTTCAAAACCAGCTACACAAACTGAAAAATTGGCTTGGGAAAAAGAGCTTTTGGGTTTGTATGTTTCCGGTCATCCTCTGGAACAATTTAAAGAAAAATTGGCTAACCAAAAAAATACAATTAAAAAAATAAAAGAAAGCTCAAAAGAAAACGATATTGTGATAGTGGGTGGTCTTATAGAAAATATGCGTGATATTTTAACCAAAAATGGCGACAAAATGTTTTTTATAAAATTTGTTGATTTGACTGATGAAATTGAACTGGTGGTTTTTCCTCGCGTTCTTCAAGAATTTTCTTCCGTTTTTATTCCCGACCAGTGCATTGCCGTCAAAGCCCGCGTCTCCCTTCGCAACGGCGAAAAAACTCTCATTGCCGAAAAGGCCAAGAAGTTATAATATAAATTTATGTCAAAAGAGGAAAAAATTAGGCATTCGCTGTCGCACCTTATGAGTATAGCTGTTTCGGAGTTGTATCCGGGTGTGGGTTTAGGGGTTGGGCCGACGATTGAAAACGGATTTTATCAGGACTACGATTTGCTGGAAGTAATTACTCCCGAAATTCTACCAAAGTTGGAAAAACGAATGCGCGAGCTTATAAAAGAAAATATTAAATTTGAACGGCATGATATGGATTTTGACGAAGCCCTGGAACTTTACAGGAACGACCCTTATAAAACTGAACTTATAAATGATTTGAAAAATGAAGTCGACCCTTCGACTGGGCTCAGGGTAAACACCAAAGTAAGTTTTTATAAGTCAGGTGATTTTGACAATCTTTGCGCTGGTCCGCACGTCTTTTCTACCAAAGAAATAAATCCGGATGCGTTTAAACTTACTCACATCGCCGGAGCTTATTGGCGGGGAGACGAAAAAAACAAAATGCTGACCCGCATTTACGGTTTGGCTTTTGAATCAAAAGAAGAACTTGATGAATATTTAAACAATCTAGAAGAAGCCAAAAAAAGAGACCATAGAAAGCTCGGCAAAGAACTGGACCTTTTTCATATAGACGAAATGGTCGGCTTGGGGCTTCCTCTTTGGCATCCCAAAGGCGCTTTGCTTTGGAGAGTGATTGAAGATTTTTGGCACGAAGAGCATTTGAAAAACGGTTATGATTTGGTTAGGACGCCGCACATCGGCAATCGCGCACTTTGGGAAACTTCGGGCCACTGGGGTTTTTACAATAAATCAATGTATCCACCCATGGAAGCTGGCCAATCTCTTGAAGAAAAACAGCAAAATAAAAAGACTGAAAATTCTGAGGAATATCTCCTCAAGCCCATGAATTGCCCATTCCATGTGCAGATTTACAAAAGCAATCCCAAGTCCTATAGAGAGCTTCCTCTTCGTTGGGCTGAATGCGGCACGGTCTACAGATTTGAAAAGAAGGGAGAACTCTCCGGTTTGGTTAGAGTTAGGGGCTTTACTCAAGATGATGCTCATATTATCTGCCGTAAAGATCAAGTGGAAGATGAATTAAAAAGAGTTATAGATTTTATTTTATTTATTTATAAATCATTTGGTTTTGATATTGATAAAATCAAGGTCTATCTTTCTTTGCGAGATCCAAAAAATAAAGAAAAATACGCAGGCAATGACGCTGGTTGGGAATTTACAGAAAATGTTTTGAGAAAAGTAGCCCAAAACAAAAAACTTGATTTCAAAGAAGAACTCGGCGAAGCGGCTTTTTATGGACCAAAACTTGATTTTAAAGTTAAAGACGCGCTGGGCCGCGAGTGGCAATGTTCCACTCTCCAATTTGATTTTAATCTTCCCGAAAGATTTGATATGGTTTTTACAAACAACCAGGGCAAAGAAGAAAGACCTTATATGCTTCATCGCGCTCTGTTTGGCTCTTTTGAAAGATTTATAGGCCTTTTGATTGAACACTATGCCGGTGCTTTCCCTCTTTGGCTCTCACCCGTTCAAGTCAAAGTGATACCAGTACGCGAAAGTCATAATGATTATGCGCAGGAGGTTTATAATTTTCTAAAACAAAATGATATAAGAGCTGAAATTGATTTAGCTGATGAAAACTTAGGCAAAAAAGTTCGCCAAGCAAAAAATGAAAAAATTCCTTATTGGATAGTCGTCGGCGATAAAGAAGTAGAATCAAAAGAAATAACCGTTGAATCTCGTGGTGACGGCGAAGGCCAAAAAATCGGTTCAATGCCACCCTCAAAATTCCTAGAACTCTTCAAAAAAGAAATTAAAGAAAAGAAATAAAATAAATTAAATATCAATAGTCGCCAGTTTGGCATTGCTTTGAATGAAAGATTTACGAGCGGGGACATCGGTACCCATTAGGATGTCAAAAATACGATCGGCGTCTTGTGCGTCTTCTACATTTATCTGTTTTAAAATACGGCGTTTTGGATCCATGGTGGTTTCCCAAAGCTCTTCGGCGTTCATTTCCCCGAGGCCCTTGTAGCGCTGTACAGAGAGCTTGGGGTTCTTCCTTTGGCTCGCCGAAGCTTCTGAAGATTCCTCTTCTCCTTCTTCAGAAGCGGAGGCGGCTTCTGCTTGTTCTATTTCTTGCACATCCGCGTCCTTACCGATAACTCTCGCTTTCTCATCATCACTATAAGCATAGTGAATTTCTTTACCCTTTTTTATTTTATAAAGTGGCGGTTGGGCAATATAAATAAATCCCCCATCAATAATGGGTCTGAAATATCTGTAGAGCAAAGTCAAAATAAGAGTGCGAATATGGGCGCCGTCAACATCGGCATCGGTGGCTATAATTATTTTGTGATATCTAAGTTTAGAAAGATCAAAAGTATCGCCAATGGCCGTGCCTAAAGCCACAACGATATTTTTTATTTGCTCCGAAGCGACCATTCTGTCTATTCTGGCTCTTTCAATATTTAAAATTTTGCCCTTTAGAGGAAGTATAGCCTGGGTGCGGCGGTCTCTGCCTGTTTTGGCAGTGCCTCCGGCCGAATCTCCTTCCACAATAAACAATTCGGACTCATCGGCTGACTTACTCTGACAATCGGCCAGCTTGCCGGGCAAAGTCATGCCCTCCAAAGCCCCTTTTCTTAATATTGAGTCCTTGGCGGCTTTGGCGGCCTTACGAGCGCGCAGAGCCAGAACAACTTTGTTAATTATAGCTCTAGCGTCATCGGGATTTTCTTCCAAAAATGCCTCAAAAGCTTCTCCAAAGACACTCTCCACCATGCCCCTGGCCTCTACGCTGCCAAGTTTGGCCTTGGTTTGGCCCTCAAATTGCACCTCTCTTAATTTTATAGAAATAACAGCCGTCAAACCCTCAAGTACATCTTCTCCTGTGAATGTGTCATCCCCGTTTTTGGTCAGGTTATTCTTCTTGGCATAATTATTTAAAGTTCTGGTTAGGGTAGTTTTGAAACCGGTGATATGGGTACCCCCCTCGCTATTGTAAATATTATTAGCGAAAGGCATAATACGGGCCGAAATGTCATCTATATATTGCAGAGCTAATTCTATTCCTTCAAAATTTTCATTTATTTTTTCAACATAAAAAATATTTTTATGAATTGGTTTTTGGGTGTGATTATAAAATCTAATTAAAGAAATAAGCCCCCCATCAAAATAAAATGTCATAGAAGGAACTTCTATTTCTAACTCTCTTATATAAAAAACTTCTGCATCTTTTATTTTTTCCTTAATTTCCCTCAAATCCAAAACAGATATTTTAAGACCCTTGACTAAATATGCTTGCTGTCTCATATGGTGAACTACCCTTTCAAAGTCAAAATTTATTCCCTCTTTAAAAATTTCCGGATCAGGTTCAAAAGTGATAATGGTGCCGTGCAATTTGGAAGAGCCAACTTTTTTAACAGCAGCGCTTTCTTTACCCTGAGCTCGTCGAATGGGTTTTCCTTTTGAATATTCTTGAACGAAAATTCCCCCGTCCCGATGCACTTCGGCTTTCATATAAACAGAAAGAGCGTTAACCACCGAGGCTCCGACGCCATGCAGGCCTCCGGAAATTTTGTATCCCTCTCCTCCAAATTTGCCTCCGGCGTGAAGAGTGGTTAGGATGGTTTCCAAAGCAGAAACTTTTGTCTGTTTGTGAGTATCAACAGGAATGCCTCGGCCATTATCAGCCACTCTGACGCGATTGCCCGGCAGGAAAGCTATTTCAATATTATTAGCAAAACCGCCCATGGCCTCGTCGCGGGAATTGTCAAAAATTTCTACAATCAGATGATGCAAACCATCGGGACCGGTTGTGCCTATATACATTCCCGGCCTCCTGCGCACTGGCTCCAATCCCTCCAAAACCGTGATATTTTCAGCGCTATAACCGCCCTTTTTAACCTTTTTTTCTTTTGCCATTGCCCATATTATAGCAAATTTTAATTTATTTTGCTATACTATATTTTATAGAAATTTTGTAAGAAAAAACATGAAAGAACACATTATACCGACGGATGAGGAGAGAGAAATAATAAAAGGTTTGGAAAAAAGACAAGATGCCGATGCTTTGAGAATGAAGCGATATTTGAACATGCCGGACCTCTCCAGAACCCCCGGCAGTCCCATTGCTGAAATTGTGGAACGCATAGTCAAAGCTCCCTATTTCAAGGACTTGGATATTATCAAAACTCCTGAAATAGTGCCTGCTGATGTCAGTTTTGACTTGTTTGATTTTCCTGCCGACCATCCTGCAAGAAGCAAATCTGACACTTATTATGTAGATGATAAAAACATTTTACGCACACACACAACTGTTTGTTGGTATTATTATTTAATGATGGAAGAAATAAAAAAGCGTATAACTGAAAATAAGCCGGCTGGTTGTTTTAGTTTTGGCAAAGTTTATCGCAAAGACGAGATTGACCGCAATCATATGAATATCTTTCATCAGATAGACGGGTGGTATCTTGTGCCAAAAGCCGTAGGAACAATGGGTAAGAAAGATTTGGAAGACGCTTTGGGAAATATCGCTATAGCCGTATTCGGCCCAGATACCAAATATCGTTTGAATAAGGACACTTTTCCTTACACGGATCCGTCTCTAGAAATGGAGGTTGAGATTGAAGGAAAGTGGGTAGAAGTAGTCGGTTGTGGTGTGGTCAAAGGAAAAGTTTTGGAAAATTTTGGCATAGATTCTTCAAATTATACTGGTTGGGCTTTTGGATTTGGGCTGGAAAGATTGGCCATTGTCAGTATGTCTCTGCCGGACATTCGCCTGCTTTGGTCGGAAGATGAAAGGGTTAAAAAACAACTTAAACTGGGGTCTAAATACAAAGAAGTGAGCAAATATCCCCCCATAACCAGAGACATCTCCTTCGTGGTGGACAAAAGTTTTGTACCCAATAATTATTTTGATCTGATCCGTGAAGTTATAGGAGAAGATTTAGTTGAAGAGGTTAAACTTATAGATAAATATGAAAATGAGCAAAAGTTTGGTCAAAATAAAATAAGTTATGCTTATAGAATTGTTTATCGCTCTTTAGAAAAAACCTTGACTGATTCTGAGGTGGACGCTATGCACAAAAAACTGGAGCAAAAAACAGCCGAGGCCTGCAGAGCAAAAATTCGCTAATTTTTATAAGATATACTATTATTTAGACATGTATTTAGTTTCAGAATCTATCACCTATGTTTTTCTTTTTGTGGCTCTTTATGTTGAAGTATTTTTTTTAATTACCTATTTTGAATTTTCCTCCCATTCCGTTTCGCAAAGCGAAACTTCGCGGGACAAGCACTTCTTTAAGTTTCCATCTGTTTCAATTATAGTGCCTGTTTGGAACGAAGAAACAACTGTTTTGAAAACAATTTTTTCTTTACTTAAATTAAATTATCCAAAAGAGAAACTTTCTATTTTAATTGTAGATGACGGCAGTACTGACAATACTTGGAATGTCATCCAGAGATTTTTCCGCCACAAACAAGTGAAGCTTTTAAGAAAAGAAAATGGCGGCAAATATACGGCCCTGAATTACGCCCTGGAATTTGTAAAGACAGAATTAGTGGGTTGTTTGGATGCCGATTCTTTTGTTCACCCCGAGGCCCTAAAAAGAATTGTGACTCAATTTGAAGACAACAAAATTATGGCCGTAACCCCTTCTGTAAAAATATTTGAACCAAAAGGTTTGCTCGGTCTTATTCAAAAAGCCGAGTATATGTTTGGTATTTTTCTCAGAAAAGTTTTCTATTACTTAAATGCCATTTATATAACTCCCGGACCTTTTTCCATATTTCGAAAATCTGTTTTTGAAAAAATAGGCGGTTATAAACACGCTCACAATACCGAAGATATGGAAATTGCTATGCGCATGCAAAAAAATAGTATGAAAATAAGCAATGTTTCCGACGCTTTTGTCTACACCATTGCTCCAGCCACTTTGAGGCCCTTAATTAGACAACGCTTGCGCTGGGTTTACGGTTTTATTAAAAACGCAATTGATTATCGTGATATGTTCTTTAAGCCCCAATATGGCAATTTAGGAATGATGGTTTTGCCGGCGGCCGGTTTTTCGGTTTTATCTACCATGTACTTTTTTGGGGCCATGGTTTTTAGTTGGGTTGACACTTTGATTACATACACTAAAGAAATCCTAACCATTGGCATATCATTTAACGGTTTTAATCTTGATTTCTTTTATATCAATACTGATATTTTGGTTTTTGTTTCTTTAATCGCAGTTTTAGGAACATTTATAATCATTGCCGCTTCCCGCGGTTTGGCTGAAGAGAAAAGCAAATTTGGCTTGGATAGTTTAT
The DNA here is from genome assembly GCA_964365465.1 of uncultured Candidatus Saccharibacteria bacterium. GTDB lineage: Bacteria > Patescibacteriota > Minisyncoccia > Phycocordibacterales > WO2-35-19 > WO2-35-19. The sequence continues at coordinate 16,732 of CAYIPT010000008.1, read as the reverse complement.
TATTTATTGTGTTCTATGCCTCCCTGGCTCCAATTTGGATAAGCAAAGCTGTCTACAACGTGGTCTTTTCTAAAAATACAAAATGGAGATGAGTTGGAAAAAATATGTCTACACTTTTGCGATTACAGCGGTTATATTTATTACCGCCATTTTGGCTAGCAATTATTTCAGCCAAAAGAAAATGAACGAAATTAAAAATATAGAAAGCCGTATCGCGGTTGATATTTTAGCTTCCGAGACCCAATTTTCTCTTCTCTCCGAGCTTTCTTGCAAAGAAATAAGCAGCGGTCTTCTTTCAAAAGAATTGGCCGCTCTTGGCGACAAACTTTCATACACAGAAGAAAATAGGGGGTCGGATGATGCCGAAGTTTTAAATTTAAAAAAATATTATTCCCTGCTTCAAATTAAAGATTTTATTTTGATGCAAAAAATAAAAGACCGTTGCGGTTCCACTCAAAATAATGGCGGTCTTTCCATAATGTACTTTTATTCAAACAAAGGCGATTGTTCCGATTGTGAAAAAGAAGGTTTTGTTTTGACTAAATTGAGAGAAGATTATCCGGAATTAAGAGTTTATTCTTTTGATTATAACCTTGATCTTTCGGCCCTGCAAACTCTTGTTTCTATTTATAATATAGAAAAAAACCTACCGGCTGTTTTAATAAACGATAGAGCTTATTACGGCTTCAAATCTGTAGATGAAATAAAAGAAGCTCTACCCGCTCTCAAGGCCATAGATGCCCAAAAAACTAAAGAAGCTTTCTTAAAATCCAAGCAGGCCACCTCTACAAAATCAAATTAGTGTGATATATTAATAATGTTTCGCCAGAATAGCTCAGTTGGTAGAGCTCCCGTTTTGTAAACGGGTGGTCGTCGGTTCGAGTCCGACTTCTGGCTCCAAAATTAGAGATTTTATTCTATCTTTCCCCTCCCCCCATTACTCTTTCCTTCTGTTATTTTCTTCAAATAAAATGAAGCTGAACCCTTATCAAAAATATCTTTTTTACCCATAATAATGGCATCCTGTCTTTTTTTATACTCAATCATTATCTTTTCTATTGCCATCTCAAACAGATTTTTGAGGACGGTTTTAATTTGGACAAATATAATATAACGCGCGCTTTGAACTAGTTGCAGGCCTCTAAATTTAAGATTAGAAATACAGTTGTAGCATTGGCGATCAAACTTGCCGATAAACTCCAATATAATGTGCCTCTTGCCATGTTTTAGTTCTATGGCTTTTATAAATACAAAAACAGAGGCGATAAAAAGCGACGAAATGAATATTAAGATAGTAGCCATTTTATTTTATAGAAAATCTTACAAATCTTCCGATCTCTGTTCTCTCGCCAAATTTTTGCATCGCTTCTTCGACCAGATTTTTTATTATTTTATCGGGGCTTTTTATAAATTCCTGGCTCAAAAGCTCTTCTTGGTTTTCCGGGTCCATGGCCGTTATATGCATAGCAATATCTCTAGCCAAAGTCTTGAATTCTTCGTTACGAGCCACGAAATCGGTTTCGCATAAAAGCTCTATCAAGCTTCCTACAATGCCGTTGCTGTGGACATAAGAGGCAACCGTTCCGGCTCCCAAAGTTCTACCGGCTTTTTTGTCTGCCGATTGCTTGCTTATTTTACGCAAAATAATTTTGGCCTTATCTGAATCCCCACCAGCTTCTTCCAAGGCCTTCTTACACTGCATAACAGAAACGCCGGTCTCGTCTCTGAGGTTTTTTATTTGGTCTATTGTTATATTCATTTCTTTCCCTTATTATAACTCTCTCCAATTTTTTCCACAAAAAATCTAATGCTGGCTATACTGGAATCATTGGCCACAATGGGATAATCAATGCCTTTAATATCATTATCTGAGCCGCATAAAGCGACAACTGGAATTTTTAAACTCTGGGCTTCCCTCAATGCCGTTTCTTCATATCGAGGATCAATAATGAACAAAGCTTTTGGCACGGCTATCATATTTTTGATGCCCCAATACATTTTTTGCAATTTTTCTATTTTTCTGTCTATCAAAAGTCGTTCTTTTTTTGTGTATTTGGCCAGCTCGCCTTTTTCTTTTTGGGACAAGAGATCAAGCATGGTGTCCACTCTTTTTTTTATTTCTGTAAAATTAGTCAGGGTACCTCCAATCCAGCGGCTGGCGACATAAGAAACACCGACTTTTTCCGCCACTTCTTTTACAATGTCTCGAGCTTCATTTTTGCCCCCCACAAAAAGTATGGGAGAATTTGAAACGGCAAGAGAAGAAACCAATTCAACAGCTTTATCAAGAGAAATTTGGGTTTTTTCCAAATCAAAAATATCCACCCTGTTTTTGGAACCAAAAATATGCGATGTCACACTCGGATGTCTTCTGCCCTTGCCAAACCCAAAATGAGCTCCTACTTTGAAGAGCTCGTCCATTTTTGATTCATCTTTTGTTGTTTCTACCATACAACTGTAAATCTTATCAAATTTGCTTAAAAGCGTCAATAATACCGCCTATCTGGCCCTTCATTATATTTTCAATGCCGTGCCATGACTTATTCAGGCGATGGTCTGTTACTCTGTCCTGGAGAAAGTTATAAGTCCTTATTTTTTCGGAACGGTCAGCTGTGCCCACCTGTTCTTTGCGGTTGGCGGCATATTTGCTGTCTTCTTCCACTCTTTGTTTTTCTTCCAATTTAGCGGAAAGAATCATTAAGGCAATTTCCTTATTGGCGCTCTGGCTTCTTTCTGACGTTGATCTCACAACCAAACCGGTGGGCTTATGGGTGAGACGAACTGCGGTTTCCACTTTGTTTACATTCTGACCGCCCTTGCCTCCCGAGCGGGAAAATTCAATTTCCAAATCAGCCGGATTTATTTCAAACTTTGTTTTTTTGCGGATAGGCAAAATGGCCACCGAGGCGGTAGAAGTATGAACCCGCCCCATTTTTTCGGTCTTGGGTACCCTTTGGATTCTATGAATGCCGGTTTCCTGTTTTAAGTCCTTATAAACATTTTGCCCGCGAATTTCAAAACTAGCTTCTTTATAGCCGCCAAGAGGCGATTCTGATTCGTCTATAATAGACACGGTCCAGCCCTTTGAGTCGGCATATTTTCTATACATAGCGGCTAATTCTTCAGCAAAAAGGGCCGCCTCTTCTCCGCCTACACCCGCTCGCACTTCCAAAACAATCTCATTGGAAAATTCTTCATTTCCCGATATTCCTTCTCCCCAAATTTCATCCATCTGCTTAATCAAAACTTTTTGCGTCAAAACATCAACTCCTTCCTTGAGAAGCCGTTCCAAACTTTCTGCCAAATATCTGGTCTTAGGATTTTTTTTGTATTTTTCCAGGTCCATCTGCTTTTTTCGCCTTTCTTACTTTAAATCTTTCCACCCGGCCGGCGGCATCAATCACTTTTTCGTTGCCTGTGAAAAACGGGTGGCAGGCGCTGCAAATTTCCACCTTTATTTCTTTTTGAGTTGAGCCAACAGAAAACTTATTGCCGCAAGAGCAGCTTACTTTGGCGTCAATATAATATGTCGGATGTATTTCTGTTTTCATCCCGTTAGAAGTTTTAATATTTTTTATAATTACTGAACTCCATTAGTTGTTTGAACTTCTAACGGGATTCATGTTTCCAATATAACATATTAAAAAATTTAGACAAGAAAAAAGGTCACCCACTGTTGCGCGTTATGCGCTCCTAGCTATGAAAGCATTGGGATATGGGGTGACCTTTTCGTTCCTAAGCGCCGGGAGACCGGCACAAACACCAGGAGATGACCATCGTGTCCTTTCCTTAGTGCTAGAATGTTGAACAACTAACTATTAGTATACACCCCTCACCAAATTTGTCAAGGAAATGTTACATTTAAAATCATTTCATCTGTGGATATCTTAAAATAGCTTTATTTTAAGCCAGATTTAGAACCCTTCCAACGGATCAATCATTGTAAGCTGTATGTTTTCGGCTTTAACCATCACCTGAGTGCCGTAAAATGAATTGGCCGGTCTTTTGCTATCGCAAGAGCGACCGGAATAATATTTACAGGAAGCATTGCGTTCTGCCGTGTATCCCCCGCCGCTGGCGCCTAAATCCGCCATATAAACAGCCGTAGCCAATATGGCATGTTCCGGATTCCAGGGGTTTACATCATTTCCGTTAAGTCCTAAACTGCTACCCAAGCGGTCTTTGAAAAGTTCCCAAGTAGAAGGAATAAATTGTGAAGGCCCCATGCCTCCGCCATAACCGCGGCTTTTGCTCCATATTGTGCCGGGAGGACAAGAAACAGGCGTCATTTTCCAATCTTTTCCCAATCTGTCTGTTATGTCTTTAAATGGCGAAGTATCTCTGGGTGCTTTCATTACTTGTTCAAAGAAAGTACCTGTATTTTTACCAGCGCCATCACCAGTGTCTAAATTATTTACAAGACATGAGCCCTGATTTTTACCCAAATCGGATTCTTGAGTAAGAATGGCTAAAATAAGAGCTGGCCGAACTCCAGTTTTTCCGGATGCCAAAGTGGCATATTTTAAAGCGTCACCAAAAGGTATACCCTCCGTATCTCGCAAAGAGAAGAGGGCGGCTCTGATTTGAGCGGCCTTTTTTTCTTTTTCGGCAATAACTTGAGCGTAGGTTTTTTCTTGGGTTTTGTTTATAGCTATGAGCCGCTGTTTTTCTTTTTCATTTTGTTCCACCCTTCTTTTTTCTTCCTCTATTTTAGCTTTGGTGTCGGTCTCGGCAGTTCTTTTTTGGTCAAGAACTTTTCTCTCACCATCGGTTTTGGCTTGCAAGTCCCTTATTTCATTAAACTGTTTTTCCAAAGATGTTTTGATGGAATTAAAAGAATCAATATCTTCAAAAAATTGGGACAAATTTTTATTGGAAAGCATTACTTCCACCAGAGAATATGAATCCAATTCATTGGTTGATCTCAATATACCGGCCAACGATTCCTTGCCCCTGTTCATTTTCGCTTCAAGTTCTTGAATGGTCTTGGTTTTCAATCCAATATCGCGGGTTAATTGTTCAATTTGAATCTGTCTCTTTTTTATGAAGGCCTTGGCCTCGCTTATTTTGGCCTGCAAAATAGCGGCATCCCTTTCAAGCGAAGCCGTTCCCTTTTTTGTGTTGTTGAGCATCGTTTCCCAATTAGCTATTTCTTTTTCCGTTGCCGCAAGCTCCTCCTTCCATTTGGCTTCTTGCTCAAGCATTTGTTGTTCGGTCAAGGCCGCTTGAGCTGAATTGAAAATGAAAATTGTAGACAAATTGAAAATTAACAGAAACGCCAAAAATAAACTCATATGTTTTGAAATTTTCATGAGTTTAATTATATCAAATTATTCAGACTCGGTCTCTTCGGGCGTTTCTGTTTCCGCTTTGCCTTTCTTTTCAACCTCTATTTGAGTCAAATCAACTGGTTTTTCTTCCTCTACTTTTTCAGCTTTTGGAGTGGCCACAGTCACAACAACTTCTTCCGAATGTTCCATTAGTTCAACTCCTTTGGGTAGTAGAATATCTTTGGCCAAAATCTGGCCTTCCAATTCAGTAATAGGAGAAATATCAATTTTAATTTGATGGGGCAAATTTGATGGCTCGGCCTCCACTTTTATTTCATGCAAAATTTTCATAAGCACCCCGCCCAAATCTTTTACTGCCGGAGAAATTCCTATAAATTCCAAAGGCACGGCAATTTCAACCTTATGGCCTTTTTCAAAAATATAAAAATCGGCGTGTCTCGGCTCGCCTGTTATAGGATTAATGTCAATATCATGAATAAGGGCCTCAATTTCTCCATCAGGAGTATTTAATTTAATGACAGTAGATTCACCGGCATTTTTCCACGCTTTTATAAAATCATTCTTTTTTATTTGAATCGGAGTTGATTCTTTTTTATGCCCGTAATAAACAGCTGGCATTAACCCTTCGTTTCTCAGGACTTTCAGCTTCCCTATTTTCTCTCTTTTGTCTGTTTTTATGGTGATGGTCATGCGGACTATCCTAACATTAAAAATTTAAACCCGCAAACAACCCCATCCTTTTTTCCACCACGGCTTGCATAGCGTCGCGGGCGGGGCGGAGATATTTATAAGGAGCTATTTCATCCGGACTTTCCGAAAGAGATTTTTGCAAACCTTGTTTATAGGCCAGACGAAGCTCGGTGTTTATATGAATTATAGAAATACCAACCGCAATGGCTTGCCTGAATTCTTCATCCGTTATGCCAGAGCCGCCATGCAAAACTAAAGGCACCCCGCAATCCTCGCGAATATTTTTTATTCTCTCTATATCCAATTTTTCAAAATTAATATTTAAATTTTTAGCCATACCGTGAATATTGCCCACTGCTGGGGAAAATAGGTCTATCCCTGTTTCTTTAACAAATTTGGCAGCTTCCTCTGGTTCAGTGAATGCATATTCCGAAGAAGAAGCGCCTTCTGGCACTTTATCCCAAACTTTTGACGACTTGCCTATAAATCCAAGTTCGCTTTCTATTAGTATGTTTTGATTTTTTGAATTTTTATAATCAACAGCTTCCTTGGTCATTTTCAAATTTTCTTCAAATGACTTCTCAGCCCCGTCTATTATAACGGCGTCAAATCCCGCATCAATTACTTCTTTGACCCTCTCTACCGAATATGTGTGGTCGGCGTTTAAAAAAATTGGCAGACCATCTGTCTTCGCCGTATCCACCAGCGCTTTGACCTGTCCTACACCGATAAAGTCCCTTTCGCCTTCGGAAACTCCAATAATAACCGGTAAATTCAATTTTTTAGAAGCATTTACAATTGCCCAAAATCCCTCACTATTGGAAATATTAAAATGGCCTATGGCAACTTTTTTTTCTTCTGCTTCAATAATGTATTCTTTTAAACTTTTCATATCCATACTGTAGTAGATTTTGGCATTGTGCTTTCAGCACGAAGTGCGATGCCAAAATTCACTACGGTATCCACATATTATCACATTTTTATTTTTATAAAATTTTTTTAAGTGTATAATTATTTTATGTTTGATTTTATTTCCATTGGCGATATTACTACTGACGCTTTCATCCGGCTTAAAGACGCTAAAGTGAATTGTAGCGAAAGCGGTCAAAAAAAAGAACTTGTTTTAAGGTTTGGGGACAAGGTCCCCTACGAATTTATGGAAGAAGTGAAAGCCGTTGGCAACAGCGCCAATGCCGCCGTCTGTGCCGCCAGATTGGGACTCAGTAGTGCCATGGTAACAAATGTTGGTGATGATCATAATGGTCACGAGTGCGTAGCCACCTTGGCTAGAAATAAAGTGGCAACTGATTTTGTCTCAGTCCAAAAAGACAAGGAAACCAACTATCATTATGTTTTGTGGTTTGAAGATGACCGCACTATTTTGGTGAAGCATCACGAATATGATTATAAATTTCCCGATATAGGCAATCCCAAATGGATTTATCTCTCTTCCATTGGCGAGAAGTCCCTGGATTATCACAAACAAATTGAGGAATATTTAAGAAAAAACCAGGAAATTAAATTTGCCTTTCAGCCGGGCACCTTCCAAATAAAAATGGGTGTTGAAAATTTGAAGGGCTTATATACCCGTTGCGATATCTTCTTTTGCAATGTTGAAGAAGCTAAGAAGATTTTGAACAAACCGGATGAACAAGATGTCAAAAATTTATTAAAAGAAATGCATGACATTGGCCCCAATGTGGTGGTTATTACAGATGGGCCAAAAGGCGCTTATGCTTATGACGGTTATGAAGGATTTTTTATGACGCCTTTTCCCGACCCTAAACCCCCCTTAAGCCGCACCGGAGCGGGAGACGCTTTTTCTGCCACCTTCACTTCCGCTATAGCTTTGGGCCGATCGCTCTTTGATGCTTTTATGTGGGCTCCAATCAACTCAATGTCAGTAGTCCAATATGTCGGCGCTCAAAAAGGCCTCCTCACTCAAGAAGAAATTTTAAAATGGCTTTCCCAAGCTCCCCAGGATTACAGGCCGCAGAAGATTATGTAATTTTCCTCCCCATCACCCTTTCCACCGCTTTTTCAATACTAGAAACACCCATTCCATAATATTCAATCAGCTCGGAAGCAGTGCCGGACTGGCCAAATTTGTCGTGGACCCCGATTAGTTCCATAGGCACAGGATAATTTTGAACCAAAACTTCGGCGACAGCGGAACCGAGACCTCCCACCACCTGATGTTCTTCAACACTTACAACAGCTCTCGCTTCTTTGGCTAAATTTATAATGGCCTCAAAATCAAGAGGCCTAATGCTTGAAATATTTAAGACCTTTACTGAAATGCCTCTTTGGGCGAAATTTTGGGCGGCGAGTATAGCGTTATAAACTAACGGTCCAGTCGCAATTATTCCAACCTGAGCTGTCATGGGTGGGGCGAAAAACATTTGGGCTTTGCCCATTTCAAGAGGAGTTTCTTTTGTGGTGATAATCGGTGTTTTTTCGCGAGCCAATCTTATATAAGTCGGCTTGCCATTTTTGGCCGCTTCTATAGTCGCCTTCTTCGCCTCTATGGCATCGCAAGGAGAAAGAACTACCATATTTGGCAAAACCCGCATTAAAGCGATATCTTCTAAAGCTTGATGAGAACCACCATCTGCCCCCACAGAAACTCCGGCATGTGAGCTGACAATTTTAACAGCTCTGTCGTTTAGAGCGATAGTTGTTCTAATTTGTTCCCAATTTCTACCGGGAGAAAAGATGGCATAAGAAGAAACAAAAGGAATTTTTCCCATAGCTGCCATTCCGCTGGCCACTGTCACCAGATTTTGTTCAGCCACGCCTACCTGCACGAATCTTTCGGGATATTTTCTGGCAAATAAATTCATCTGGGTTGACTCGTTCAAATCGGCGCAAAGCCCCACCACATTTTTATCCGCATCGGCAGCTAAAACCAAACCCTCGCCAAACCCAACTCTTGTTGAAATTTTTTCAACATCTGCATCAAAAAGTTTTATATTAAGTTTTAAGTTTTGATTAAGCATTTTTTAATTCCTCAATAGCTTTTTTACCTTCTTCTTTATTTATTGGTTTGCTGTGCCATTCGTATTTTCCTTCCATAAAAGAAACTCCCTTACCAGGAATGGTATTGGCGATTATTACAGAAGGCCGATCCAAAACCGCTTGCGCCTGCAATACCACTTTCGCAATTTCTCTGAAATTATGCCCGTCTATCGTTTGCGCGTGCCAATTGAAAAACTCCCATTTCTCTTTCAGCGGCTCTAGAGGCATTATATCCTCGGTGTTGCCTTCGGTCTGAATATTATTTCTATCTATTATAATCGTCAGGTTTTGGAGCCGCTCTTTAGCCCCGAGCATCGCTCCTTCCCAAATATTCCCTTCTTGCATTTCAGCATCGCTCAATAAACAATAAAATTGTTTGCTTGAATATTTGCCATTGTCTATTTTATCTGCCAAACACATACCCACTGCCTGTGAAAGTCCAAGACCAAGGGGACCGGAAGAAGTTTCAATAAAAGGTAAAAAATTTCTATCAGGATGGCCCTGCAATCTTGAGCCAAATTTCCTTAAATTTTTTAATTCTTCAAGTGGAAAATATCCGGCGTGAGCCAAAGTCGCGTAATAAACAGGACAAATATGGCCGTTTGAAAGCACCAGCCGATCTCTCTCTTCCCACATCGGGTTTGTCGGGTCATGTCTCAAAATTCCAAAAAATAAAGCTGTAAAAATATCCGCCATTCCCAGCGCTCCGCTGGGATGCCCGCTCCCGGCTTCCACGAGCATTTCAATAACCGAGACCCTAATATCCCGCGCCTTCTCTTCCATCCATTTTATTTTTTCCTCTGTCAGTTGGAGCATCAGGATAATTATAAAACTATTCTGACTATTAAACCAACAAATGCTGGTGATTATTTAACCATCAATTTCAAACCAAGCCCGCTTGTTATTTTTTGAAGAAACGAGAGAGTCGGATTAATTCTACCGGACTCGAAACGAGCTAAGGCCGACTGGGTAACACCAATTTTTTTAGCTAGTTTTCTCTGGGTCATTCCTTTTTTGTTTCTTGAAATTATGAGAGTACGAATTATTTGGATTTCAGGTTGCATTTCAGCATAAGCCTTTCTTACACCAGGCCTTTTAAATGCTTCCTTTTTAAAATCTTCTAAAGTTTTCATACTTTTTATGATAGCAAATATGCTATTTTATTACAAGTATCTTGATCTGTGAATAGCGGTTTCTAATTCTTTTAGCGGTATTCTTTGGCTCTTTTTGATAAAGGCATTTAATATCCATATATTTTTTCCATGAAAAGTATAAAATATTCTTACTGATAGATCTGCCAACACTCTCAACTCGTATATATTTTTTGCTACTTTTTTAGATCTTGGGGGTCTAATTTGTTTGCCTAAATCATCTAAAATATCAAGGGCACTTATTATCTTTGACACAACAGAATCATTAAATGATAACAAAAAAATTTGGATATCGTCTCTAATAAATTTAACTCTTTTCATTTTATTTTTTCCTCCGTCAGTTGAAACATTTTTATAAAATTATAAACTTTGAAGTTTTAAGATGGCTTCTTTTATGTTTGGAGCGTTGAATATGGCCGAGCCGGAAATGAAACGAGAGACACCAGTTTTTTTGAGTTTTGGAATGGTTTCTTCACTAACGCCAATATCAATCTGAATGACAGTAGAGGGATGTTTTTCATGAAAATATTTTATTTTATTTACAATGGAATCATCCAGTTCTACTCCGCTATGGCCGATTTTGTCGTTGCCCATAAACTGAACAAAATCTGTTTGAGGTAAAAAGGGTTGGAGTAAATCCACATCTACCGACGGCTTTATGCCTAAACCAGCCTCGCAACCCAAATTTTTAATGGTATCAAGGCATTCTTTTATATGGTCTGTGGAATCAATATGAATGACAAAACTTTTGGCGCCCAATGAAATAAAATCGTCTAAATATTCAACCGGATGCAAAATCATCATGTCAATTTCCAAAATAAAATCGCCGATATGAGGAAATTTTTCTCTGCCTCTGGCAAATTTCATGAGATCGTCGGAATTTTTTTCCACAAAAGGCCATGTTTTAACAGGGGCGTATTTTCCGTCCACAATATCCAACTGCACCTTTTTTACCAATCCTAAAAGTTTTTCCAGTTTTTCTCTGATAACATTCAGATTTTGCGGAATTATTGATGGGATGATTTCAGTCATGGTTTTTAAAACCTAACTCTCCCCTTGCCCCAATTTCTTCTATTCTCCTTTTGTGTTTTTCCTCGCCTGAAAATTTTGTTTCCAGCCAAAGTTTGACGGTTTCTTTAGCTTCATCCAGAGACAAAAATCTTGCTCCCAAAGACAAAACATTTGCGTCATTGTGCTCGCGAGAAAGTTTTATAATATCCGGGTTATGTCCATAAAAAACAGCTGCTCTCACACTTGGGAACCTATTTGCGGCCATCGCTTCACCCTGCCCCGACCCTCCCAAAATTATCGCTTTTGAATTTTTGGGATCATTTGAAACAGCTTGGGCCGCCTTTTTTATAAATTCGGGATAATCGTCTTCTGGGTTTATTTCATAAGTCCCACAATCTTCTGTTTCGTAGCCCAATTCTTTAACATACTCAAGCAGAGCATTCTTCATCTCAAACCCGGCATGATCCGATGCAAAATATATTTTCATTTTATAAATACTCTCCTATCTTTAGAACATGTTTTATAAGAGTGGCAGTATAACCCATTTCGTTATCATACCAGGCGCAAACTTTTACCAAATTTTTGTCTATCACTTTGGTTAATCCCAAATCGGCGATGGAGCCGTAAAGAGAGCCAATAATATCAGCAGAAACAATAGGGTCTTCTGTGACAGTAAAAATACCTTGCCACCTTTCTTCCAGAGCCGCTTCTTTTAATATTTTATTTACTTCTTCAACACTCGTTTCTCTTTTAGAAATAAAAGTAACATCAACAATAGAACCGGAAACTATTGGCACTCGCATGGCTATGCCATCAAATTTATTTTCTAAATCAGTAATAACTTTGGTAGTAGCTTTGGCCGCGCCGGTTGAGGTCGGTACAATATTTTGAGCTGCCGCTCTGCCTTCTTTCCAGTCCTTTTTATTTGGCCCATCAACTATGGATTGGCTGGCGGTATAACCATGCACCGTGTTAAGCACCGCTTTTTCAACGCCTATTTTTTCATTCAAAATTTGGATGAGCGGCGCTCCGGCGTTGGTGGTGCATGAAGCATTTGAACTTATAATGCTTTTTTCCAATTTTTTATCATTTATACCCATCAAAACCATAACTTGAGTTTCGTCTATTGGTTCGTCTTTGACTGGCGCGGTTATAACAACTCTTTTAGCTCCAGCATCAATATGAGCTTTAGCTTTTTCAAAAGAATTAAAGGCACCCGTTGATTCAATGGCTACATCTATTTCCAAATCTTTCCAAGGCAACTCTTTTGGTTCTTTTAAGCTAAAAAATTTAACTTTTTTTTTATTTACAATAAGAAAAGTTTTATCTTCTTTAACAGAAACAGAAAATTGCGCCGCGCCGTAAGCTGTATCATATTTCAGCAAGTAGGCAATATTTTCTATATCACCCAAATCGTTTATAGCAACTATTTCTATATTATTAAAATTTTGCGCTAGTCTAATGAACGCTCTCCCAATTCTCCCAGCGCCATTCACGGCGACTTTTATTTTTTTGTTTTCCATATATTTAAATTATATCAAACCTTTCTTTCTACCTTAACTACTCTTTGGGTGAGAAAGAAAACCTCATCTCTAACTTTGTGAAAATTGAGGTCGTCTATTTTACTATCTAACCCATCAATTTTTTTGTTTAAAGTTTTTTCAACACTATTTATTTTGAAATTAAAATTAGTTCCAACCCCATCAATCTTATTTGATAATCTTTCCTCTACATCTTTAAACCCTTTAGCTGTAGCCATGGCTAACTCGTCAATCTTTTCATCAATTTTTATATCTAATTTGGTTATTGAATCAGCTATTCTCTCAAGAGTAACCTTCTTTTTTGTTGTTTTATTTTTCATTACTTTTATTATACTACTTTTATCTAACGCCACAATATTTAACGAAAGTGGTAAGTTCGGAGGCAAGAGTTTTTAGTTCTTCGTCTGGATATGATGTCTCGCCTGCAAAACTCGGGTCGTTTAATTTGACGGCAGGGACAAATTTTTGGAGAAAATAGTTATCGGCGCCTTTTATATTTTTAGCAATTTTTCTCAAATCGTCAAAACTGGTTAGGAATTTGACTATGGTCGTCCTGAATTCATGGGGTAATCCGGAGCCAATAACAAGCGACACACTTCTTTTGATTTTTAAAGTGTCAAAGGGCATCTTTGACACTTTTTGGTAAGAATCAAAATTAAGAGGGGCTTTAATGTCTATAGCTATGTAATCTATATTTCCCTCTTTAATTATTTTTTCAAGCATTTCCGGGTTGCTGCCATTTGTATCAAGTTTAATCAAAAAGCCCATTTTTTTTATTTTTTTAATCATTTTTGGCAAGTCGGCATGCTGGGTTGGTTCACCGCCGGTAATGACTATCGCATCAAGCTTGCCTTTGCGAGTTTCTAAAAATTTATATATTTCTTTAAGAGAAATTTCTTCCGTGTATCTTTCGGGCAAAACTAATTCCGGATTATGACAATAACGGCAACGAAAATTACAGCCCCGCGTAAAAATCACAGCCGAGGTTTTACCCGGATAATCGTTTAGGGAAAATTTTATGAAGCCGCCGACTATCATGTGTTAACATTATTTACACGCGGTTGCTTTTGAAATTTTTGAGATTGGACTAATGATTGCCTTTGAAATCTGTTCAACTTCAAATTTTTTGCGCATATCAAATTCTGATCTCTTGCCCTCATTCCACTGGCTTATAGGCCGCAGGTAGCCGACAATTCGCGAATATATTTCGCATCCTTCCCCGCATGTCGGACAGGTATGATTTTCACCGGCAATGTAACCGTGGATTTTGCAAACGCTGAAGCTTGGAGTGAAGGTAAAATAAGGCACATGGTAATTTTCGCAAATTTTCTTTGCCAAATTTTTTAAACTAGAACTATCGCTGACCTTTTCTCCAAGAAAAAAATGAATGACTGTGCCTCCCGTATATTTTGTTTGGAGATTGTCCTGTAAATCAAGAAGTTCAAATACATCATTTGTAAAATTGACGGGCAAATGTGTTGAGTTGGTGTAAAAGGGATCTTTTGTCTCCTTTCCTTTTCCGTTGGCAAAAATAATGCCATCGCATTTTTTGCGGTCAATGAGAGCCAAGCGGTGGGAAGTGCCTTCGGCTGGAGTAGCTTCCAGATTGTAGTTGTTGCCTGTTTCTTTTTGAAAAGAAACCAGGGTATCGCGCATAAAATCAAGAACTTCTTCGGCAAATTTTTTGCCCTCAGGAGTGGTGATATTTTTACCCAAAAGATTTTCCACGGCCTCATTCATGCCGACAATGCCTATGGTGGAAAAATGATTTTTCCAGTAGCATCCAAAGGTTTCTTTTATTTTTCTTAGATAAAATTTGGTGTATGGATACAAATTGCTATCAGTCAGTGTTTCCAAGGTTTTTCGTTTTATTTCCAAACTGTCTTTGGCTAGAATCATGAGTTTTTTAAGGGCGGACATAAATTGTTTTTTATTTTTGGAGCTGAATCCGATGCGCGGTAAATTTATAGTGACCACGCCTATAGAACCGGTCAGGGGGTTTGCGCCAAAAAGCCCTCCTCCGCGATGTTCAAGTTGACGATTATCAATTCTCAGCCGACAGCACATAGAGCGAGCGTCTTCAGGACTCATATCGGAATTTACAAAATTTGAAAAATAAGGCAGACCGTATTTGGCCGTTACTTCCCAAAGCAAAGAAATATTTTTATTGTCCCAATCAAAGTCCTTGGTGATGTTGTATGTCGGTATGGGAAAAGTGAAGACCCTGCCCCTGGCGTCTCCTTCAGCCATTACTTCCAAAAAGGCCTTGTTAAACATATCTATTTCTTCTTGAAATTCTCCGTATGTTTCTTTCTGCGGCTTGCCACCAATTATAACCGATTGTTTTTGGAAATATTTTGGCGCACTCAAATCCAAAGTGACATTTGTAAAGGGAGTTTGAAATCCGACTCTGGTTGAAACATTCATATTAAACAAGAATGATTGAAGCGTTTGTTTGACCTCTTTGTAAGTCATTTTGTCGTAACGAATAAACGGCGCGAGAAGGGTGTCAAAATTACTAAAAGCTTGCGCTCCAGCCGCCTCGCCCTGCAAAGTGTAAAAGAAATTAACTATCTGCCCGAGAGCCGAAGCCAGGTGACTTGGCGGTTTGCTTTCAATTTTACCCTCAACACCAGTAAAGCCAGAAAGCAAAAGATCGAACAAATCCCAACCGACACAATAAACAGAAAGAATGCTTAAATCATGAAGATGAAAATCGCCGCCTGTGTGAGCCTCTCTTATTGATTCTGGATAAACTTTATTAAGCCAATAAACCTTGCTTATTTCGGAGGAGATATAATTATGAAGCCCCTGAAGAGAATATGTCATATTGCTGTTCTCCTTAACTTGCCAATCAAGTTTGCCTAAATATTGATCTACTAGATCAAGGGTGGCAACATTTGTTATCTCGCGGATTTTTTTATGCTGATCGCGGTAAAGTATGTAGGCCTTGGCTGTCTTTTTGTAACGCGAGCTAAGCAAAATTTCCTCAACAAAGTCCTGTATCTGTTCAACTTCCGGAATGGCCCCGTCAATCCTGTCAGAGGCCAGCCATAAGACCCTCTCGGCCAACTCTTCGGCCTTGTTCATATCAAACTCGCCGGTAGCCGCCCCCGCTTTTCCAATGGCCGTTGAAATTTTTTCTTTCTTAAACGGAACAACGCGGCCATTGCGTTTTTTAATTTTTTTGAAAATATGAGTTTTTTGGGCTTTTGAAGGCATATTTTTATGAAAAATTCAAAATTTCTTAATTTTTTGTTGAATTTTGGCTAAAATTTAAAAAAATAGGTACTTCATTCTACAATTTTTAAATGTTTAAAACCTGTGGATAACAGCACAGGAAACAGAAAAAATTAAAAGGCAACTAAATCACCGATTTGAATGTTATTTTTAACCAAAAATCCGACTGGAGTTTCTAAAACATATAAATTTGGAATAGGAGAATTAAAAACTTTGGGGTATGTTTCTGGCGAGACGTTTTTTTCTACATGAACAATTTTTTTATTTTTATCCAACCAAACAATATCAATAGCAAATTTCATATCCTTCATCCAGAAGCCGTAATATCCCTCTTTTTCAAAAACAAAAAGCATTCCCTCATTCTCTTCCAACCCCTCTCTTCCCGAAAGTCCTTTTTCTCTTTCTGCTTCTGTATTTACTATATCAATATTTAGTGTAATTCCTCCTATTTTTAATATTTTTTGTGTTTTTTCAATTTTTTGATTTTTATCTCTCAAACCAAAAGAAACAATCAAAAACACGATTAGTAACGCAAAAATTGCAATTTTTTTCATAAATTCATTATAACCCCACTTCGCTAAAACTTCGAGGGATAAACAAAAAACCACCCAAGACGGGTGATTTTTTGTGATCAATTTAAGAAGAAATTATCGTCTGAAATTATCTCTGCGGGGCCTGTCCTCTTTGGGACGGGCCTCGTTAACAGTGAGAGCTCTGCCCTCAATATCCTTGCCGTTCCATGCATCGATGGCGGCATTGGCTTCGGCATCATTTGTCATAGTTACAAAAC
>CAYIPT010000007.1:0-34916 GCA_964365465.1 uncultured Candidatus Saccharibacteria bacterium | reverse complement strand
AAACAAATTTGACCAGTTTATTAAGCACAGAATGAAAGTGAAATATTACATAAGATACGCGGATGATTTTGTGATTTTATCTACAGACAAAGATTATATATGGGAACTAGTGCCAAAAATCGCTGATTTTTTGGAAGAAGAATTAAAGTTATTGCTTCATCCAACCAAACTTTTTGTTAAGACATTGGCTTCTGGTGTTGATTTCTTAGGATGGGTTCATTTTCCCAGTCACAGAGTTTTGAGGACAGCTACCAAAAAGAAAATGTTTAGGAATATTGAGGCAAAAACAGAAGAAAAAAGAGAAAACACTATTGCTTCGTATTTGGGGATGTTGAAATGGGGGAATGGGTGGAAATTGGGGGAAAAGATTAAATATTTTTAATCAAGTTGTCTTTATAAAATTTATGGTATAATGAACAAATTATGGAAAAACGACTTACATATAATGTCCGAATAGAACGAGATGAGGATGGTAAATATGTTGTATCGGTACCAGCTTTGCCCGGGTGTTTTACACAAGGGCGTACTTTTGATGAAGCATTAAGAATGGCTCAAGACGCGATTTTTGGATTTGTTAGTGTATTGATGAGTCGTGGTAAAAATATTCCAATTGAGCGCGCTCGCACCAGTACTTTTGCGGTAAGCGTGATGTCTCCAAAAGTGTTGGCTTAATAAAAATGAAAAATGGGCCGTTTAAGACAAATAAAACCAAGAGAACTTGTTGCCGCTCTTAAGCAAGCTGGTTTTGAAGATTATGATCAAAATGGAAGCCACTTGATTTTAGTTGATGAGGAAAGAGATATTCAAACTTCTGTACCAATGCATACTGGTGATATAGGCCGCGGGCTTTTAAAAAAGATTCTAAAACAAGCAAGACTTACAGAAGAAGAATTCAAAGAGCTTTTGTAATAATTTTAATAACTCAAATTTTCTCGTGGTATAATTAAAGACCATGCAATATGAAGATGAAAAAAATCCGACTTCGCTAAGAGCTTCGTCGGGACAAAGGGAAAAATTGAATCGGCTGGAGAGAAAACTTTATTCTAGAAATGCTCCTGATATTATTGACAAAGGAAGATCGGATCTGAACCAGCAAGATGATGAAAGATTGGACCTGAAAGAAAAAATGGGTGTAAAAGAAGGATGGCAGGATGTGAAAAAAAACAGCTTTGACGAATTGGCGGCTAAAGTATCCAATATGGCGCAAAACAAGCATAATTTTGTAAAAAAAATATTTATTTTTTCCGTACTATTTTTTGTTATTGCTTCCTGTGTAGCCGCTTTTGTTTTCTTTGGCGGTATGAATCTAGTATCGTCAAAAAATGTGGATATAAAAATAACCGGACCGACCTCCGTTGGTGGCGGCCAAGAAGTTTCCTTTGAAATAAATGTTGTAAATAATAATAATACGGACCTTAATTCCGCTTCTCTGTTGGTAAAATATCCTACTGGCACCAGGTTGACAGGCGATCTTTTAAAAGAACTGGACAAAGAAAGATTTTCTTTAGGAACCATAAAAACCGGAGAAAATTATAACCAAAGTATTAAAGCAGTTTTCTTCGGGGAAAAAGACAGCTTAAAACAATTAAAAATTTCTTTGGAATACAGAGTGGAAAATTCAAGCGCTATTTTTTACAAAGAAAAATCCTATGAAATATCCATAAGTTCTGCCCCGATTATAATAACTCCGACGTATCCAAAAGAAATCAATTCTGGCCAGGAGGTGTCTTTTGATGTAGAAGTCGCTTCCAATTCCAAAGATAAAATAAATAATCTTTTAGTTAATGTTGAATATCCGTTTGGTTTTGTGTTTAAGGAGTCATCGCCCAATGCTTCTTACAATAATAATATATGGAAATTATCCGACTTAGGACTCGGAGAAAAGGAAAACATTTTAATTAAAGGAAACATTATAGGGCAGGACAATGAAGAGAAAGTTTTTAGGATAAACGTCGGAACCGCCAATAAAGATGACGAAAGGACTATTGGAGTGCCACTTTCCCAATTGACAGAATCTCTTTTGATTAGAAAACCTTTTATAGGATTAGACATATTCATTGAGGGTATAGCTGGTAATTTTGCGGGTCGTGGCGGTAATCCAATAATGACTGAATTTATCATACAAAACAATTTGTCTTCCGAGATATTCAATACCTCGGTCTCAGTTGTTCTCGGCGGCGCCTTTAATGAATTAAGCGTGATGCCGAGCGGCGACGGATTTTTTCAGTCATCCAACAACACTATTTTATGGGACAAAAGATTGGTGCCGGAATTTTCCGAAATGAACTCCGGCTCTCAAAAAAAACTGTCTTTCCGTTTGACGCCTTTTCTATATGCGGATATAAAGGGGGGAACCAAGCCGGAAATTGAAATGACAATAACGGTTAGAGGCGAGAGGATTTTGGAATCTGGTTCTGTTGAACCGATATCAACTACCGAAACCAGGAAAATAATTTTGGGCACAGATCTCAATCTATCAACAAAGACGGCCAGATCTATCGGCAACATTGAAAATTCCGGCCCCATACCCCCCAAAGTTGATCAACCTACCACCTACACGGCGATCTGGAGTATAAGCAACTCGTTCAATCAGGTTAGCAATGCGGAGGTGAAAGCTACTCTGCCACCCTATGTAAAATGGGTCAATATAAAAAGTCCGGCAAATGAAATTATTTCATTCAATCAGATAACCAACGAAGTTATATGGAACGCTGGTTCAATTTTGCCGAATACCGGTTTTGGCTCTTCTCCAAAAGAAGTACAATTTCAACTGGAGCTATTGCCGAGCTCAAGCCAAATCGGACAAGCACCCATGATTTTGGGGCAGGTCACTCTCTCGGGCCTTGATAAAATAACCGGTTTGAAAATAGAATCCAAAGCGCCAGCAATCACCACCAATTTTTCCGGCGACCCGAGTTTTAAAACCGGAGATGATAAGGTGGTGCCTTAAAATAAGGTATTGTGGTATAAGTACTGAGTATTATTTATAGTGAGTGAAATCTAACTATGGAAAAAGAAAACAAAATGGAAAAAATTGTCTCTCTTTGCAAGAGAAGGGGCTTTGTCTTTCAGGGCTCGGAGATTTACGGCGGGCTGGCGGGCATTTTTGATTATGGTCCACGAGGAGTGGAACTTCGACACAATATAAAGCAATATTTTTGGCAAAAATTTATTGTTGATCGCGAAGATGTCTTTGGTATGGGAGCGGCCATTTTAATGCCGGCTAAAGTCTGGGAAGCTTCAGGACACCTGGAACTTTTTACGGATCCTTTGGTAGAGTGCAAAATATGCCACGAAAGAGTGCGGGCCGACCAGGCAGAGGCCATAGCTGATCACGAAAAAACTCACAAAAATTCAAAAGAAAAAGTAGAATGGACTGAACCCGTGACTTTTAATTTGTTAGTCGGCTCAAAACTTGGCTCTTCGGAAAAGACAGCAACCCAGGTTTATCTGCGCGGAGAAATCACTCAGGGTGTGCATGTTAATTTCAAAAATGTTTTGGATTCAATGCATCCAAAAATTCCTTTTGGTATTGGCCAAATAGGTAAAGCTTTTAGAAATGAAATTACTCCGCGCGATTTTATTTATCGTCAACGTGAGTTTGAACAAATGGAGCTGCAATATTATGTGAGGTCAGACGAAAAAGAAGCGAATAAACAATATGAATATTGGAAGCAGTTTGCTTTTGATTGGTACTTGGGGCTGGGTTTCAAAAAAGAAAATGTACGCTTTCGCCAGCATGCTTTAGATGAGCGTGCCCACTATGCAAAAGATGCTTGGGATATTGAATGTAATACATTTGGAGGATGGAAAGAGGCCATGGGTATTCATCACAGAGGAGATTGGGATTTGAGGCGGCACAGCGAGTATTCCGGAGTTGATATGTCTTATTTTGACGAAGAAACCAAAGAAAGATTTATTCCATGGGACATTGAATGTTCGGGGGGTGTTGACAGAACCTTTCTGTTTTTGATGTACGAAGCTTATACCGAAGATGAGCTTGGGGGAGAGATGAGAACTTATTTGAAATTAACTCCCAAACTGGCGCCGGTGAAGGTGGCGGTGTTTCCGCTTCTTAAAAATAAACCGCAATTGGTGGAGAAAGCGAGAGAAATTTACAAAATTCTAAAGAAAGAATTTGGAGCAGTTGAGTTTGATGATAACGGAAATATTGGCAAAAGATATAGAAGACAAGATGAAATAGGCACGCCTTTTTGTGTGACCGTTGATTTTGACACGCTAGAAAAAAATGAAGGCGTAACAGTTCGCGATCGCAATACGGGTAAACAAGAAAGAATTTCAGAAAACGACTTAGTTTCTTATCTTAAAGAAAAAATGATATAGTATAAGTTATGGCGACTCGTTCAAGTGAAAAAATGATTCAGATAAGCGCGGGGACAATTATGAAAGCCCTGCTTATTGTCGTATCTTTTGTAGTTTTTTATTATTTGCGGGACATAGTTTTGGTGGTGATTCTGGCCATTATCATTGCTTCTTCGGTAGAGCCGGGCACCCAATGGTTTTTGCGTAGGGGAGTGCCGAGGATTCTGGCTGTTCTTTTTATGTATTTTGTGGCGGTTATGATTTTGGTTATGGTGTTTTATTTTCTCTTTCTGCCTCTGCTTAATCAATCAGCCACTTTTCTCTCCACTTTACCCGGATATTTGGGCGAACTTCAAGTTTGGAATCCTCTCCAAAACAGCGAACTTTTATCTTCAAATTCTGCCATTCAGGGATTTTCCAAGACATTTTCTCTTTCTCAAATAGTTGAGCAAATTAATACCGCTGTCTCCAGTTTTTCGGAGGGATTTTTCTCTACGGCTAGCCGCGTTTTTGGAGGTATTTTGAGTTTTCTTATGGTTATTGTTTTGTCATTTTATTTGTCGGTTGAATCGGACGGAGTTTCTAATTTTTTGCGCATGGTCACCCCGGCCAAAAATGAAAAATATATTTTGGACTTATGGAAAAGATCCCAACATAAGATAGGCCTTTGGATGCAAGGACAAATAGTGTTGGCTGTTATTATAGCCATGCTTGTATTTTTGGGGTTGACTTTGTTGCGAGTTGAGAATGCTCTTTTGCTTGCTGTTCTGGCTGGCATGTTTGAGATCATTCCTCTCTTCGGGCCCATTTTGGCGGCCATACCCGCAGTCACTTTGGCTCTGGTTACAAATGGAATGGCCAGCGCTCTTTTGGTTGTCGGCCTTTATATTATCATCCATCAATTTGAAAATCAGCTTATTTATCCGTTAGTGGTCCGCAAAATTGTTGGCGTGCCGCCAATCGTTTCCATTTTGGCTCTTATTATTGGCTTCAAGTTGGCAGGTTTTGTTGGCTTGCTTATTTCCGTGCCTTTAGCCACGATGCTTATGGAATTTTTGAATGATGTGGAAAAAAATAAAATAGCCGAAAAATTAAAGGATGGCTACGAATAAAACATTTTACATAACAACTCCCATATATTACCCCAATGCTAAATTGCACATGGGGCACGCTTATACTACCGTAGTTTGCGATATTTTGGCGCGTGCCAAAAAGCTTCAAGGAGAGGAAGTCTACTTTCTCACTGGCGCTGATGAAAATACTGAAAAAGTAGTTCGAGCGGCAAAAGAGGCTGACAAGGAAACCAAAGAGTATTTAGATGAAGTTATTGAAAACTTTAAAGATTTGTTTGAAAAATTAGAAATATCTGAAGATCAGTTTATCAGAACTTCCGACGATAAAAATCATTGGCCAGGTGTAATAGAAATTTGGAAAAGACTTGAAAAAGCTGGAGACATTGAAAAAAGAAATTATGAGGGTTTGTATTGTGTTGGGCATGAAGCTTTTATTACCGAAAAAGATTTAATTGATGGTAAATGTCCCGACCACAATGAGAAGCCCGAGCTTTTGAGGGAAGAAAATTATTTTTTTAAGCTTTCTAAATATACTGAACAAATAAAAGAAAAAATAAAAAGTGGTGAAATGAAGATAATTCCAGAGAGCCGAAAAAATGAAATCTTGGCGCTACTTGATAGGGGACTGGAAGATATAAGTTTTTCAAGATCAGCTAAAAAAATATCCGTAGGCATTCCCGTGCCGGGCGATTCTTCACAGAAAATTTATGTTTGGGGAGATGCGCTAACCAACTATATAAGCGCGCTTGGATTTGGTCGAGATGATGAATTATATAAAAAATTTTGGCCAGGTATTCATGTTATGGGCAAAGATATTTTGCGATTTCACGCGGCCATTTGGCCCGGAATGCTTCTTTCTGCTGGTTTGCCTTTGCCCCAAAAACTTTTAGTTCACGGGTTTATTACTTCTGGTGGCAAAAAAATGTCAAAATCATTGGGCAATGTGATTGATCCTATTTTTCTCATAGATACTTATGGTGCTGAAGCTGTTCGGTATTATTTAGCGCGCCATATTTCGCCATTTGAAGATGGCGATCTTACTTTGGAGTCGTTTAAAGATGCTTACAATGCTCATTTGGCAAACGGGTTGGGTAATTTGGTTTCTAGAATTATGAAAATGGCGGTAAATAATATTGAAAAATTGAAAGAAGAAAAGATTGAAAAATTAGAAGAAGAAAAATTATCAAAAGAATATTTGGATTTTCTTAATAATTTTGAAATAAACAAAGCTTGCGATTATATTTGGTCGCAAATCAGTGAAATGGATAAATATATTCAAGAAAACCAGCCGTTCAAAGTTGTAAAGACAGATGAAGAAAAAGGTCAAAAAATGATTTCTGATTTGGTTGCGCGACTTTATTTTGTCGCCAGAATGCTTAACCCAATACTTCCAGAAACTTCTGCTAAAATAAAATCTTTTATCAAAGAAAATAAAACTCCGGATAAACCTTTGTTTGCGAGAAAAGATTAACCCCATCCCTTGCTTCGCGTAGCCCCCTTGATCAGGAGAGGGAAGGCGCGAAATTTAAATGTAGTGGTTTTCCTTCTCCTTAATCAAGGAGAAGGTGCCCAAAGGACGGATGAGGTGTGTTAAGATTTAATTATGAACTACATCGATATACACTGTCACCTAGACTCAAAAGAATTTGATTCTGATCGGGGCGAAATTTTGGCGCGGATGAAAGAGGGAGGAGTGGGGGCGATAACCATAGGGGCTGACTTCCAAAGTTCAAAAAGAGCGGTTGAAATCGCGGAGGCAAATGAAAATGTTTGGGCGTGCATAGGAGTGCATCCTGAGTATTCTTCCGTTTTTCCCTCCCCTGAACAAGGGGAGGGTGGGGTGGGGTTTTTGGAAGAATTAGTAAAAAGCCCAAAAGTGGTTGGAATAGGAGAGTGCGGGTTGGATTACTTCAGAATTAATTCTGACGAAAATAAAAAAGTACAAAAACTTTTATTTGAATCTCAAATCCAATTTGCCATAAAGCGCGACAAACCATTAATGCTCCATTGCAGAGAAGCGTATGAAGACACTTTGGACATTTTAAAAACTTATAAAAAAGAAGCGGGAGAAAAACTGCGGGGCAATGTCCATTTTTTTGCGGGAAATACTGATGTGGCCAGAGAAATTTTAGATTTGGGATTTACAATGTCTTTTACAGGAGTAATAACTTTCACCCGTGATTATAACGAAGTTATAAAATATATTCCAATAGAAAGCATAATGTCCGAAACAGACGCGCCATTTGTATCTCCTGCGCCTTATCGTGGCAAAAGAAACGAACCAATCTATGTAATTGAAGTGGTTCAAAAAATGGCTGAAATAAGGGGAGAAAATATGGATATTTTGAATAAGACAATTATAAACAATGCCAAGAGAGTTTTTGGCATTTAGTAGTATAATATAATACATAGCAGTTAATAATTAATTTTATGAAATACAAAATATCTAGTTTACTTTTAAGTATCTTATTTGTTGTCTTACCACTTTTGGTTTTGGCGGAAACAGAAACAAAAGCTCAATGCTATGTTTTTATGGTTGGTTGGGTTGATTGCGCCCCATCTGCGGATGGCACGCTTACACCGACTACACCAATTACACCAATTACACCAATTACACCAGCCACTACACCAACTATATCCACGAACACAACACCAACATCACCATCAACAACGGGTACAGGATATGTTGCTGGTGGCGGGACAATGCCACCCGGTATGACACCGCCAGCAACCGGTATAATTTATTTTTCTAACGCAGGTGGTTATTACAACCCCCAAACACAAACGTATTCAAGCAATCCTAATGGCACATGCGAACCAAATGATGCTTGTGGTACTTCATATGCCGATTTTCAATCAGCTTTAGTGGATAAAGATATTGCAAAACTTGGCGTTCCAGTGCCTGATTACAGCAATTGTCTTGCTGGCACAGTAAATACTAACAGTCTTCAATGCGGGGTATATATTAATGGTCAATATACCACGGTTGGCATTTGCCCCGCCGGCGCAACAACTGGAAGCTGCAGTCTGGAAAGAACTAATTTGGCATTTGCGACAGAAGCGGCAAAAAGACGATCATTGGCAACTGGTCAATCTTGTAGTGTTGATACACTGAACTGGCCAGGAATTGATCCGGTTACCAGTCTCAATTATTCCTATTCTATAAATTGTAGCGGGGGGAGCACTAGCGGTGGAGGAGGAGGTACTTCTTCCGGCGGTTCAACTTCACAAACATCTTCTTCCGGACAAGGTGGTAGCACCTCTGCTTACATAAATTCTCTCATGAATATCGTAAGGTCTATGATTACTGCTTCCCAATCTGCCATATCCAGAAATACTTCGGTTCAAAACACGAATTATGTAGCGCCAACTGTCGCAACTCAAAATACAACAACAAATACAGCGACAACAAACACGACAAATACAACTACCACAATAACTTCTGGCAATACCTTGTTCACCTCAAATGTTTCCAGTGTTATGTATGTCGGCGATCCGTGGAGTGTCTTTGTCTCTGGATTAAAGCCAAACGAAACAATCTATGCGACTGGAGGGAAGAAAACCGGAAGCGTTGTGCCGACAGATAAGACTCCTTATGTGGCGAACAGTCTTGGAATTATGACCAAAACCGGGATCCATGCGGCCGACGCAGTAGGCGATTGGCAATTGGTTTGGACTAGGGCTGATGGGACAATTTTAAAAACTTTAATTTTTAGCGTTCAAAATAAGATTGCGGGAACTGGTTCCGATTGCCTCACTTTTGCCAGTGGTTGGATCGGCTGTCTCCCATCTAGTACACCTACAACACCAACCAGCGCACAACCGTCGACCGCTTCTTTCCCAATGACCGTAACGGTAAATATACCAATCTTAAATATTCGCACTGAACCAAACACAGCATCGAGAGCAATAAATAGTTTTCAAAATAGAGCCACCTTTACGGCTGGCAATATTGTTGATGGGGAGAACGTAGAAGGGAACAATAAGTGGTTTTCGTTCATTTATGGCACTATGCCGGCCTACGTCTGGTCCGGCGGTACGGCTCAAAGTCCGGTTGCGCCAACCGTAACAACTTTCCCAGTTAATGTGACGGTTATTTCAACCCTCCCTTTAAATGTTCGTAATGCCCCAAATATTAGTGCGGCTGTGGTAAAACAACTTAATAATAGCGACATTTTTACGGCTGGCAACATGGTTGAGGGAGATAGTGTTGAAGGAAATAACAAATGGTGGGTGACCGTGGAAGGCACTATGCCGGCCTACGTCTGGTCCGGCGGAGCCGCAGTGGTTCATTAGTTTAAAGTTGCCCGTCTTTTGCTTTTTAAATCTTTTATGATAGAGTGTTGGCTATGGGAGAAAAAGAAGAGATTTCAGATAGCAGCCAAATTTATGAGATAGGTTTTCATATTTTGCCTACTGTGCCGGAAGAAAAACTTCAGACGGTGGTTTTGAGATTAACGGATTCCATAACCAAAAACGGGGGGGTCGTAATATCGGAAGAATTTCCCAAGATGAGGGCTCTTTCCTATGAAATTAAAAAAAGAGTGGAGGCCAAATATTTAAGTTTCAACAAGGCCTATTTTGGCTGGATAAAATTTGAAATATCACCGGTTTCAATTGGCAAGATAGAAGAAGAATTAAAAAACTATGATGACATTTTGAGATTTATAATAGTAAAGACCGTCAGGGAAAATACCATGCACGCTTTTAAACCTCTCATGGTGAACAGGGAAAATAACAGGGGAGAGATTGCCAGAGTTTTCAAAAACGCAGTCGCGCAGGAAAAAACCGAAATATCCGAGGAAGAAATAGATAAGAGCATTGACGAATTATTAGTAAGTTAAGAAAAATATGTATCCCGTTAGAAGTCACGAAAATCAAAAACGGGATAAATTTATTAGAATTTAATTTTAGTAAGAAATTGCAAATTATGATAATGTGATTTCCTACTTCTAACGGGATGTATATAAACAAAGCAATCATTTATGGAAATTTGACCAGAGATCCGGAGTTGAAGTCCTTGCCTTCTGGCGCTCCGGTCTGTGAGTTTGGAGTGGCCACCAACAGGGTTTGGAAAGATAAAAATGGCGCCAGACAAGAATCCGTGGATTACCACAACATTGTGGTTTTTAGCAAGCAAGCAGAAGTTATAAAACAATACTTGCATAAAGGTAGCCCGATTTTTTTGGAGGGCAGGATTCAGAATAGAAGTTGGGATGCTCCAGATGGCGCCAAAAGATATAAGTCAGAAATTGTGGTTGAAAGATTCCAATTTGGACCAAAGAGTGGGGGAAATACCGCTGTAGCTGCACCCGCCTCCGCCGGAAGCTCTGGCGTGGCGAAGGAAGAGGCGCCGGCAATAGAATATCCGGAAGAAGAAATAAATTCTGAAGATATTCCGTTTTAATCTTTAAATTTTATGACAAACAAACAAACCTGCTACTTCAAACAGAATGCCATCAAGCATGTTGACTACAAAGATACTGAGCTTTTGAAAAAATTTCTCAATCCCCACGCCAGGATTCTTTCCAAAAAGAAATCAGGAATCTCAACTGAATTTCAAAAGAAGCTTTCCCTGGCCATCAAACGCGCCCGCTATATGGCTCTGCTACCGTATCTTTCAAGATAACTCTTTTATGCTAAAATTTGCATATATAAAAAAAGCCGCGCTGCTGGTTTTGTTTCTCGCCCTTCTTGTTTTACCTAGTTTTGCTTCAGCTGATACTATTATAAATTCATCAAATAATTACATAAGCGAGGACACGGTGTGGAATATGGCAGGCAGTCCTTACATTCTTTTTAATACTGTATGGGTTCGTGGACCCGCTACTCTTACCATTGAACCGGGTGTCATAGTCAAGTTTGCTGGTAATTATTCCGGAATAAATGTGTTTGATGGCAATATTGTGGCAGAGGGTACAGCGGAAAATCCTATTTATTTTACCTCTATAAATGATTCTTCTATTGGGTCATGGGGATTAAATATAGCCAGATCTCCCCATAGTTCTTTTTCCCATTTAAATATGCGATATTCATATGGGGGCATTTTTATGTGGGATTCAATTGTCCTGGTTGATAACATAAATATAGAGAATAGTGATCAAGGTGTTGCCATGGCAGGAAGAGGCGAACTGACAGTTACTAATTCAACATTTAAAAATATTGAAAACAATGCTATTGCTGGGTATCAAAACAGCTCGTTAATAATATCTGATGTGCGCATTGAGAACATTTGGGAATGGGAAGCGATTATGCTTTCTGATAATTCTCATGCTTCAATAAAAAACTCCAGTGTAAAAGATGTAAATTTTGCTTTTGCCCTTGGACTTTATGGGAATAGCTATGCGGAGGTTGAAAACTCCATTTTTTCCGGAGGATTAAATTATGGGATTGCTCTTATAACTAGAAACAACAAACCAACTCTTGTACTTCGTGATTCTGTTGTGGAAGAATATTTTGGCGGAGGCATTAATATTTTTGGCGGCGAGGCGCAGATTGAAAGAAGTGTTATTAGAAATAATATGTATGGAGTTTGGGCTAAAGGTATATATCAAAGCACTATCTCTGGAAGTTCTATTTATGGCAATTTGATTTATGCAATAGATTCGCGCACTATCATACCTATAAACGCTAAGAATAATTGGTGGGGCGATGAATCAGGGCCGTTTGAATCAAATAAAAATCCGGATGGGTTTGGAGACGAAATTTCCGGCAATGTTGATTTTATCCCATGGCTGACAGAGGATCCAAATGTGGAAATACCAGAATGTTGTTCCAATGTTTTATTTTTGCCGGGATTGGAAGCAAGTCGGTTGTATAAACAAGGGATATTGAGTGAAGATAGATTGTGGGAGCCAAACATAAATTCGGATGTGATTGATTTGTATTTAAATCAAGATGGGCAATCTGTAAATAATGTTTATACAGAAGATATTGTTGATAAAGCATTGGGTATATCTCCAATTTATGATTCGTTCATTAAAAAAATGAACCAATTAGTGATTGATAAAAATATCAAATGGCAACCATACGCGTATGATTGGAGACAGAGTGTGGATGATATTGTAAATAACGGAACAAAATATAAAGACGGACAAAAATCTTTAATTGCCACACTTGAGGAACTTGTAAATTCTTCGGCAACCAAAAAAGTAACCATTGTTGCTCATTCAAACGGGGGATTGCTCGCAAAGGCCTTGATTGTTAAGTTGCAGGAATTAAAAAATTCTGGAACCAATAATTTAATAGATAAAATTGATAATGTTGTTTTGATTGCCAGTCCTCAAATTGGGACACCAGAAGCAACATTTGCTCTTTTGCATGGATATAATCAAAATATTTTAGGGGGCCTTTTGATGAATTCTCAAACTGCTCGCCGACTCGCCATAAATATGCCGTCAGGTTATGGACTTTTGCCTTCAGATAAATATTATCAAATATCCACCACGCCAATAATTTCATTTGATCCAAACTCAGATTTATCGCAAATATATACAAATTATTATGGAAACGAAATAAATTCTTTTGCGGAACAAAACGATTTCATTTTGGGCAAAGAAGGCAGAACAAATCCGGAAATGTCGGATACAATTCTGCCAATTATCGGAAATAAACCGTTTTTAGACAGAGGCCAAGAACTGCATAACAAAATAGATAACCTGATTATTCCATCAAATATAAAGTTAATTCAACTGGCGGGATGGGGCAAAGACACTTTGGTTGGCATGAAATATGTTGAAAAAACTATATGCAGTTATCCAATTATTGGATTAAATATGTGCATACCGAATAAAATTTTGGATTTGAGGCCAGTCACGGATATGAACGGAGATAAGACGGTTGTTGCCCCAAGTGCTTTGCATGATGATCAGGGAGAAAAATATTGGTTGGACTTAAGCAGTTCTAAAATAGAACATAAAAATATATTTGAAGATAATTCGGTCCTGCAATTTGTTGAAAATATAGTAAATCAAAACACGCTTGCGATAGACAGAATATATCAATTAAAACCAACTTATACAAAAATCAGAAATAAAATATCAGTTCACTCTCCCGTTACTCTCGGAGCATATGATTTACTCGGGAATTTTACAGGCAAAATTTGTCCTGAAAATTCCGATTTCTGCCAAGTTGTAGAAGATATACCAAATTCCTTATATATGGAATTTGGTGAAGGAAAATACCTGAGTGCCGATGAAGAAAATATAAACAAAGTAATTCTTCGGGGCACGGATATTGGCATATTTACATATGAATCAGAAACATTTTTGCCAACAGGAGAATCAACCACAGTTGCATTTACGGATATTCCGGTAACGCTGCAAACCACGGCTGAAATCACCATAAATCCAAATACTCAAACCCAAGAACTAAAATTGGATGTGGATAGCGACGGAACGACAGATATTACAATACAACCAAACAATCAATTTGATCCGATTGTGTATCTACAAGTGATGAGAAAAACCATTGAAAATTCAGATATAACAGAATCAAGAAAAAATGGCTTTATAAACAGAATAGATGCTACAATAAAAGAAATACAAAAAGGTAAAATAGACAAAGCAAAATTAAAAACGGAAAAATTTATGCATGTTTTAGGAACAATCATAGATAAAAAAGAACCGAAGAAACCGAAACCCCACAGATTGTCCGGAGCAGAAACAGAACAATTATTAATTATGTTAGATCAATTATTAATTAATTTGAATAAATAATATGCAAAATTTATCATTGTGGATACTTAGATCATTTTTGTTTTTATTGGGTTTGTTTGTTGCTTTGTTTTTTATTGTTCCCGGTTCGGTTTTAGAAATATATGTACCAAATTATATTTACTTCATATTAATTCTTGCCCTACCTGTTTTGATTGACTTATTTTTCAATAAAAATATGATTAAAAAATATTTTTATTGGTCTGTTTTTATTATTTTGGTTTTTATTTCTCTAAAATTTATTCTTGAATATTGGTTTAATAATTCGTTCAACATAATGATATAAGTATTAATATGTTGTTAATGTTAAACACTTAGTGTTCAACATCACCCTCAAATTTCTTTCAGACCTCACCCAACCCTCTCCTAGACTTAGGAGAGGGAAGGCAAAAACAAAACTGTCTTATTTTTAGGTTGGAAAATATGGATAAAAAACCTGCCCCGTACCAAATTGGGTTTGCCAATTTTGGTACGGGGTGGTAGAGTTTGGAGTATGAAAATTAAGGAAGTAAAAACTGCTTTTAAAATTGCAGATGTAGTTCTAAACAAAACTCACTCGAAAAATCGTATCAAATTCAAATATGTTAAAAAACTTTTGGATGAACACGAAGAAGCGATTAGCGAAAACGCATTGAGGAAAAGAGTTGGTTTTGTGTATATTATTGCAATCAACAAAATAATAAAGAAAATTGGAGGTTCACAGGGGAAAGGCGGAATAAAATCGACCATGAATTTTTATGAAGGTGCTATGCAAGGAGGGCCTAGCATTAGAAGTTATGGTATCCATCTTTTATTACAGAAAGAGCTTGAAGCCGGTAAGAAAGTCGAATTCTATGTGATAGTTTCCAAAGAGGTTAAAACAGAGATTAAGGGCATGTTTGGTAATGTAAAAGGTACCATTGTTGCTTTTAAGGAAATGGAAGAAAAATGTAATGAAGATTATAAAAGTGTAACTGGTAAATACCCAGATTGGCATTTTCAAAGCAGAGGAAAAGGAGCAGGCTATAGATGGCCAAAGTGGATTAGACAAAGTTACGCTAAGTATAGAATAGACAACAAAGTTTAACTTCTGGGCGGGCAGTAAATAATAATTTCGTGCGATTCTTTGATATGGTTATCGCCGTTTTGGATTCTGTTTTTGCCGATGCGGGTCTCTCCTTGCCCCATGGTGTATTGCCACGAAGGAAAAGATTGTCGGAATTCTTTATAATATTCCCGTATTGTTGGGCAGTTATTATAAGAAAGAATAAAACCTCCCTTATGGTTTTTTAATAAGTCTCGCAATTCTGCGTGCGGGAATCCATTGTGGTGCACGGGGATATTTCTCATAGGGTAAATACCCCTGAACATTTTTGAGTCCTCGCCAAGATAATAAGGCGGGTCGCAATAAAGGAAATCATTATTATGTTTTTTGATAACATCTCTAAAATCTGCCCGTTCAACTTTTAGATCATTTGGTTTAAAGTTCCTGATCCTCTCTAGCATTCTCTGGTATTTTACCGAATCTAAATAAATATCTGAAGACCAACCCATAAATCCTGGGCCGTATGACAAATTAAAATTGTAGACATAATAAACTGCCAGAGTCAGTGGATCCAATTTTATTTTTTTCTTCCAAACATCATTTAAGATTAAGCGTATCTTTTCAAAAGTTTTTTTATCGGGCCTTAATTTCCTTAATTTTTCATACAATAATTTTGGACTTTCTATCTGAAATTTCCAATAATTGCATAGTATGTCAAAAATATCATAACCGATAACTTCTAAA
The DNA here is from genome assembly GCA_964365465.1 of uncultured Candidatus Saccharibacteria bacterium. GTDB lineage: Bacteria > Patescibacteriota > Minisyncoccia > Phycocordibacterales > WO2-35-19 > WO2-35-19. The sequence continues at coordinate 19,038 of CAYIPT010000007.1, read as the reverse complement.
CCAAGATGTTTGCTTATGGCTATTTCAACAGATCCTCCGCCAAAAAAAAGGGAAACAACCCTTTTTACATTATCTGGAATTAATTCAACCACATGCCCAACAGCTAAACTTTTTCCTCCGGCGTATCTTATTGTAGATAAGGCAACCCTTTTATATTTATTTGTCTCGCTCCCGCTTTTTATACGATCAAGGAAAACCTTTTTTCTATATGCCAAACTGCTTTTGGCCAAAGAATATTCGTCTGTGTTTAGGTTGGATATTATCTTTTCAACAATTCCCCTTATTTCCACATCTGTCCTAAAAAGAGGCTGCATGGCTGGGTTTCGCGGTTCCAGACGGATTCTCTTGCTCTCCTTGTAAAACTTTTTTAATGTGGTTTCGTTATCATCAATAATCGCAACGACTGTCTGCCCATCTTCTGCTGTTTTTTGCTCTCTTATAACCACCATGTCTCCATTAAATATGCCATCGTCAATCATACTGTTCCCCTTGACTCTTAGCGCGTAGTGTTTGCCCTGCCCCAGATCGCTTTTAGGCAATGTTATGTATTCATCCGGAATTTCTATGGCTTCTATCGGCATACCGGCGGCTATGGTTCCGAGTATTGGAACTTCTATCACACCCATATCTTTGGCAGACATTATGGCTCTTTGTTTGTTTTTGGGTTTTTTAATGAAGCCGGACTGTTTTAATTCTTGCAAATGCTGATTTACGGTAGATATTGATTTTAGCTTCAGTTTTTTTCGTATCTCTTCCTGGGTAGGGGAATAACCTTTTTGTGTTTTATACAAATTTACAAAATCCAATATTTTTTTCTTTTTTGGAGTAAGTGTATTTTGCATATACTTAATTATATAATATAAAACCGAAAGAAAACCGAAAGTTATCCACAGATTATATTACAAACAACTTTGCAAATTTTTTGTCAAGTGATAAGATTGTGAAAAATAATCAATTTTAAAATCATGTTTAAACTTTGGAGTGAACAAAATAATGAAGCTAAAAAATTATTAAATCCCGATTTAGGATTAAGAAGTTGGGACGACATTTCCCATGAAGACAAAGATAAAATATGGCATTTTTTAAGCAACCGAATTACACCACACCCTCAGGATGTCAAAGTGTCAAAGGGCACCTTTGACACTTTGAAAAGGGCGGGGGCCCTTTAGTAAAGATCTGCTTGAAGATCTAAAGTGGTCCCCGCCAGTTCGCCGATTCGCCCGTGATTGCATTTTGGGTTTGGGCACCTTTCTTTTCCGGTGCCGCCGCATTTTATGCAGCGACCCCGGACGCCTTTGCAAGCAGAGCAGGTTTTATAGCCCGGATCTTTTCGGCAGTCAGGACATTCATGGCTTTCCATTTCTACACCCCCAAATAAAAGCTAGCACATTTTCTAGAATTTTTGTAATGCATTGAAAAATCCACTCAAAAAGAGAGGTAAGCAATAAAATGAAACGCCCCGCATTTGCTTGGCAAATGCGGGGCTTGAGAATTTCTGCATGACTAGTTGTTTTCCTCGTCTTCCAGTTTGATGTGGGCGCTCTGTGCAAACTTTCTGTCGCCGGATGTAAATTCAATTTGGGGTTTAATCTTTTCACCCTCAACTTCCGGCTCAGAATTTCGAATAATCGCTAATTCCGTTGCGAGAATAAAACCGCTTACTATGAAGCCGGCTTCGTTTATTTCATGCATGGCTTCGTCAATTTCTTCGCTCTCATGGATTGCTCTTTCTGTTGCGGAGGTTAATTTCTGCAACAGTTCTTTCATTCTCTCTTGGTTAACTATTGTTGTTTGACATCTTGTTCTGCATACGGGACAAGTGATTGAAACATTCTTGCCGTAATCCGTCTCCGAAACCGTCAACCTTAGAGTAGCGTTGCAGTTTGGATTTAAACACGGTAAATGTTGGTATTCTTCCAAGGTGCGCCTCCGCTTATGATAGTATAATGCCGTTATAATTTTGTCTACTTATTTTGGTAATGCTTTCCAAAAAGAAAACCGGTGTTTCCACCGAATATAAAAAAACTTTCTCTTGCCATCAAACACGCTCGACATACTCGCCATTTTCGGTGTTGACGCGAATGGTGTCGCCTTCGTTTATGAAAAGAGGAGCGTTGACTGAGGCGCCGGTTTCTACTTTCACAACCTTATTTCCGCCCTGAGCCGTGTTTCCTTTCATATTTGGCGGAGCTTCTACCACTTTAAGTTCTACTTTTATTGGCATCTTCACGCCTATTATTTTGCCTTGCCCTGAGGGATTCGAAGGGTCGTCAAAAATCATCGCTTTAGCTATAGCGTCTTTTTTTAAGAATTTAGAACCATATCCTATTTGTTCTTCTTTCAAAGCAAATCTCTTGGAGGGGTCGCCGTCTTCATGGAACCAATATTCATTTTTTTGTGTATAAATAAACTTTATGTCTTTAAATTCCAAATCGGCTTCTTCGGCCTTTTCAGATTGATGAAAAGAATACTCGGTTACTCTGCCCGTAATCAAATTTCTAAGTTTAGTGGCATTAACAGGCTTTCTTTGTTGTTTTCTAAAAACATGGCTCGCAATAACTTCCCACGGTTCATTATCAAATATGATCACTTTTCCAAGTGTTATTTCGTTGTATTCAAACATGGCTTAAAATATAGCTTAAATTAAGGCCAAAATATACTTGACTTTTATAATGAATAAGTATATAATATCATCGGAGGATAAAAAAATGCATATGATCTTGAGTTATGCTCAACCAAATGAGTTTTGCCAGTTCGTCACCGTCCTTTTCTCAGTTGGGCCATTTCCATCAGATGTTTCAGCCCAAGAATGGGCGAGGGAATGTACTCAACGAGCCAGGGATCTTCGTGTGGATATTCGGCTTTCTGAATCATCCGACGAGTTGTCGGACAAACATTTCGATGCCACACAAACATCATCAGAAAGTGTTCTTTTGGAGATGCAGAGCGACATTTCGTTTGCACTCGCTGATATTTAATCGCCGAAGCGGGGAACTGCTTCGGCGGTTTCCTTTTTATAAAAAATTTTATTTTTCCAGCCTTTCTTTGATTAGTTTTAATAATTCTTTTTCAGTTTTATAAATTCCATGTCGGCTAAAAACTAAAATTTTATATTTTTCTTCCACAACTTGGAGAATCACTCTGTAACCTTTTGATTTTCCAAACTTTTCTTTTAATGGGATGATTCTACCTTTATAAATTCTATTTTCGTCAAATCCTGAACACTGATTAATGGCCGGGGTTTCATGTACTCCTTTGAGTAAAAGCAATCTTTCCCACGCTTCCAATGATTCTTTTGGGGCGGGGAAGCGACTTAACTTTTTTAAATCTTTTTCAATGTCTTCATGCCGCAAAATTTCCATAACTGTTAAACGTTAGCCATTTCCCCATATTTGTTTCTGTAGTATGCCAAGTTGTAATCAATCACTTCGTTGGGGTTTGTAGATATCCAAGGCGCTTCTCCGTGAGTGGCTGTTTTCATCTCTGAACCCGAAAATTTTTCCCATTTTGAAGCGATTTCCTCTAGCATTATAATTTCTTCTTTTGTAAAAACGTTAATGTCAAAATCACCAGTGGCTTCTATATGTTGCTGGTCATTTAATCCTTCTTTTGTTTTGCGATGAGTAATTTTTATTTCTTTGCCATTCATTTCCTTTATTATTTTTTCTGCCATACGAGGCACGGGCCCGTTTTCAAAACGCAGATATTCATCACCTGTTATTGATTTTCCGTATTTTTCAAAAAAATCAAAATCAAGATAATACAATAGCTTCATGAGTTTAAGTTTTCCTAATGTGCCATTCTGTATTTTTTGGGCGAAAAAGATGATGGCGTTCCTATATTTTTTCTCGTCTATTTTGATCATATATACTAAAAGACCATTATAACACGTTTATGGTTACTCTTCGCTTTCCGTTTCTTCAGTTTCTTTGACCGGCACTATCGAGCCGGCGTTTTCAATAAGTTTTTTGCGGATGAGTTTGAGAATTTCTTCCGTTATTTTTTTGTTTTCTTTGGCTTTAAGGAATTGGCGGGTGGCGTCATAGCCGCGGCCGAGGACAATCTCGCCACCCTCCTTCGCTAAAGCTCCGGCGGGCAAGTATTTATAAGAATTACCGGACTTTTGGACTATACCCATTTTTTCGCCAAGAGCGATGATTTCGCCTTCGCGGGAAATGCCTTCGTTATACATAAGGTCAAACTCGGTTTGCTTGAAAGGGGCGGCTACTTTGTTTTTTACAACCTTGACACGGACGCGGCCCCCCATTATTTCATCTCCCTTTTTTATCTGGGCGATCCTTCGGATATCCAAACGGACAGAAGTATAAAATTTCAATGCCTTGCCTCCGGGAGTGGTTTCCGGATTGCCAAACATAACGCCAATTTGCATTCTGATTTGGTTTATAAATATGACAACCGTTTTTGATTTAGCCACAATGGCGGTGAGTTTGCGCAGAGCTTGAGACATAAGCCGCGCCTGCTTGCCAACATGATAAGCGCCCATATCTCCCTCTATTTCATCTTTTGGTGTTAATGCTGCAACCGAATCAATGACTATCACATCAATTTTGCCGGAACGAACCAATGAGTCCACTATATCAAGGGCTTGCTCGCCGTTGTCCGGCTGGGAAATGAGCAACTGGTCTATTTTAACTCCCAGCCGCTGGGAATATTCCGGGTCCATGGCGTGCTCGGCGTCTATGAAAGCGCAGATACCGTTTAGTTTTTGGGCCTCGGCAATGATATGTAAAGCCAGAGTGGTTTTGCCTGACGACTCAGGCCCGAATATCTCTATAATCCTGCCTCTTGGCACACCGCCAACGCCAAGGGCGGCGTCCAAACCAATTGAACCAGTGGGAATAGTATTGACGTCAACATGGGGCTTTTCACCCAACATCATAATGGAGTCGTCTCCAAATTTTGTTTTTATTTCTCTAAGAGCGTCTTCTATTCCGGAATCAACGCTTTTAGTTTCTTTTTTTATTTTTTCTTTTTTAGTCATATTCTTAACTTTGCTTGTAATATATTTTAATTGTTTCCAGTACTTCTTTTTTGAAGCGGTCCTTGGCCCTGATTTCTATTATATTAGAACCGGGGGAAAGCAGCAATTTTTCTTCAAATAGGCCTTCTTTGTCAACAAATATGGGTTTTTCGTTCACACTTATAAAGATCATATTTATTGCTCTGCCTCTGATGGTTATAACATTTTCCATCGTTTCTGTCTCTGTCGCTGGACTGAATATTTCTATGACCGGGCCCGTTATTAAACTTCTGGCGTTGAACACACCATAAGAAATAAGAAACAAAACTGAGAGAATAACTACAAAAAACTTTATATTAAAACCACTTTCGAATTCACACTTCATTTTTAATTTCTTGGTTTTGATCGGTGATGAATTCTGTTTCGTCGACAGGCAGGTTGCCTTCCGGTTTGACGAGCACATCCCTTGGTTTAGCTCCATCACCGCCGCTAATAACGCCCCTTTCTTCTAAAATATCCATGAGCCGTGCCGCTCTGGCATAGCCAATGCGCAATTTTCTCTGCAAATATGAAGTGGAAGCCTTGCCCGCTCCGATTACTATTTTTCTGGCTTCTTCATAAAGATCGTCATCAACGTCGCCGTCTTTGCTGGTGAGAGATTCAAACAAAACATTTTTGGAATGATAGGCTTCCATATTTATATCGGTCGGTATTTCGTCTTCATTGTTTTTTACCAGATATTCCACCACTTTTTTAACTTCTGTTTCCGATATGAAAGGGGATTGGAGTCGAATGGGTTTGGACATTTCTCCCGAGAGATATAACATGTCTCCTGCGCCAAGCAACTTTTCCGCTCCGGCAGAGTCAAGAATGGTTCGCGAATCAAATTGAGAAGCCACTTGCAGGGCGATGCGAGTCGGAATGTTGGCTTTTATAAGTCCCGTTATAACATTAACGCTTGGCCTTTGAGTTGAAAGAATCAGATGAATGCCGACGGCTCGGCTCATTTGAGCTAGCCGAATAACGGCTGACTCAAGCTCTCTCGGATAGGCCTGCATTATATCTGCCAATTCGTCCACCACTATAATAATGTAAGGCATAAGATCCGGCACTTCTCCGATTTTATCTTTTTTAAATTTCTCCAAAATGGGTGAAAGTATGTTTTTATGATAGGACTCAATATCTCTCACTTTGCTTGTTTCCAAAATATCATAGCGGCGTTCCATTTCTTTAGAGGCCCACTTCAGGGACATGATGACCTTTTTGGCATCCGTGATGACCGGAGTTAGAAGGTGGGGGATTTTATTGTATTGAGTCAACTCAACTCTTTTGGGATCTATCATTATAAATTTCAAATTTTCCGGCGAATTGCGGAATAATAGGGAAGTAATGACGGAGTGAATGGTCACTGATTTTCCGCTGCCAGTGGCCCCGGCTATTAAGAGATGAGGCATTTTGCCCAAGTTGGCAAAAATAGATGAGCCGGATATGCTTTTGCCTAAAGCCACAAGCAATGACTTTTCAGAATCGGCATATTCGCTTTGAGATAGGAGCGAGCCGAGACCCACTAAAGTTTTTGTTGAATTTGGAATTTCAATGCCGACCAAGGATTTGCCGGGAATAGGGGCCTCAATGCGTACCGGATGAGCGGCTAAAGCCAATTCCAAGTTATTCTGCAACCCTAAAATTCGGGAAAGTTTGACTCCCTCGGCCGGTTTCAATGCATATCTCGTTACAGATGGTCCGATAGATATTTCATCCATCTCGACAATAATGCCAAAATTTTGCAGAGTTCTTTTTATAATATTTGAATTCGCTTTAATATCTCCAACCTCCGGTTTGCCCCGATCTCTTTCCAAAAGAGAAAGCGGGGGAGGAACGTAAAGCTTAAAAGCGTTGTTTTTATGAATTCTAAAATCATCACTCTCTGGTTGAATAACGCCTTGCCTGACAGAAGATGCCTGGGACAATTTTTCTTGGTAATTTTTTACGGACCCATTACTGTCCAATATTTTAATTTCTTTTTCCACTTTTTCTTCCTCTTCCTCTTTTTCTTTTTTTCTAAAAATATTAAGCAAAGAAGAAATATTAAGGGTCTCATCGAAAATAACCAAAATGCTTATAAAAATAAGAGCTCCTAAAATAATAGCAGTGGCATAAACATCAAATAATTTTACTAAAGGTTGGTGTAATAAATTTCCAACTTTTCCGCCCTTGCTCAAAAAAGCTAAATCAAACAAAGCCAGGGAAGAGAGGAAAAATAATCCGGCGCCAAAGACGCGAATAGCGCCCAAAGAGTGCTTGATTGATTTGGCGAATGAAATGGAAAGAAGAAGTGACAAAAGGGGCAATAAAAAATATCCAAAGCCAAACAGAATTTTTAATATACCATATACTTTATTGCCTACGGCGCCAGCCATACCGAAAGGCGCTAGTATAAAGATAATAAATAGAACAAAAAAAGATACAGCAAAAATCCAGGAAACGGTCTCATCTTTTAATTTTCTTAATCCGAAATCCGCATCTCTATTATTTTCTTTCTTCTTTCTTCCCATACTCAAATTATACCATATTAAAATTTTTAATAATTTTAAAAAGTGAAACGGGGTTGACTTCTCATAAAGGACAGATTATCCTTTAGCATAAGGTCATAAAAGTCGCTGTTTGATTTTTTAAGTCCGATAATGTTTAATGTAAAAGACACAAAAAGTTATAGGACAAATAAGATGTCTCTTATGAATCCCGTTAGAAATCTAATGTGATTCAAAAGCATGGTGTTAATTAAAAGTAATTTCTAACGGGATGAATGAAATAGTACAGAAAAACAATGATTTTGTGAGTATATATAATAAATCCTACAGATTAGCCGCAGCTGTTTTTGTTATTTCCAACGTTATAGACCAAAATGAAGAATTGAGGACAAAAATGAAAAAATTATCTCTTGATCAAGTTTCTATGTCTGTTAACTTAAAAGACATAAATTTTAATGATACAAAAAAATTAACTGCTGATATTGAAAAAAATTCTCTAGAACTTATGTCTATTTTAGACATTGCTTCTGTTTCCGGTTTGATTTCCAAAATGAACGGCAATATCATCAAAGAAGAATTCCATTCGTTTGTTTTGGAACTTAAAAAATTCTCCGAAAAATTTGATGATGATAAAAATGCTTCTGTTAAAAGCATATTTAAGGAATCTTTGATTGTAAATATTGATGATAATTTCAGTGAAGTTTATAAAAATGGGAATAGAAATGGACGAAAGAATATGATAGAAAATGGCAGAATAAATGAAGCGAAAAACAGCAATGGACATAAAAGGAAGGACTTAAGAAAAAATATGATCCTGGATTTTATTAAAGGACATAATAATATAAGTATAAAGGACATAGCGCCAAATATAGTGGGTTGTAGCGAAAAAACAGTCCAAAGAGAGTTAAACCAGCTTATAAATGAGAAAAAAATAAAAAAAGTTGGAGAGAGAAGATGGAGTCGATATTCTATTATATAGAAGGCAAGGGGAACCCTTAAAGGGTTCCCCTTGCCTTCATTTATCAAATATGCAATACTTGAGCCAATGCCTTATCCACATGTTTGCTTTTGCAAGTATTGGATTAAGGCGGTAAAATTCTTTCTGTTACTAAATCCGCTGTTTCTTGTCGATTAAAGAAGCGATGGAATTAGTTCAATTTATTATTTATTAGTTTGGTAATTATTAGTTGTTTGATGCTTCACAAAAATTTTAAAATAAAAGTGAAGTTTCAGACGAATTCAAAAATATGTTAAATTTAAAATCGAAATTGTTTGCGGGCGCCGTGGGTGTGGCAATGGTTTTGAGCGTTATGCCAGTTGTGGCTTCTGCTCAAACTACTGCCGAACTTACAGCTCAGATCAATAGCTTGTTAGCTATGATCGCCCAACTTCAAGTGCAGATCTCCGGAGGCGCAACTACTGGTGGTGGTTCTGCCACAACCTTTACAACCGACTTAACAGTTGGTTCAAAAGGCGCAGAAGTTACTGCTCTCCAGCAATTCTTGGTGTCCAAGGGAAACCTTGTTATGCCCGTCGGAGTTGCCATGGGCTACTTTGGTCCTTTGACCAAGTCCGCCTTGGCCTCATATCAAGCATCAGCCGGAATTTCTCCAGCTGTTGGATATTTTGGTCCAATCACCAGAGCTAAAGTAAATTCTTTGTCGGTGGTGGTTCCCGGCACAACCGTTCCCGGCACAACCGTTCCCGGCACAACCGTTCCTGCTGGTGTTATCACTACTCCTGGAGCTGAAGGCACTATTGCCGCTACCGAATCAAGCGCTGGCACAGTATCAACAGTCTATGAGGGAGACACTCAAGTTGCTATCTTGGGCATCAAAGTGACATCTTCTGGTTCTGATATGGCTGTTCAAAGAATGAAATTTGACTTAGACCAAGTTACAGGTGATTCAGACACAAAGTTCTACAACAAAATATACAAGAAATTGTATGTGACAGAGGGAGGCAATGTTCTCGCTTCAATTGACCTTAACTCCTCAACAGTTATTAAGGATGGAAGCGATTACTTTATAACTATCGCTGGTTTCAATTCAATCGTTCCAAAAGGCAGTTCCAAGACCTACTTGATCAAAGCTGACTTGTTTGACGCAATTGATTCGGGTGATTACGATAACACCACTACAGAAACTTACACTATCGCAGTTGCCGCCAGTGGTGTTCGCGCAGTTGACGGAGCCGGTATTGACCAGTATTCTGGCACCACGGCTATCGCCGCTACTCCAACCATTTCCTCTACCCTTGCCGAGTCAGCTACTTTGACTGTATCTCTGAATTCATCAACACCAAAGAAAACTGATGTTGTTTGTACTTCTGGTGCAAGCGAGAATGAGTGCGACAAACTTTCTGTCTTGGTGTTTGACATGAAGGCGGAAAAAGATGCTGTCACTATCACCGATATGAACATCGCTGTTGCCAAGGCAGGAACAGGTGGAGCCACAGCTTCAACCACTGTCTACCTCTATGAAGGTTCGACATTGCTCGCTAACGCAACAGTGGGATCTTTAAACACTGCAGTTTTCAGTGATTTAGATTACACTGTTCCCAAAGATACCTCCAAAACCTTTACTGTTAAGGTTGACATCCGAGGTGCTAATGGTACAATCTCTAACTTCACAGCTAGTGCTTCTTCAACTGGCATCACTGACGAGAATACGAAAGGTGATTCGGTTACGGATAGCGGTACGGCTACCGGTAACCAAGTTGGAGTACTATATATCGGTCCTGAGTTCACTCTCGTTTCCAAGAGTGTTGCTACGGACGGTGTACCCCAGGGAGCTGGCTCTAACATAAACTCTACTTCAACTTTGGCTGCTACCTTCAACATAAAAATTAAGGCGGTCGGTGCCGCTTTGGACTTTGGTACGAGCCAGGCCACTTCTAGTCCGTTTGTATCAAGCACTACAGCCTTTACCATTTATGTAAATGGTTCATCCAACGCAACTAACAGCAGTGCCGCCACCTCAACTTCTATTACCTTCCCATCAACCTGCGTTGTTGGTACTTTGACCAACAGTTGTTCATTGGCTGAAGGTTCTGAAGTTACAGTTCCTGTAACCTTCAGTATCCAAGGTAGAAGCAATCAAACAGGAGTCATTAACTCTGGAGTTGGTTTGTATTCGGTTGGTGTGGCCAGATTGAATTGGTCAGCTCCGGGTTATATAGGTACAACAAATACTACCTTTATGTCTGGTGAATCTGACTGGAGAACTTCTGATGTAACCTTCCCTTAATCGTGTAAACTTAAGAGTACTTGTGATACTCGCAAAAACCCCGCTTCACAGCGGGGTTTTTGCTTGCCCAGCGAAGCTTTCTTTGACCCGCCGTAGCCTTGTGCGAAGGGGGTAGCGAAGTTGGGTTTGCATAAAAAAGTTATTTGTAAAAAAATAAAAAAGTTATCAACACTTTATTTGGCTCTATAAAAAATAATACTGTTATAATTATTTGAGTTTAAAGAAAGAATAAAATCTTTCTGGTCAAAATTGTTATTAGCAAAATTTTATTAATTAAAAAATTTTATGTATATAAAAAATGTTTTTAGAAAGATTGTTAGTCGAGGTCCAGTTTCTGTAATATTGGCCGTTGTTTTATCGGTGCTTTTTGTCACCGGTTTAGTAAATGCGGCAACAACTATTAGTGAAAATATAGTAACAGCTGGTACGCTCCAAGTTGATCTGGGCTCAACTCTTACTGGAGCAGTTACTATGGGCACATCATTAAAAGTTGGTTCAAGTGGAACTGCAGTTACTAGAGTAAACGCCGGAACTTGTTACATTAAACCTTATGCGGCCACAATCGCGGCTACCTCAACGGTTGTCGTAGATTGTCAGGGAACTTTGGCCTGGGATGCTGTTGCAGGAGATGCTGGGTCAGCTCTTACTGGTGTGACTGCAGGCGATTTCGTTGTTGCGACACTTTCTACCACAACTGCGGGAACCACTTCTGGTGGTCTCCGCCTTACTGGTGCAAGTGCGTCAACTACAGCCGGTTATATTCAGTTAAATATTTCAAACTTAACTGGAGCTGTTTATACTTGGCCTGTAGCGGCAAATACCGCTTCTGGAACGGCTAGTTATATTGTTGTAAAATAAACCACCAAAATTATGAAAATGAAAAAATTATTAATTTGTCTTTGTATATTGCTTGTGCCGTTTGTGGCCGGAGCGGCTTATAATGATGTGACTTTGACAACCGATACCACCGTAACTGTCGGCGGGTATAACTTTAGTGTTTCCGGTTTTAGCGCAGTGGTGGAGTCAATTACGGTTGATGCAAACACTCTTTCTTTTGTGTTGTTGACTAACTCTCAAATTCAGTTTACTTCAACGGATAGAATATTTCTTAGTGGAACAGGTAGCTCTGAAATCAAAGTGGTGAACACTTGTACCGCATCTGATGCCGTATCCGTGTTTCTTCCTGTAGCGGCTTCCAGCAATGTAACTGTTACCGTTGGTTCTTCTGCTTGCACCGTTCCTACCACGAGTACTAGCAATACTAGCGGTAGTTCTAGTGGCAGAGGGGGTGGAGGAGGAGGTGGCACAACACTTCCAATAACGCCAGCAACACCTAATCCTGCTCTGCCAGCTTTAATAGCTGCTGCTCCTCAAGCGGCTTTTAATCGCGGTCTCTCTGTTGGTTCAACAGGTGATGATGTGCGAAATCTACAGACCAGATTATTGAGCGAGGGATTCTTTAAAGGTGAAGCCACGGGATATTTTGGTCCTATTACCCAAAAAGCTGTTAAAGCTTATCAAGCAAAATATGGTATAAACCAGCTAGGAATAGTGGGGCCAGCAACAAGGGCTCAGTTGAATAAGATCTTTATGGCCAATCCTGCGTCAAACGCTTCAGCGACCACTGGGCTAACATCAGCGCAAATAAGCGCTATCACAGCCCAAATCAACACCTTGCTTCAGCAGGTTCAAGAACTTCAAGCCAAACTAAAAGCCCTGGGCAATTAAATTGAAATTCCACAAAACACACTGGATAACCCAGTGTGTTTTGGTATCATGTATTTATGCGTCCCGTTAGAAGTCTAATGGGATACAGATTGAGGTGGTGATTATAATTTAAACTTCTAACGGGATGCGTTACTTTGATAAGACCTTCTTTAAGTTTACTTTAGGATTTTTGGTTATTATCGCTATTAGTTTGTTAATAATGTATGCCGCCTCTGCTTATGCCGCAGGGGTGGAAAAAATTGTATTTACAACCGATTCCCAATCCATTAAACCAAACACTCTTTCTGGTCCCATCACCATTCAAACTCAGGACTCAAGCGGCAATTCTTTTCAAACTCCGGAGACCTTGGACCTCCAGTTTATATCTACTTCTCCAACGGGTGAATTTTTGGGGAGTACTGGAAATCCAGCTACAACCTATATGAACAAAAATACAGCTAACCGCACTTTTTATTATCGTGATTCGGCAGAGGGAAACTTTACAATTACCGTTAATATTAAAGGCGGGGATAGCGGCATAGAACTGGGCGCCAATCAACAAATCATAATCTCTTCCGGCGCGTCACAAAATTCTTCCGAGAACAACTCAAACACTTCCGGGGAAGTTTTGGGCGCTTCAAGTGATTCTTCCTCATCTGGTTCAGCGTCCTCCGGAGGAAGTAGTACTAATAATGTTTCTTCGTTAAGCGCCCAATTGGAGGTTTTGGCCGGAAGTGACAGAACAACTTCTCCAGGCAGCCCTATCTGGTTTCAGGCGACGGTGAAGAAAAATACCACTTCAGCCGGTCCGGAATTAAGCTGGTCATTTGGCGATGGTAATGTTGGAACCGGCCCTTTGGTCAGCCACACTTACAAATACCCGGGAGATTACGCAGTGGTTTTAAGCGCCAAGGCGGGAGATATTTTTTCGGTCAGCCGCTTAAAAGTCAAAGTAGCCGACTCAGATATATCAATATCAGATAAGGGAGAATATTTAGAAATTTCAAATAACGGCAATGCGGAGATAAATCTTTTCAACTGGAAACTGGAAAATGAAGGCAAAGGATTTATCTTTCAGCCCAATACTATAATTTTGCCTCGCTCTTCCATCAAATTGGATAAAAATCTTTTGACTATGCGCGGTTTGGATAATAGTTTGGGAACTCGCCTTAAAAATTCTTTAGGCGAAGAAGTTTTTGCTGTCGCTCCGGTTAAAGAAGTAAATATAAGCGAGATTTCTCAAAATTTGGAAAATTACAAGAATGAAGCTCTTGTCATTAAAAGCAAAATACAAAATATAAAAATTAAAAATAACCCTTCAAATTCCTCAAGACAAGAAAACTTATCACAAGCAACCACTAGCATGGAGAATATAATTTATGAAGCGCCAAAATCAGAAGGTTTTGTGGCCAGATTGACAAGTTTTATAAAAAGAGTATTCTTTAAATAACGGCTTGAAGACCGTAGGTATCCATAAATCCTACGCAAAGTTAATCTAATTTTATTCGGCCGTGTGGTCGATTTTATTTTGCCTAAAAAATTATAATTATGGCAATTACAAAAGAAAAGAAGAAGGAAATTATTGCTGGACTGAAGAAAGTAATTTCGGACTCTAAATCAATTGTCTTTGTGAATTTCAACAAATTATTGGTTAAAGAGGCCTCTGAAATCAGGCGGACCCTTAAAAAAGAAGATGTGAACTATCTGGTAGTCAAGAAATCCCTGTTCGGCAAGGTCTTGGATGAAGCCAAAATAGATGGCGGCGCGCCAAAATTTGCAGGGGAACTGGCTTTGGTATTTGGTGATGATCAACTCGCTCCCGCTCGAGAAATATATGGATTTCAAAAAAAGCTGGACAACAAAATTTCCATTGCTGGCGGCATTTTTGAAAAAAAGTTCAAATCACTTGAAGAAATGATGAATATCGCAACCATTCCGTCCCTTCAAGTTTTGCGCGGCATGTTTGTTAATGTTATTAATTCGCCGATACAGAGGTTTGCCGTAGCGTTGGGGGAAATTGCAAAAAGCAAATAACTCACCCCCAGCCTCTCTCTTATTTTAAGAGAGGGAAGAGAAGAAAAGATTAACAATTACTAAATTAAAAATATGTCAGATGAAATAAAAACAGCCGCTTCCGCTGAAAGCTCTAGCGAGCCAAAGGAAGAAACAAAAGTGCCCGCTAAGTTTGCCAAGATTGTAGAAGAAATTGAAAAAATGTCCGTTTTGGACCTCAATGAACTGGTGAAAGTTTTTGAGGATAAGTTTGGTGTGAGCGCGACGGCAGTGGTCTCGGCGGGACCCGCCTCCGCTGAAGCTACGGCGGGTAAAGAAGAGAAATCAACATTTACGGTTGAACTCACAGACGCTGGCGCTCAGAAAATCGCGGTTATAAAAGTAATTAAAGAAATTTTGGCGCTCGGTCTTAAAGATGCCAAAGATAAAGTCGATGGCGCACCTGTAGTACTTGCTGAAAACATGAAAAAAGAAGATGCCGAAAATCTTAAGAAAAAAATAGAAGAAGCCGGCGGCAAAGTTACACTTAAGTAAAATAAAAAATCCCCTTACTGGGGATTTTTTATTTTCTCTAAAATCTTAGATTCATCTATGTCAGTTCGGCCGTATTTTTGAGATTGCTTTTTCATTTTTGGAACAAGAAAATCGGCAGTATGCCACTCAATCTGGCTTTGATCTTCAACATCTCCGCTTCCTCTCTTGCTCAAATCCTGACTTTTAAGCTTGCATAAAAAGTATAAAGTGGTTTTTTCTATTTCAACTCTCTTGCTTTGGAAATGGCTTTGAATAGAACCGACATAATCTACAAACTCTGCTTCAATTCCAAATTCTTCCATAAGTCCGCGATGCAAAGCGCTTTCCAGAGTTTCGTTTGGCTCTACTGTTTCCCGCATCAAAATATAAAAATCTTCAAGATGTTGTTCTTTCCAATATCCTTGGAAATCTGTTTTTACGGAATCAAAATGATGGCAGCAGATTTCGTTTTTGTCGTTTAAGACAATTGCCCCTACCGAAATATGCTTAGGATGCTCGCTGTTTCCTTGGAAATAGTTTTTCATGGGTAAATTATATCAAAAAATTAACGGCTCAGCACGCTGGGGCGCTGAGCCGTTTACCGAGAAGGGCATCTTCTCGGCATCACCACTTCTTGAAAACAAAGCGGTAGAGATATCCCAAGAACTTAGCGGTTTCTTGGAAGTATTCCTTCAGTGTAAACGAATGGTTAGCGACTACGAAGTGGACTTTCCACCCCTTGGGCTTCAGGAAGAACCAGCAAAGCCAAACGCGAGGCATGTGGCCGAGGTTCGTGCTCACCCAAACTTCATCTGGTGGCGGTATAAAGCTGTCTAAGCCAATGAAGTTTATTGCATGCAGAGTTTCTTCATAAGTTCCCCATGCGGTAGAAATTCGCCACAAGCCCAATCCCACTCCTGCTTCTTGCGATTCTATGTATATTGCCATCTCCCAACACATAGAAATCTCACCCACTTTTGTTGGAACTTTTGGTGATTCTTTACTGTATCCAGCCGTAAAAACAAAATGGCAATGCTCCAGACGATTTTTTTGGATAACAGCAAGTAGAGCATCACATCTCGCTTTGCTGCCGAGACGATTGGGCGGAACTCCTTTGCGGGGTTTGCCGCCAGGCATGCGATCGTATGCGTAGGGGACTAGAAAAATCAAAGTACACCTTCCTTTCTTCTGGTTTCAATAATAGCATACTTGAATTAAAAAATCAACCTTTGGAAAAAATGAAGGTGTGATACAATAAAAAGTATGACAACAACAATTTATACAGATACAACAAAAAGGTTCAAAATACCTAAAAAAATTAGTCAGCTGCCAGCAGTGATTATTCCATTGTCTGAATATGAGGATATGAGAGAAAATTTGGACATGTTTAATTCAGAAAATTTAATGAACGATATAGAAAAAGCCAGAAAAGAAGTTGCAAATAAAAAAACGATTTCTTTGAAAGAAGCAAAAAAGAAGCTAAAACTAAAATAATTTATGTATGAAAGTTGAATTTTCTAAATCAGCTTTCCGGGAACTCAAAAAACTTCCAAAAGATGTTCAAAAAAGAATCGTCAACAAAATTGATTTTTATATTAAGCAAAAAGACCCACTAATATTTGCCGAGCCCATAACAGATTCTCGTTTTGGTGATTACGGATTTAGAATTGGAGATTATCGGGCAATGTTTGATGTTATTAAAAACACTATTTTTATTCTTAAAGTTGGAAACAGGAAGAATGTATATAGATAATTTTTAAAAAAGAATTACCCCGCCCGCATCTCTCTGGCGCGGCGGGGCAGTTTGTGCTATGGCAACTCATCCATGGAATGAATTTGGGCAAGCAATACCCTTCCTTGTTTGGTTTTTGAAAAAAATCCTATATGCACACCACGCTTCCACCCATTCTTTTTCAGGTTTTCCTCGGCCTCTTTCTTTGACCCGTATGGGCCACAAATTTTTAGTGGAAAATCACGATACTCGTCGTTCTTGCAAAAAGCCTCAATATAGAACACGATTCATTCCTCCTCTCCATCCCCAATTAAAACATATCACCAATTATAAATCAACCTTTGGAAAAAATGGGGCGGTAGGGTAGAATGCGAACAATATGGATATACTTGAGAAATTATTTGGAAGCGCAGCCAAGGTTAAAGTGATAAAGCTTTTTCTATTTAATCCGGAGATGGCTTTTGACACTTCCCAAACGGCCGAAAGAACCAAGGTGTCAAAAAAAGTTATCAGAAGAGAAACGGCCAATTTGAGAGAAATGGGTTTTCTGAAGCCGAAATTTTACATAAAAGAGGTAAGGAGGCAGAAAAACAGAGGGCTTCAAACATTTCGCCAAAGAACCAACGGCTGGACATTGGACCCTAAATTTCCTTATATAGAGGCCATAGAATCATTTCTTTCCAATATCAATCCTTTCAAGCATAAAGACATCATTGATAAAATATCCCGAGCCGGCAAAATCCAGCTTCTTATCATCTCCGGTATTTTTATAAAAGATCCCGACAGCCGGGTGGATTTGCTTGTGGTTGGAGACGGACTAAAGCAAAATCAGCTTGATAATATAATAAAAACAATAGAGTCAGAAATCGGCAAAGAAATCCGCTATGCCGTCTTTGAGACATCCGAATTTAGTTACCGCCACTCAATGTTTGACAAGCTCATCCGCGACATTTTGGACTACCCTCACGAAAAAATCATAAATAAACTGGGTTTATAAAAATTTAGATATCCACAAAAATATATTGCCAAGATGTTCAATGGGTGTATATTTTATGTTGTAATTACTAGTTCATTTAATATTAATAATCGTAAAAAATATGACAATAGCAACTTGGAGTGAGGTTCTCTCCCTATCGTTCAAGAATTTGTGGCTTGGCGTGATTGGCTTTGTGCCAAACTTGGTTGTGGCTATCGTGATTGTTCTTTTAGGTTGGGGCATCGGGGTTCTTTTGGGCAGAGTGGTTTCTCAGATTGTAAAAGCTATAAAGATTGATGAGGGCTTGCGCAAAGCCGGAGTGGAGGACTTCCTTAACAAAGGCGGTCTCAACCTGAATTCCGGAGCTTTTCTTGGAGGTTTGGTTCGTTGGTTTGTGATTTTGGTTTTCTTGGTCGGCGCCCTTGAGGTGTTGAAACTTTCTCAGGTAACCGTATTTTTGAGAGACATACTTAATTATTTGCCTCAAGTAATCGTGACTGTCCTTATTCTTATCGCCGCTGGTTTTGTGGCTGATGCCATGAAAAAAGTGGTGCTTTCTTCCGCCATGTCAGCCGATGTCTCATCGGCCGGATTTTTGGCGACAGTTACCAAGTGGGTTATTTGGGTCTTTGCTATTTTGGTGGCCCTTTCCCAGCTTGGCATTGCTTCCGGATTTGTTCAAACAATATTTACCGGTTTGGTGGTGGCTCTTTCTTTAGGTCTGGGCCTGGCTTTCGGTCTTGGCGGCCAAGAAGCGGCTGGTAGAGTGGTTGAAAAAATGAGCAAGGAAATGTCCAGTAAGAAGTAACAGAAAATAAAAATTCATTTTAAACAAAAACCCTGAGCATAGTCGAAGGGTTTTTGTTATCAACATTGACAGGTTTTTTGGGATGTGTATACTGGAAACACATATGTTTTTGAAGTATTTAACTGCGAAGCGTAAGAGAGGGTAGATTCCCTCTGGCTTGGTTTGAGCCCGCTTCCAAAAAAGCGGTTTTTTCGTTTAAAAACGTATGTGCACTTTGACAACTTAATGCCACTCTAACATCGCTTTTAGAGCTTTGTTCTAATCTGTTTAGGCTAAATCATTTTGTGTATCAAAATGATCGCCCGAACATTGCGGAGCAATGTTCTAGGGGGTCTTTGTTTGTTAGAAGTGGAACAAAAATGCCTTAAAGGATTTAGTCCTATAAGGCAGGATGAAAAGTAAAGTAAGTAAAATGGTTTTTGAATTTCCTAATAGAAATTCAAGGGCGTATGGTGGATGCCTTGGCTAGAAATAGCGATGAAGGACGCGGCGTGGCGGCGATACGCTTCGGGGAGGTGCCTAGCAACCT
>CAYIPT010000006.1:25327-35703 GCA_964365465.1 uncultured Candidatus Saccharibacteria bacterium | reverse complement strand
TTTTTTAAAGATTTATTTTTTAACCTCAACCAACTCAAAAATATCATGGTCTTTTTCAAATTTTATTTTGAATTTATCAAAGAAAACTTCTTGGCCGAGCAGAATATCTACATTTTGGCTATCAACAAACCATGCAGGTATTTTTACATCAATATCCATTTCTTTTATTTTGAAAGGCAAAAGTCCTTGATAAACTGAAACTACTCCCTGCCCAATGCCAATTATGTTTTTAGTTTTGCTTTTGTCTAAACTTACACCCAAAAATTCCGCATACTGAATATTTAGAGTGGTAGTATCTGCACCAGAATCTATCATAGCGAAAGAATTTATTTCTTTGCCATCCTTTCCTTTGAGAATAATTTGCAACAGAGGTCTTCTTACCATTTTTCCTCTTGAATCCAATAGTGGCATACCATCACTGCTAGCGGGAATTGTGTATTTGAATTTCATCTTATTACATTCGGAGCGTATCCCAAATTTGGAAGCACTTTAATTACTACGCTGTCTTTAGATTTGTTGTTCCCAGCATTTTTGATAGCAGAGGAAAGAGTATCTCCAACGGCAACTAATCTTTTATAATTAGAAGTCAAAACAACCCATTTGTTTATATGGCTTTTTTTTATAACTGATAAATCAGGGCTTTTTACAATTTTTTCTTTGGTATTTTTCATACATTGTATACTAACATAATACAACCAAAAAAAACATATCATTAAGACCGAAAATATTTTAATACTTATTTTGTTTGGGGCGGTAAGAAATAGCCTCTAAAATATGAGAAGGAGAAATTTCAAGGGAAGAATCAAGGTCGGCTATGGTGCGGGCCAGTTTTATTATTTTATGGTAAGAGCGGGCGGAAAGGTCCAAAGTTCTAGCTGAACGATTTAGGATTTCTTTCACTTCGTCCGAAATTTTTAAAATAAGGGTAATGTCGCGGGCGCTCATTTCTGAATTCGTTGATATTTTTCTGCCGGCATCTCTGAATCTTTTTTCTTGAATGTTTCTGGCTCTTATTATTCTTTCTCGCGCCGATATGCTTTCACTTTTTTCCGCCTTTTCAGTTAGCTTTTCGTGATCTACCTTTGAAACTTCTGTCCAAATGTCAATGCGGTCTATGATAGGACCCGATATTTTTCTTTTGTATCTTTCGATCTGAAGCGGAGCGCAAGTGCAGGGCTTGCCTTTGATGCCAAAATTGCCGCAGGGGCACGGGTTCATGGCGGCCACCAAAATAAAATGAGCTGGAAATTTGACAGTGCCTCTAGCTCTTGAAACTGAAACTACTCTTTCTTCCAGCGGCTCGCGCAGAGACTCAATGGCTCTATTTTCAAATTCAGGAAATTCATCCAGAAACAAAACTCCTTTGTGGGCGAGAGTTACTTCTCCCGGACGAGGATTGGTACCGCCACCGATTAAAGCAACATAAGAAGCGGTGTGGTGCGGCGAACGAAAAGGTCTTTGGCAGACGAGATCATCATTTAAAGCGCCGGTCATAGAATGAATTTCAGTCACTTCCAAAATTTCGTCAAATGAAAGAGGCGGCAAGATTCCGGAAAGCGCTCGGGCCAGCATGGTTTTACCGGTGCCGGGCGGGCCATAAAGAGCGATATTGTGCCCGCCGGCTGCGGCAATTTCTAAAGCGCGCTTTGCGCTTTCCTGCCCCTTAATGTCGGCAAGATCAAAAGAAATTTCATGCAAATTTTTAATTTCTTTTTTCTTTTCAGCTTTTAATTTTTGATTTATATCGGTATCGTGAGCGATATGATTTATAATTTCTCCCAATGTCTCGGCTCCATAGACGCTTATGCCATCAACAAGAGCCGCCTCAGAAGCGTTTTGCAAAGGCAAATATATTTCTCTAAAGCCATTTTCTTTTGCCTTTCTAGTAAAGGCCAAGGCGCCCTTTACAGAACGCAGAGAACCATCCAAAGAAAGCTCTCCTAAAAATATTTTATCTTTTGAATCAAAAAGAATATCTCCGCTGGCTAAAAGATATGAGAGAGCAATGGCCACATCTAGACCAGAACCCTCTTTTCTAACTTCGGCCGGCGCCAAAGAAATAATCACTTTATGATTTTTTGATTTGGGAGATTCAAAGCCACTGTTTTTTACCGCCGCGCTTATTCTGTCTTTAGCTTCATCAACCGCCTTATCGCCCAGACCGACAATGGAAAAAGAATTAAGACCTCGTGAGAGGTCCGCTTCCACATCAACTATATACGGTTTAAGCAGTGAGGCCTGCGCGCTGTGAACTTTTGCGTAACTCATTTTAATTAGTTTCCATATGTTTTTTGCAGGTGCGGGCGGCGGGGTTGGCGATGAGGCGGTCTTCTTCAATTGGTTCGCCTGAAATTTCGCAAACACCATAGGCATCTTTTTCTATTTTAACCAAAGCATCTTTTATATCGTTGTATCTGATTTCCAATTCTTTAAGCACTGCCGTATTTTCTTCGAACTCTTCCATTTTGTCGGCCTTCTCGTTTTCATCGGCATTGTCGGTGTCAAAATTGGCCGGTTCGGCTTCCCAGTCAAGCTTATTGTCAGGATTTTTTCGGCCGACGATGTTTAATTCTTTTTCAACCAAAAAAAGCTCTTCTTCCAATTTTTCCTTAAAATATTCTGTGTCCATACCCGCCATTTTAGCACAATAAAATCATCTGGCAACCGGACGAGAAGTGTAAATAGACGACATTTCTCCTATGGTCCAAAGATTGTTGGTAATCAAAATGGTGTTTTTATCAAGAAATGTATAGGCCATTTTTGCCTGGTTTTTGGGGTTGGCCAAAGCTCTAGTATCTTTATTTTTAATGATCAAATCTTTCCATTCAAAAACTCCTGTACTGGTGGCAATATTCAAAAAAGACAAATCATTTTCCATACTCTTTTCCCACTCAAGCATGCCGGAAAAAGCCCGGCCGAAATCATTCACAGAAATAATAAGAAAATATGAAGTTTGATTATTTTGAGAAATTATCCCAACCGCGTACTCATCTTTTAGTGTTCGCTCCAATGTGGGTGGTAATGATGCACTCAAAAAACTAAAAAGGTTTTTTGCTTTTGGAAGCGGGAAACCATCGGCATCGGATATTTTTAATATGCTTATGCCGTTTGTTGGAGATAATTTGGCAATTTCCGTTCCGAGATTTTTGTTAATTAAATTAGCCAGAGTAATTAAATTATTATAGGGAATAATTTCGGTTTTGGTGACAACTTGGCTTACTGGCTCTTTTTTTAAAAAATCAAAAATGTACATCACCGCTACTGCTCCACCGGCAAGCAAAAGGATGCTCGACAAAAGTATTGTCATATTTACTTGAAGGCCTTCTTTGTTTGAAGAAGTTTTTGGGATTAAATGAATATTATCTTTTTTCTTTTCTTCTTTTTCTTCTTTTTCTTTTACGGCAATGGAAATAACAGATTCATTTTTTTCTTTTATAAACTCGGCCATATCGCCTTGGTATGTGCGCAAAGAAGGCAGTTTTTGCTTGCTGTGCAAAATGTCAATGACTTTTCCAAAATCTTTGGAATTATCTTCTTTATTTTCAGAATCCATATTTACATTATACTATTTTTTTGAACAAAGTTTGGATCAGCGTCTTTGATGGAGAGTTTGAGGCGGCCTTTATCGTCTATGCCTTTTATGATAACCGGCACTTTCATTCCCACTTTCAAATAATCTTCTGTTCTTTCTATTCTGAAAGGCGCGATTTCAGAAATATGAACTAGCCCGTCGCTTTTGGCCCCCAGTTTTACAATGGCACCAAAATCGGCAACTCGCACAACTTCGCCAAAACATTTATCTCCCTCTTTAAACTCTTTAACAATGTCTTCAATCAGGGCTCTGGCTTTTTCAGCTCCAACCACCTCGCCGGTTATATAAACCATGCCATCTTCTTCTATATCAATTTCCACACCGGTCGCATCTTTTATTTCATTTATAACCTTGCCACCAGTGCCTATAACCATGCCTATTTGATCCGGTTTAATCTTTATTGATATTATGCGTGGGGCTCGAGGAGAAAGTTCGGACCTTGGTTCTTTTATTTCGGCCTCAATAACATCCAAAATTTTCATTCGCGCCGTTTTGGCTTTTTCAAAAGCTTCTTTTAAAATATTAAGAGGAATACCGTTTACCTTGACATCCATTTGCACCGCCGTCACTCCATCGCGAGTGCCAGCTACTTTAAAATCCATGTCTCCGTGCTCGTCTTCTGGTCCCTGAATATCTGTGAGCACTTTGTATTTTGAACCGAACATCATAAGTCCTGAGGCTATACCGGCTACTGGCTTTTTAATTGGCACTCCGGCATCCATTAAAGCCAGAGAGCTGCCACAAACAGAGCCCATGGAAGAAGAGCCGTTTGAAGCTAGGACCTCAGAAACAATTCTTATGGTGTATGGAAAATCTTCTTTGGAAGGCAGAACGGGAACTAAAGCTTTTTCAGCCAAAGCGCCATGGCCAGTCATTCTTCTATTCATGCCCCCTACCCTGCCCACCTCACCAACCGAAAAAGGAGGAAAATTATAATGATGCATAAATCTTTTATTGGTTTGCAATTCCATGCCATCTATCATTTGTGAGTCGCCGGGAGCGCCCAAAGTCAAAGCCGAAAATATATGAGTGCCGCCTCTGTAAAAAATACCGGAACCGTGGAGCACAGGAGAGACACCGCCGGCTTTGGCAAACAAATTTCTTAATTCATCAAATCCTCTGCCATCTATTCTTTTATTGTTTTCAATAGAAATTTTGTGAACAAAATCATTTACTGTCTCGTGAAATAATTTTTTAGCAACTTTTTGATCCGCTTCCGGCATATTTTCGTTCAGGTATTTAAACCATCCATCTTCCAAGGCGTATATTTTATGCTTGCCGGCTTCGCCTATTATGTTTTCTATTTTTTTCAAAACTTGCTCGTCAAAAGCTTTTTGCAAATCTTCTGGTATTTCTGTTTTTTTAATTTCTATTTTTTGCTTATTTATTTCTTTGATTATATTTTCCTGAAACTTCTGTATTTTTTCCAATTCTTCTTTGGCTTTTTCAAGCGCCTTAATTAAAACTTCCTCACTCACTTCGTTAGCTCCTACTTCAATCATATTTATAGCGCCATCTTTCCCGCAAGCTATTAAATCCAATTCATAATCTCCGTTTCTAATTTCATAAGATGAATTGACTAAAAATTCTTCTTTGTCTCTAAGTTTTCCAATTCTAACGGATGAAACTGGGCCGTTCCATGGAATATCAGAAGTAGCCAGAGCAAGAGAAGAAGCGATTACACCCAAAACATCGGGGTCATATTTATCCAAAGAAAACACTGTCACTACAACTTGAATTTCATTTCTCAAATTGCTGTCAAAAAGAGGCCGGATGGTGCGGTCAACAATTCTGCCTGAAAGTATGGCTTCATCCGACGGCCTTCCTTCCCTTCTCAAAAATCTTGAGCCCAAAATTTGTCCCGATGCATAAAATCTTTCCTCATATTCAACTGAGAGGGGAAAATATTCCAAGTCCTTTTCTCCCTTGGACATAACCGCTGTCGCCAGCACTGTGGTATCCCCCAATCTCACCAAAACAGACCCGTGGGCATTCTCGGCCAAATCGGTAAATTCGGCAATTAATTTTTCACCCCCCAATTCCATCTCATATTTTTTTGTTTTCATACAATATGTATAACATAAAAAATCTGCCCCGTATACCCTCGGAGCAGAACTATTCATTCAATTGGAGACGCATTCGCCGCCCTTTTATTAAGCGGTCTAATTGGAAGATTTGCCCTTTACAACGAGCTTTTTCTTCCTGACCTGCCCTCCTGATCAGGTCTTCCGCGAGCGATACAAACTGAAGCGTCGGAAGGCCTGTATCAATCAGAGTACCTAACTTGACCTCCAGGGGCGTGCCGCTCTTAAGCCACACCTCCAGCTCCTCAGTTTTCATACGACCCCCAACTAACCTAAATTTATTATATCAGATTTACTTCCTCGCTTCAACAATACTAAGCGCCACATTGGCGGGAACAATGGCGTAATGGTCAAATTCAATGTTGGCGGAGCCACGGCCCTCAGTCATTGAGCGAAGAGTGGTGACATAACCGAATAGTTCCGAAAGAGGCACTTTGGCCTTGACAACTTTAAGCCCGGCGCGATCATCCATACCCTCTATGAGGCCTCGCTTGGAAGAAAGATGGCCCGTAATATCACCCATAAACTGCTCGGGCACTACAACTTCCAATTTCATAATTGGTTCCAAAATAACGGGCTTGGCTTTTTTGGCTGCTTCTTGAAAGGCCTGAGAAGCGGCAATCTTGTAAGCAATTTCAGATGAGTCAACATCATGATAGGAGCCAAAAGTTAGCTCGCAAGAAATATTAACCATCTTATACCCAGCCACAATGCCCCGCTCCATGGCTTCCTTAACGCCCTTTTCAACGGCCGGTATAAATTCCTGAGGAATAACACCGCCTTTGATGGAGTCAATAAATTCAAACCCTTCTTCGCGATGCACATTTTTCTGTTTCTTTTTACTTTCCACTTCAGGTTCCAGTGGCTTGAGATTTAATTTAACATGGCCGTATTGACCCTTACCTCCGGTTTGCTTGATATATTTGGTTTCAGCTTCAGCCGTGCCCGTAATGGTCTCTTTATAAGCCACCTGCGGAGCGCCCACATTGGCTTCAACATTGAATTCTCTCTTCATTCTGTCAACAATAATATCCAAATGAAGCTCGCCCATACCCGAAATAACGGTCTCGCCTGTTTCCTGGTCGGCTTTTATTTTAAATGTCGGATCTTCATCGGAGAGACGGTGCAAAGCCATGCCCATTCTCTCTTGGTCGGCTTTTGTCTTGGGCTCAATGCGCAGAGAAATAACCGGCTCCGGAAAAACAATGGTTTCCAAAATAATGGGGCTATTTTCATCACAAAAAGTGTTAGAGGTCTTGGCATCTTTAAGTCCCACTGCAGCGGCAATTTCCCCAGCAAAAACTTTTTTGACTTCTTCTCTTTTGTCTGCCTGCAGACGCACAATGCGCCCGAGTCGTTCTTTGTCTCCGGTGCTGGCATTATAAATATAAGAACCCGACTCAATAGTGCCCGAGTAAACTCTAAAAAATGTCAGTTGACCAACAAAAGGATCTGCCTGAAGCTTAAAAGCAAGAGCAGAAAAAGGTTCTTTATCATCCGGATGCCTTTCTATTTCTTCACCAGTTCTTGGATCAATACCTTTTATGGCTGGCATATCAAGGGGCGAAGGCAAATAATCAGCAACAGCATCCAAAACAAGCTGCACTCCTTTATTTTTTAAGGCCGAACCGCAAAAAACAGGAAAAACTTTATTTTCAATAACCGCCTTTCTCAAAATCTTTTTTAAATCAGCAACGGAAATTTCCTCTCCTTCCAAATATTTATGCATAAAAGAATCGTCGTTTTCTACAATTCTTTCAACCAGCTCGGCTCTGTATTTTCGAGCATCTGCTTTTAGATTATCCGGTATTTCCATTTCAACAACATCGCCGCCAAGCTGGCCCTCAAATTTATAGGCCTTCATATTAAGCAAATCGATTTCCCCTTCGTGCTTATCCTCTTCGCCTATGGGTATTTGCATGCGCACCGCCTTTTTTGAAAGCCGATTCAAAATCGACTGATATGATTTTTCAAAATCTGCGCCCATTCTGTCCAGTTTATTTATAAAACAAAGCCGGGGCACGGCCGCCTCCTCGGCATAGCGCCAGTTTGTTTCGCTCTGGGGCTCAACACCGGCCACTCCGTCAAAGACAATAACCGCCCCATCAAGCACTCTCATTGATCTTTTAACCTCAACCGTAAAATCAATGTGCCCCGGAGTGTCTATAATATTAAATCTGTATTTTTTATCTTTATTTTTTCTTTCCTCTTCCTTCAAGTATGTCGGCGCCCAAAAACAGGTAATGGCGGCTGCGGTTATGGTGATACCCCTCTCCCTCTCTTGTTCCATCCAGTCAGTAGTGGTCCCCCCCTCGTGAACTTCACCAATTTTGTGCTGACTGCCTGTGTAATACAAAATCCGTTCGCTTGTAGTGGTCTTACCAGCGTCAATGTGAGCTATGATTCCAAAATTTCTGACTCTTTCCAACGGGTAATCTCTTTCCATGTAATATGATACCAATATACGAATTGTACAAATGATACAAATTAATGCGAATAAAAAAATTCCAGAACGGAACGCTTAAAATATACACTATTAATAATTAAATTGCAAAATTACCACGCGAAGTGAGCGAAGGCTTTGTTGGCCTCCGCCATTTTGTGGACATTTTCGCGTTTCTTGATGGCATCGCCTTCGTTTTTACTAATTTGATTTAAAATCAAATCAGAATAAGAAAATGGCTCTGCTTTTTCAAAATTAATTTCTAATTTATTTACAACTTCCTCAAATTCATCGAGACCCTGATTTTTTGATATGTCTTTTACTACGGTTTCCAGTTCCATAAAATTACCGAGTCCGGTAACGTTATCAAGATGAATTCTTGTATTTTTATACATCCAAAGTTGTCTGGTTTTGTCTACCAAACATAATAAAGGTTTTTGTTCCAACAATGATTTTTTTTGTTCTAGTGATAATGTTTTAATAGTATAGTTAGAATCTTTTCTTCCATTTTTTTCTGATCTTTTATAAGAAATTAGGGATATTTCTTGATGATTTATTTCTCTTATTTTTTCTTTTTTTGTCCCAATTCGAAAATAATAATCTATCTGACTCATCGTCTCTTTATATACGGCTCCAATACTTTTTATTTTTTCAAGAATTTCTGCATAATCTGAAATTTTTGTTTTTATTTCAAAATTAAACATTTTTTGTTTTTCTTAAAAATTCCATTCCCTGCGCGGCTCCTTCAAAAAATTTTCTGCCAGATAAACCCACTTGTTCTTTTAAATATCTCATTAATTCAGGATTTTCAATTTTTATAAATCTATTACCTTTCGGCATCCAGTGTGGTTCAATTTCTTCAAAAGTGCAACCCAATTCTGTTAATTCCTCTTTTGAGAAAAGATCATTTTTAAAATTTTTTATATACAAAGGACCGGAATAATAGCCAAAAACATAGGGATTTGTCATATCAACAATTTGGTTTATTTCAGATTTTTCAAGATTAGGAATTAATGGTCTTATGGCAACCATAGAATTAATGCCGATGTCAGTAACCTTTTTTAAAGTATTGATTCTTTTTTCTACTCTCGGGATTTTTGGTTCCCATTTATAACTTGATCTAAAACATGGAATAGATATCGAGAGGGTAATTAAATTGCCCCCACGTTTCATTTCGCCAGAAATTAATCTCAAATTTTCAACAAAATCATCATCTAAACTCAGTTTTGTAATTACAGAAATATCTTTGCCCAAACCGGAAAGCTTCCTTAGAACAGCAAGTGCTTCATTTTTATTTAGAAAAAACTCGGTATCACAACCAAGCATTATTGTTTTTATTTCTTCCGGCAAATCCTTCAATAATTCAAATTGTTCTTCAGATAAATAAACTGCACTGTTGTTTTGGATGTCATTAAGATCTTCTGTAAAACAATATCTGCAATCTAACGGGCAAATTAATCTTGAGTAACTTAAAACTCTATCTTTTTCTACCACTAAACCTGCTTTTTCAAGTTTTTCCAAATTTATTTTTTCCACCATAATATTATATAACAAAAAACCGCTCTCGCGGAATTTATATTTATAACCCTTCGACAAGCTCAGGGTAAAAATTGTAAGGCAATTTTTACCAAGCAAAATGAGCGAAAGCTTTGTTGGCCTCCGCCATTTTGTGGACATTTTCGCGTTTCTTGATGGCATCGCCTTCGTTTTTAGAGGCCAATATAATTTCTTCAGAAAGTTTCTCAGCCATAGGCTTGCCTTTTTTGGCTTTGGCCGCGTCAATTATCCATTTCATTGAGAGATAACTTCTCCTCTCGGGTCTCACCTCTCTCGGCACTTGGTAGTTGGCGCCACCAACACGACGAGAACGCACTTCCATGGTCGGTCCGGCATTTTTGAGGGCGGTATCAAATATTTCCATCGGATTTTCTACTTTGGCTTTATTTTTTATTAAATCAAAGGTGATATAAACTATTTTTCTGGCCGTATTTTTTTTACCCCTCTCCATAACATAATTTATAAATTTTTCCACTTTTTGGGAATTAAAAATTATATCCGGTTTGGCTATATTTCTATTTTTGACAGTTCCTCTCATTTTATTTTATTTGCTATTTTTGGGTCTTTTAACGCCGTAGGACGATCTTGATGTTCTCCTATTTTCCACTCCTCCGGCATCAAGCCGACCCCTGACTATTGTATAGCGCACTCCTATATCTTTAACTCGCCCGCCGCGAAGCATAACCACAGAGTGCTCTTG
>CAYIPT010000006.1:0-25317 GCA_964365465.1 uncultured Candidatus Saccharibacteria bacterium | reverse complement strand
CACTCTTTCCATACACGACGCTCTTCCGATCTACGAATGCCCAATACCGGGAATATAAGCGGTTACTTCCATGCCATTGGTCAAACGGACTCTGGCGATTTTTCTAATAGCCGAGTTTGGCTTTCTTGGGGTCTTGGTGGTCACTTTTGTGCAAACCCCCCGCTTGAAAGGAGAGGGATAATAAACCGGCCTGTTTTTAACAGAATTGAAGCCGCGCGCCAAAGCCACCGCCTTTGATTTGGCGTGCAATGGTTTTCTCTTTCTTTTAACCAATTGATTTACTGTCGGCATAAGGAACAATATAATACACCCTCCCAAAAAATGCAATCATTTGAGCATTCCTTTTACTTTATCAACTATACTATCCATGCTTTGTTCCGTTTTTATAACATAGCCGGATCCTCCGTCTTGCATCAGTCGCGCAATAGATCCTGTATCTTCAATCACCGTCAGCATCATGACTTTGATTTTTTTGCCCCGCTCATCCTTTTTTAATTTTCCAAGCATTTCCCACCCGTCCATCACCGGCATCATAATATCAAGCAATACGATATCGGGTTGTATTTCAAACGCTTTCTTTAAACCCTCTTTGCCATTTTCGGCCTCCAGGACTTCAAACCCCTCAATGCTTAATTTGTCCCTCAACACCATTCTTAGATTTTCGTCATCGTCCACAATAAGAATCTTTTTTTTATTTTCGTCTGACATATGTTTTGTTGTTAACTTTTAAAGTTTAATTATAAAGGTGCTGCCTTTGTTTTCTTTGGATACAAATTGAATACTGCCGCCCATCGCTTCTATTATTGATTTTACCAAATATAAGCCCAAACCGGTACCCTGGCCCTCGCTTAAACCGCGAACATTATCCGCTCTAAACATTTTAGTAAAGACCTTCTCCTGTTCTTTTTCCGGAATGCCAATTCCCGTGTCTGAAACAACAATGGCTTTTTCTATGAATGAATCTTTAAGTATAATAGTAACAGAACCGCCTTTTGGAGTGTATTTCACCGCATTGGAAAGCAGATTTTGTATAACAATACGCAGCAATTTCGGATCGCTTTTTATATTTTCCAGATTATTGCCGTATTGTTTATCTATAATTATACCCTTTTCTTCAATTTGGGGAGAAAGCTCCGTCAATACGCTCTCAACCAATTTCGAAACATTGGTCTGCTTGGAATCAATTTCAATGGAACCGATTTTAATTCTTGACACATTCAATAGCGTATCAATGAGGCCGACCATTTCTTCATTTACTCCGTGCACTCTTTTTATATAGTCCTCCTGCTTGGCGGAAAGTTCTCCCAAATTGCCCGAGAGCAACATATCCATATACCATTTGACGGTAGCCACAGGCGTGCGCAGCTGGTGCGAAGCCAGGGAAACAAATTCCGTTTTTGCCTGATCCAATTTTTTTTGTTCTGTTATGTCAAAAATAGTGGCTAACCCTCTGTGAGTAGGATCTTTATGACTTCTCATTTCAAAAACAGATATAAGCGCCCACCTGACACTGCCGCTTTTGGTAATCATGCGTATTTCTTCATTATTGATGGGTATGTCCGATTTATAATATTGAAAGAGTTTTTCGGCCTTATCCAAGTCCTCTTTGGGCTGATATGCAAAAAAATTCTGGCCCTTAATTTCTTCTTCAACCACTCCAAAAAAGCGCAGAGCGGCTTTGTTTGATTCATTTATTTCCCCTTTCTTATTAAGAATGAGATAGGGCACCGGCGCTCCTTCATAAAGTTTTTTGAATTGCTCCAGTGAAAAATTAAGCGACTTGGTGGCGCTCAAAACCGCCAGTTCCATGCGAGTGCGCAATGTCAACAGCAGGTAAATAATATAGGACACCAAAACACTGATTACCACCAGAGACACATAAACAATTAGAAATTGCGTTTCCGTGAGAGAAAGTTCAATATCAAAATATTTGTGGGGATTGGTCAGAATATTCTGAACCAAAGAAAATGACAGAAAAACGATGCCCAGCATAATAAAAAGCACGACTAGCGATATGGTCAAATGCTCCGCTAAAACAATGTTTTTTCTCATAAAATTAAAACGTGGTCTGACCAACTAAAAAGACGAACAAATAATTTATAATCGGACTCATTATTTGCCAAACAAAAAATATAAATATAAAAACCAAA
This sequence comes from uncultured Candidatus Saccharibacteria bacterium, assembly GCA_964365465.1. Classification (GTDB taxonomy): domain Bacteria; phylum Patescibacteriota; class Minisyncoccia; order Phycocordibacterales; family WO2-35-19; genus WO2-35-19. The sequence continues at coordinate 23,167 of CAYIPT010000006.1, read as the reverse complement.
ATAAGGCCGTATTTTTCAAATGACTCGCGCAGTCCTTGCCATTTATAAGGCAAAAGAGCAAAAATGACTTTGGAACCATCAAGCGGCGGGATAGGCATCAAATTAAATAAGGCCAAAGTTATATTTATCACGACCACAAAGCTAGCTAAACTCAAAAAGGATTGATTTATGAATATCAAATTACTGCCAAACCTTATTAAAAGCCCAAATATAATAGCCAGAGAAATATTTGAAAGAGGGCCGGCTGCGGCTACTAAAGCTTCTCCCCACTTGGCATTGCGCAGATTATAAGGATTAAAAGGCACCGGCTTGGCCCAACCTATAATAAAGCCGCCAGCCCAATATCCCAAAAGAGGAACCAAAAAAGAACCTACTGGGTCAAGATGAGAAAAGGGATTTAGAGTCAAACGCCCTTGATACTTTGCCGTTGGGTCGCCCAAAGCCAAAGCGGCATAGCCATGCGAGACCTCGTGAACCACCACAGACATTATGAGAATGATTATTATAAATAAAAAGTCCATATTTTTTAAAATACCAAATTATAAGCACCAAATCCCAAACAATATCTAAGCACCAAAATTCAAATATCTAAACTTTTTGTTTTGAATTTTGAAATTTTTTAATTTTGAATTTGTTTGTTATTTGGGATTTGTAATTTGGAATTTGCAGTAATGCTTCCTATATGATAGCATATTTTACATTATGAAATCATGCGCGATTACGGGAAAATCATCGCAAATGGGCGGCCGGTATTCCAACCGAACCCGCGCCACCCAATTCAACCCTTGCGGCAACACGAGGAAGTTTGCCAATTTGCATAAAAAGAAAATTTTCGTCCCCGAGCTCAATAAGTCATTCATCTTGACTCTCTCAACCAAGGCGATTAAAACAATCCAAAAAAAAGGCGCCTACGCCACCCTTAAAGACGCTGGGGTTATTTAAATCTCTTTTCTAAGAAAAAAGCTTCAGAAGCTATAATGTTAAAACCCAAAGAAGTATAAAACTTTCCCAGATTTTTAGGACAAGATATTTGAAACACTCTACAACCATTATTTTTTAATATATTTATTAACTCAGTAAGAACAAGAGACCCAACACCTTTTCCTCTATATTTTTTTCTAACCGCAAATCTCCATAAAAACGCCCATTCTCCGGTTATATCCAGATGACATGAAGCAACCAGTTTGTTTTTTAAAAAAGTATTAAGAAAAATGTGATTCATTTTTTTTAATTGTCCAATATTATCCAACAATGCATGACTAATGTTTCCTTCTTTGATTGTTTTTATAAAACTAAGAAAATCTTCCTTGTTTTTGCAATTTTTAAATACAACCATGTTTAAATTATTTTTTGCTTTTTGAGATAAGATAAGATTTATAAATTTTTCTTTTGAATTCAACATATTTTTATTATTCAGTCTTAAAAAGAAAAACCGGATGAGTTGCTCACCCGGTAATTTGTCCACCCAACCTATTGAAGCAGTGGGCAGTAAGGATCAACCGGAGTGTCTTTAAAGTACACCCCAGACAGAGAATCTCCTCCGCGACAATCTTCAAAATAGGAGCAGCCATCCTCACATCTTGGATCGATGAAGGAGACCTTCTGGAGAAATCTGTTCTCTCCTCGCACCAGATTCTCAACCACTTCTTCAAGATCATTGAGTTTTGCGATACGGAAAAGAACCGCTTCTTCCCCCAAAACAAGATGATTGCAGCCGAGATAAATATTTCCCCGGTTGCTAACACGCACCCCAAGTTGAAGCGTTTCCGTCAGATTGAATAGGATGTGGTACACATTCCTATGCTGTACAAACGGGATAGCTGTCTGTTGGTCACAGCAAATTTTCTCGCCCATCAGACCAAGGCGCCGCGCCACATGGGGCCACCGGAAAGCGTAGTTCGCCGTCCAGAGAACACGAGAAGTCATTCCTGACTCACCAAGTTTTTCTGCGAGTTCAACCAAATCATCTTCTTGCAGAAGCATTTGATGATTCGGTTTATCATAATACAGCGACACTGACAGCGACAACTTCCTGTTGCCACCAAAGCGCGATCGAAGATAGAGAGCAAGCGCGGAAATTCCTTCAACTTGACGCCTGCCATCATCAAGATTGGCATGCACCAATGTGGCAATTACAGCCACAGGCACTTTGTCACGCTTAAGGATTTTCTCAATCCGATCCATCACTTGACCGAATCTTCCCTCGCCTCTCATCCAATCATGCGCCCGCTTGTCTCCGTCGACAGAGATGTCAAACAATCCGATACTTTGTTCAAGTCTGTTTAACAATTCCCCGCGAAGTCGCAGACCATTGGTCATCAGAATAGTGAGATCGCTTTTTGGTTTGGCAATCTCTGCCAGATGTACCAGTTCCTCAGGAAACATTGTCGGTTCTTTGCCGGCAAAGCTTACCCATGTTGGAGTTCTGGTTTCAAAAAACTCTTCTAACTTTCTGGTTACCAAATTTTGTGGAGCAACATCCCGCCTTGTGTGATATACACAGTGCCGACACGAAAGTTGACATCGTTCGCCAACTTCGGTGGCTAAAAACAGGCGCGGTTTCTTGTCCTCAATCGTCAATGAGTGAGGATTTTCGCCTATCGGGGCAAAAGAACCAACACCAATACCGGAGAGAAAATTCCCCCTGGCGCGTTTTGCTAAAGAACACATAATTCAACTCCTTTCTACTAAAATAAGACCATACTAGGATAAAAATGTTAATAAATATAATTATTTTTTATCATTTTCTACAAAATACCCTTATTTTTCAACATTATACTTTTATTAAATATGACGGTTTGAGCGTCATATTATTGACTTTATTGTCAGAATGTGTATGATATAGGATATGAATGATTTTAAAAAACAACTTCAAAATGTCTTCAATATGAGTAGTTATGAGTCGCGTATTTATGTTGTGTCTCAAGGAGAACCATCAACAATAAGCGAACTTTCAACTCAGAGCGGCATTTCCCGCACTGCTATTTATATTCCTCTCAAAAATTTGGTTTCAAAAGGTTTTATTTCTCCCGTCAAAACCAAAGGCAAACGCATTTTGTATCAAGGAGTAGAACCAAAATATTTGAAAAACATATTTTCTCGAAGAGAAATTGATTTGGACGAAATAATAGAATACTTCGGCAAAAGCATATCCAATTTATCAGGAGAAGTGACGATTAGATATTTTGAGGGAATAAACGGAATATATCTGGCTAGCGATATATTTTTACAAGAATCAAAAGGAAACCTCTGGAAAACATTTGAAAACCCAAAGATTATTGAAAAAATTTCCGGAACCAAGCATTTTTCCAAGTATGTGGAGGCGAGAGTCAATAAAAAAATCCACGCCAGAGTTATTGTTCCGGGCAATGAACACTCTCTGTGGATTAAAGAAATAATTGAAAATAAAGATAAATATTTGCTTGAACCAATTATTGTTTCTCCGTCAGAGTATCCACTTGAAGCCTCTATTGGAATATCAAAACCATGGATTCTTATTATTGTGGCCAAAGAACAAAAACCCTTTGCTATTCTTATCAAAAACGAACCACTAGCTATAACTGCGGAAAGTATCCATGACATGGTTTGGGATAGATTTACAAGATAAAATTATTTAACTTCCAAATTCAATCCGTCGCTTTTGAAAACAATTCGACCGGACTGGTCGGTACGCAAAATTTTGGCGCCAAAATTATTTAAAGTATCCAAAATCTCCTGATTTGGATGGCCGTAGCGATTGTCTTTGCCGACTGAAATAATTGCATATTCAGGAGAAACAACTGAAACAAATTGCTGGCTTGTTGAAGTTTTAGAGCCGTGGTGGCCAACCTTGAGAACATCGGAAGCCAAGGTCTGACCTTGGCTTTCCAGGGAAACCAAATAGTTTTCAATAGCGATTGGCGAATCGCCGGTTAGTAAAAATTCATTCTCTCCATAAATCATCTTGGCCACAACAGAGGCCATATTCGTATCCATCCCCGCCGGATCTCTATCAGGAAAAATGACTTGTAAAATAGCTCCATCTCCCAAATCTATTTCCATTCCCCTTCTTGCCAAAATTTTTTTTAAGGTCTCACCTTCAAGATTTCCTAAGGTGAGACCTTGGGATTTTTCTGCCACTATTTTTTCAAGCTCATTATAAGAAGAAGACTCTCCGGGAACTCCCGGTTCCAAAAACAAACCGATTTTGTATTTTTTTAAAACATCAGGCAGGCCTCCCACATGGTCTTGATCGGCATGAGTTGCTATAACCACATCAATAGAGCGGTCATAAAAAGGCATTACTTTTGACAATTCGCGAAGCACCGCTTTGCCAGGACCGCCGTCAATAAGCATCTGGTTGCCATTTGGAGCGTCTATAAATATGGCATCTCCTTGCCCAACATTTAGAAAAGCTACAGTCAAAATGCCACTCCTCTCTTCTCTAAAAACGGCATAAAGAGAAAGTGTCGCCCCGAGTAACAAAACAACCAATATAACCAGTCTTATCTTATATATCCTCATTGTTTAAATGATATAATATCAAATAGCTATTAACTAATATAAAAATATGCAAAAATTTGAAGAAAAAAAGTTTGATATTCCGAAACTCAAAGGCATTTCTCAAAAAAATATTGAGGAGCATTTAAAGCTTTATGCGGGATATGTTAAAAATATAAATTTAATTTTGGAGCAAGAAAATACGAGACTGGGATTTGAATTTAATGGTATGAGAAATCACGAATATTATTTTGCTAGTTTAGAAAACGGTTCGACTCCGCTCACCGTAAATGGTCCTTTGCACAAAACTATCACAGAAGAGTTTGAGGATTTTGATAAGTGGCTTGAAAAATTTAAATCTCTTGCCACTACCCGCGGAGTCGGCTGGGCAATGCTTTATTATGATCCTCTTACAAAACAACTATTGAATGCTTGGGTTGATGAACACCACTTGGGGCAACTGAATGGTTGTAAAACAATTCTCGCTCTTGATATGTGGGAACACGCCTTCGTCGCGGATTATCAGCCAAGCGGCAAAAAAAATTATATTGAAGATTTCTTCGCCAACCTAAACTGGAAAGCGATTGAGCAAAACTTCAAAGATGCGCAATAAATTTTATTTCTCCCCTCTCCTGCATCTAGGAGAGGGGCAGTCCCGCTAAGCGGGACGGGGTGAGGTTTTTAATTTCCAATACAAAACCCCATAACCGACATACCAGAGAAAAATGGCCCAAAGAGAAATACTGCCGGTTTGGAGAGTGGCGAGAGGAAGATGGGAGGAAAATTCGGTCAGAGAAATTATTATTTGAGAAATGAAATAAGAAATAATTCCAAAAGGCCAAGATAAAATTTTACCAACAAAAGGAATTAAACCGACTGCGCCGGTCAAAGCTCCAAAGGCCATAGCCCAAGGCACCAGTGGTAAAATAATGGGGTTAATAAAAAAGGAAATCAAAGAAACAAAGCCGGACATTTTAATAAGCAAAGGTAGGACAAAAAATTGAACGGCCAGAGTGGAAGAAATAATTTCGCGCAATTTGAATTTTGCCGTAATAAATTTTGAAAGTTTTGAAGAAGATATAAAATTTTCAATAAAAGGAGAAAATAAAATTAAACCCAGCGTAGCCATAAAAGAAAGTTGAAAAGAAGGATCGTAAAAAAGAATTAAGGGATTCCAAAGAAGCATTAAAAGGCCGGCTATAAAAAGCCAGCGCAAAGCGTCAGATGGCCGACCCAAGAAAAGAGCCAGAATAGAAATCAAAGCCATAACAACAGCCCGAATAACGGTGGCTCCCCAACCGACCATAGTGGCGAATAAAAGTATAAAAATAACGCTCAAAATGAAACTTAAATTTCTTTTACCAAAAAAAGATAGAGACCAAAAAACGCCTACGGCAATAATGGTTATGTTATATCCAGAAAGAACAACGATGTGAATAAGTCCCACTTTTCTAAAATCATCCAAAAGGGCTTGACCCAAGGACTCTTTGGCGCCAAAAATAACTCCGCCAAGCAATGATGAGTTGGGTTCCGACACCACAGCCGAAATATTTTTAATAAAAATATTTTTTAGAGAATAAAGAGAGGCGACAATTTTATTTCCGCTATATTCTTCCATTTTTTGAATAGAAGGATTGTAAATTAAAAAGTGTATTTTGTCTTTTGATAGATAAGAAACATAATCAAATTCTGTTCCGTTATTGGCGGTAAAATTTTTAGGCAAATCCAATCTCCCAGAAACTCTTATTTTATCTCCATACTTAAGTTCGGGGAAACGATTCGCAATAATAAGCACCTGGCTTTTGGAAGACGCGGGGTTGATTATGTAACGCGCCGAAACATCTCTCATGTCGGGCTCCTCGGAGATAGTGGCTTCAAAAGAAATTTTTTGTCCGACAAGTTTTAAAAGATTCGGGTCGGGAGAGATATCAACAAAACTCATTCTTAAATTCCCAATACAAAATGCGACACCGATAACAAAAACAATTTTTCCAATATAAAAATTATCTTTTTTAAAATAAAAAAATAAAAATGAAGAGATCAAAAATGCCAAAAACCCAACACTCCACCCAAAATTAAAAACTTTTTCAAAAATAATTCCGAGAAAAAATGAAACTGCAAAATAAATCATTATGAAACGGGTTTATATCCCGATTTTGGACCGTTATATAAAACGATATTTTTTCCATCGGCAAATCCAGTCGCAATTTCATCGCATCTTTCATTCCACTCGTGTCCCGAATGCCCCAAGACCTTTTTCCATTCTACTTTTCTTTTTTCCGTTTCCGCCAAAAGTTCTTCCCATAAGTCCTTGTTCAAAACAGCTTTTTTATTTTTAGTTTTCCATTCATTTTTTTGCCAGCTTTTTATCCAAACAGTAATTCCGTTTATCAAATAGGTTGAGTCAGAATAAATTTCTACCCGCCCAATTTCATTGTTCAAGCAAGCTTCCAAATTTTTCAGCGCCATTATGGTGGCCATCATTTCCATTCTGTTGTTTGTTGTTTGTTCCTCTCTTCCGCCTATCTCTTTTATTTTGGAAATTGGAAATTGAGAATTGGAAATTTCATTATCGTAGATAATGATTGCTCCCCACCCTCCCGGCCCCGGATTTCCTTTTGACGAGCCATCCGTGTAAATTATATATTTTTCTCTTTTATTTTCTTTAAGAAATTTTTCTATTTTCTTGTTTGGAAAAATTTCAGCATATCCAGCTCCTTTTAAGCCGGCCATTTTGCCTTGAAACTTTTTTTGAAAATCGTTCGGATCGTTGTAAGCAACCATGAAACTAATTTTAACATATAAACAGACGAGCTTCGCCATCACTGACGAAGCTCTGAATAGGACTAAAGAACGGAACGAACTAGACGGGGCCGGACAGGAACATTGGTATTGATGCCAAATAATTCCACAGCAAGCCTGTTTTCCTCATCTGAAAGTGAGCGGTTTTCCATTTCGGTTTTTTCTTTGGCCGCTTTCTTTTTCGCCTCTGCATCTTTTATCATGTTGATAGCACCAGCGAAAATGGAATGCTCGAAGTACTGCAGCCAATCACCGTAAACATACCTCTCCACGCGCACCTTGGTGCCCTTATGTTCACGGAACTTTTGTTCGATTTCCGTGGTGCACAAGTCGAGAATTTCTTTTTCCACATATGGCATCGTGTCGTTTGAACTATCCACCTCGCTGGCAGAAAAAACATTGTTGCCGTTTGCGCTGATGAAAATCTGGAGATGTCCGTAATGATAAGGGCTGATTTGAACCCTGAAATGCACAGTTCCGATATTGATCTCCAGATCGAAACTTATGGCAGTAGTATAGCTGCCTTCCCTTACATTTTTCTTTCCGAAGTCTGTTGCGATTTGGAATGCCGTTTGCCAGAGTTTGTAACTTCTGACATCTTGCATTTTCCTGGCAAGTTCCTGCTTCAACTCCGTGATTGTCATAAAACCTCCAACATCTTTATACTCTTTCTATTTTTATTGTCAAAAGAAATCAACGATTCTGAGGCGGATTTCAGAGGAGCTATTGTAAAACGATTTTTCTATATTGGCCACTAAATTTGTTTTTATATTTTCTTTTAGGGCATCACCGAACTGATCGGGTGAAGTAAAAAATGAAATGGCCCTAATGGTATGTGAGCCATCGCGAAAATTTACAGATAGATGCTCTTTAGCTTTGCCAAACCTATTTATTTTTTCTGGCAGAATATCTCTAAAAATAAAAAGTGGCTTTTCGTTGCCTATACCGAAAGGCGCTAATTTCAAAATTTCTGCAACCGAGTTTTCTGAAATGTCTTTTAAATTTAATTCGGTGTCTGCCACAATCTCTAAATTATTGTTTAAAAAATGAGTACTGGCTTCAACTAAAGCATCTTCAAGTGTATGTATTTTTTCGTAATCTACGACGAACCCTCCTGACATTTTGTGTCCACCATACTCTAAAAAGTGGTTCTTTGCTTTTTCCATAAGAACCACTACATCAGTTTCTCCTTCGGAGCGGCAGGATCCTTTTATGTTGTCGCCATTCTCTCTGCCCCAGAGAAACACGGGTCTGCCAAATTCCTCCGCCAAGTTTCCTGCCACGAGACCCAATATAGCCGGTCGCCAGTCCGGATTGCCTAAAACGATCACGGGTTTTTCTCCTTCGTTCTCAATTTTTTCTTTTATTTTTTTATTGGCTTCTTTGACAATGCCTGCCACTAGGATTTTCCTCTCGCCATTTATTTTATCAAGATGCCTCACATACCCTTCCGCATCCGCTTCGTTTTGAGCAACAAGGAGATTGAAGGCGTCAAGAGCGTGTCCCATTCTGGAAGCCGCGTTTATGCGCGGAGTTATCATAAAAGCTATATCGTCTTCGGTAATATTTTTTTTATCCATTCGCAATAACCCGAAAAGTTTGTTCAGTCCCAATCGCCTGCTTTTTCTCAAAACCTTGAGTCCGTAAAAAGCCAAAACTCTATTCTCTCCAACCAGTGGTACCATATCAGAAAGGGTGGCTAGTCCAACCAAATCAAGCAACCATTTCTCGTGCCCTTCTTTAATTTTAATCTTTCCATCTTTCCCTCTCTCCATTTTTATAATCGCCTGTATAAGTTTCCAAACCACTCCTGTGCCGCAAAGTATTTTTTCAGGATATTTGGAATCGCTTCTTTTGTGATTTATTACAGCGAACGCCTTTGGTAATTTTTTGTCTGGCTCGTGATGGTCAGAAATTATAACTTCCATTTTCTTTTCATTGGCGTACAGCACTTTTTCATTATCCCTTATGCCGCAGTCTACCGTTATTATCAAATCAACTTTTTCTTTTTTTAATTCTTCAATGCCTTCAATGCTCAATCCGTGACCCTCCGTATGTCTGCAGGGAATGTAATTTATGAAATTGTTAAATCCGATTAGTTTAAAAAAATCATGCAGGAGAGCGCCGCCCGGTATGCCATCGGCATCGTAATCGCTCCAAATTCCTATTTTTTCATCATTTTCAATAGCTTTTAAAATCCTTCCTACGGCCTTCTTCATATCAGGTAAAAGAAAAGGGTCGTGCAAATGTTTTTCAAAATCGGGATTTAAAAAAATTTCTTTATCTTTTTTTGTTTTAATTCCCCTATTATGTAAAAGCTGTTCTGTTAAATTATCAGACACTTTTGGCTTGACGCTGTATTTCTTAGGCATGTGGACATAATAACACCCTCCAGTATTCTTGCATTAAATGATTTAATTCCTAACTCTCTCCTTTACAAATGGGAAAAGATGAAAACAAAGATTCTGAATTTTTCTATCCGTTTCTACAAATTCATGATTATGTTGTTTGATATGGTCAATTTTAAAATTACAAACAAGTGCTTCCACGATTGTTCTACGATTTTTAATATTACCGCCGGCGTGATAAAAATGGTCTCTGGTGACTATATTGAACTTGTTCCAATATTTTTTGACCATATCATTTTCTCTCCAATCGTTATGATGCCAAGTAGATAAAATAAATTTTGCTTTTGTTTTACTTAATGATTGGAATAGTTGCTCCTCATCTTGCTCTGTCCAGCCATTATAATAATCGACATAACGACCATAATAAGGCGGGTCACAATAAATTATGTCGTCTTTGGTTGCTAATAGAATAATATCCGCAAATGACTTATTATAAAAAACCCATTTTAGTTTTGGCTCTATAATTTTTGAAACTGCCAAAACCTGATTATAAATTTTAGTTACATATGCCTGTGCAAAGCGATCTGGTTTTTTACAGAAAGGGATGTTCCAATTTCCCTTTCCTCCAAATCTCATCATTCCGTTAAAGCCAGCGCGAGAAAGAAATATGAAATCATAAGGTGAAAATTCAGCATTGAATCTGGTCCGTACCTTTAGATAATGGTCATATCCATTATTTTCTGCTTTTTTTAGTAAAGCTCCTTCTTTTTCTAGATATTCTTTAATGCTCTCTGCGGTAATCTTTTTATCTTGAACATTTTTATAAAAATTTATAATATGCGGATTTATATCATTTAAGATTGCTTCTTTATATCCTGAATTAAACGCAACAACTCCCGTTCCTAAAAACGGTTCTATCCATCGACCATTTGTTTTTGGCACAATTTGCATTATCCAAGGAACAAGCTTGGATTTAATGCCCTGACTTTTTATTGGTGGAATTATGACTTTCATTTTTCCTTTTTCTTATATCCGTTTTATTAACTATTTTCCGGATAAGATCTTTCCTGCCTTTAAACTCTAAAAAATCTTTGAGTTTTGTGATTTTAACCGGCTTACCGTCTTTAACTATTGTTGCCGAACCATAGTTTATCCAATATTCATCAAACCATCCCTCACCTAATTTACTAAAAATTCCATTTCCATTTCTCAGATCATCAATATCGGTTATTGATCCGATATTTGCAGTATTTCCAGAACCTTGTCCGTCACTTGATATTTTCCACTTTTCAGAAGCAAAAAAGTCGAAATCCTTAATAACTGATGTGATGGATTTTAGATTTTCAACAGTGGTTATTTCCCGTTCACCAACTTTCTTATTAAAAACTTCATCCCTTTTTTGAAGTTCTTTTACTTGGTAAATTTCCGTTTCCGAAATATCATCTGTAAAATCAATCCGAGTATAAATAACACCTAAACAATAGTGACCCGAATATTGTGAATAAGGAAACTGAATATTTTTACTTTTATCCCTATCCTTAAAATATCCACCATGACTTCCTAGGGTAAAACCGGCTGTCTTATGGTTTCTTCTAAATGTGGTTTTGATGTCGAGAGCAAATTTAATTTCTTCGTTTTTCTTATTTATAAAAGTTAAGTCTGGATACCAGTTTTGTTTTTCAGCAAGAATAATTTTATAACCGATACTTTCGGCAAACGCGAGAATTTGGGGAAATATATGTATCTCAAGAATTTTAGAAACAATTTTTGTATCTGAAGAAATTGTGTAAATATTTTTGTAAATATCTATGAATCCCTTTACGGTCCATTCTCCATTTCCTGTCGAAACATACTTCTCCAGTTTATCGGCAAATTTATCAAGTTCTGCTTTGAAATCAGCTTTATATTTTGTTTTTTCGGTAATTGTTGGTTTCATATGATTAATTGAGGTAATTATAACAACTTTTCATTAATTTCTCAATGTCAGCTCTAAATTATGTCTGTATTCCTCTTTTGTCTTATTATGAGAAAAATTTAAGTTGTAGTAAAGTATAGAATATGATATCATATATATTATGGATAACTGCATTTTTTGCAAAATAGCCAATAAGGAAATTCCGGCCCATATTGTTTATGAGGATGATGATTTCATGGCTTTCCTTGACATAAACCCTCAGTCCCCGGGCCATGTTCAGGTTATTCCTAAAAAGCATTACAGATGGGTTTGGGATGTGGAAAATGCGGGAAAATATTTTGAGATAGTGCAAAAAGTGGCCAAGGCCCAACAAAAAGCTTTTGGGACTGGTTGGATAATTTCAAAAATTATAGGGGATGAAGTGGGGCACGCCCACATTTGGATTTATCCGGCCAAGGCGGGACCGGATTCAAAAATTCATGGTGATCTGAAAGATTTTGAAGAGAATAAAAATAAAATAATTAAAAAATTAGTTTAACGCTTCGATACCAGGCAAAGTGCCGTTAGCCAGAAAGTCCAACATGGCGCCACCGGCGGTGGAAATAAAGCCGTGGGATGAAATTTTATTTTTTGTTTCTATATTTATATTTGCCAGCGTATCCCCTCCCCCGATTATCAGCCGAGCATTTGAATCAGCCAACATTCTGGCCAAAGCGACGGTGCCCGCTACAAAACCTTTTTCATAATTACCCAAAGGTCCGTTCCATAAAATAAATTTGGCTTTTTTTATTTTTTCATTTAAAACTTCTAAAGTTTCGGTATTGGCATCTAAAGCCGCATAATCGCCAACGGGAAAAATTATTTTGCTTGTCCCGCGTAGCTTTAAGGCTTTAACCGCTAGGGCGCCGCCTATAAAAATATGATCGGCAATACTTAAAAATTTCTCAACCAGAGGCAATTTAGTTTCAAATTTCATTCCGCCTAAAATAAAAAGAAAGGGATGTTCCGGATTAAAAGCCTGAGAAAGGTTTTCAAACTCCTCCAAAAATCTAAAACCGGCGAAGTGAGGCAAAAATTTTGGCGCCCCAACAATGGAGGCATGTTCTCTGTGCGAAGCGGAAAAGGCCTCGTTTATATAAATATCCGCCTTGCTTGCTAATTCTTTTACAAATTCTTCGCTGTTTTCTTCTTCTCTTTTATCAATCCGCAAATTTTCCAAAAACTCCACCTCCTCTTCCAAAATGGAATAATTCTTTTTTGCAAAATTTATGACCGGTTCCAGAGAATCTCCTTCCCTTCCAAAATGGCTTGCAATTATGGCTTTGCCGCCCTTATTTTTTACGTATTCAATGGTCTTAAGCGACACCTCTATTCTTGACGCATCCGCCACTTCTCCGCTTTCGGTCATGGGCAAGTTCCAATCCGCCCTTACTAAAACCCTTGTCCCTTCCATTATATTTGCCTCTTCAATTGATTTGATCATGTTTTTATTTAACCGTAACACTTAATCCCAATCCCGAAACCACTTTTTTAAGAAAGCTGAGCGTTGGATTGGTTCGCCCGGATTCAAAACGCGCTAAAGCAGATTGTTTGACCCCAATTTTTGTGGCCAATTCTCTTTGGGTGAGATCTTTTTGAGCTCTGGCTCTTATAATTGCTTTGAAAATTTCTCTTTCAAAACCTGACTCTTTATAATATTTGCGAAAAGATGGCTTTTTTAAAAGCTTTTTCTTGAAATTCTCGTGGGAAATTAATTTCAATTTTTTGTATGTGTTTTTCATATCATTTATGATAACATATGTGTTATAAGCACGCAATCACTTTTTTCATTTTTCTGGCAAATTCAATTTCTTTTTTTGGTATTTTTTGAGTTTTCTTTATTATCCCGTGCAACAAATAAACTGTGTCTCCGTGGAAACAATAGAATATTCTTATATTAACGGGCCCAACTATTCTTAATTCAAAAAGCCCTCTGCCTAAACTTTTTGAATCAATATTCCCAAGCAAACCTTTATTCTCTTTCAAAACATCAACAAGAGAAATAATTTTGTCTATTAAATCATTGCTTAAAGATTCTATAAATTTTGTGGTCTTTGGTAAATAAAACGCTTTCATTTAAATTATCTTATCAGATTCCTAGGTTTTTGCCGATTCTTGCTTTGCCCCAATCCACGCTAGCTCATAAATTTTTTTCATGGCATCGGCAATCTCGGCACTTTCAATGATAATGCCTAGTTTTTCTCTCCAAGAAGCAACCATCACTTTGTTATCATAGATATTTATCTCCGGAGAAAAGTTGTATTTATCAATTGGCACGAGAACACTTTCTCTTTTTTCCTCAGCGTCCTTGCTTGTTCTGTGTTTTCCTATTGGAGAATCAGGAATAATTGCCCTTATAGAAATATTTTTGCTCGCTCGCTTCTCATAATATTTAGGGAAGTATCCAATAAGAGCCTGGTGCATTTCATTTACATTGGCATAAGCTCGTATCTGTTCATGCGAAGTCAAAGTGTCTTCATAAACATCTTTCAATCCTTCCGTTCCTTCATAAAATCTTACTTTTGGTCTACCGGCTACATTATGTATTGATTTGAGTTCAGGAATTATTTTTTTAATTTCTGAAATTCTTTTTTGGGCTTCTTTTTCTTGTTTTTCAAGTATAGAAATTAAATGATCGGGTGATTCAGCCAAATATTCTTGTTTTGGCTCTTTTCCAGACACACTTACCAATCCCTTAGAAACCAAAGAGTCCAAAATATCATAGCCAGTAGTCCTGTTTAACCCCGCTTTTCTTGTAATTTGACTTACAGTCCCCTTTCCAAGTTGAAGCAAGGCCAAAAATATAGCTGATTCATTGTCCGAAAAACCTGATTTTATAAGTATTTCTTTTATTTCCGACTGGTTTTTGTCCACAAAACCATTATACTCCTTTCCAATTTTGTGTCAAGTATATTCCACAATTTCTAAACAAAATATGTTTTTAGGCATTTTTTAGTAAAATCTACTTGACATTGTAATTAATGGTTGATATAATGGTTGCAGAAAAGGAGAATTTCAAGTGAAAATTAAATTGGAACTGCGCGTGCCGCATTATGAAGTATCGGTGCGGCTGGTTGGATGGGGCGAGGATTATGTTTTGTTAGAAACCTCTGCCTGCCCCGAATGCCAGCAAACGGGTTGCCTTTATCGGGGTGGTAACAGCTACAATCTTGCCCATTTGCTTAAAAAGCAGAGCGTCAAGGTTGTGGTTGTTGTGAATGGCGGCTCTTGTGGTGATGATCCACGGCTTAACCGGCTGGTTATTCGTGATGTAAATATCGCCAGGCAAGTTTTCGCTACACCGCCGAAGAATTTTGACGAGGTTTGGTCACGATTTTTTTCAGCCACAATGGCCGAAGTCAAAAGTCGCGGCCAAAAAGCCATTGAAGACGGCAGAATGAAACCGTCAGAAGTGGGTGACTTCGTCGCCAGAGCAGAAGATGCTTATAAGAAAATGATTGAGGAAATCAATCAGTAAGTCTTCTTCTCTCAAACTAGATCAGCCGCTTGGAAACAGGCGGCTTTCTTTTTGCCTTTTCCCCTCACCTTCGTAAGGTGAAGGGCAGTTTTTCGTAAGAAAAACGGGGTGGGGAGTGAGTTATTTTTTAATATCCGCCGCTTTTAAGATGGCGGAAAATTGGGAAGGAACAAGAGAGGCGTGGCCGACGAGGAAGCCGTCAATGTTGCCGAGACGGACTATTTCGGAGGCATTTTCGGCCTCAACCGATCCGCCATATAAAATTCTCAGGGAGTCGGCTGTGTCTCTGCCAAATAATTCGCCAAATGACTTCTTTATAAATAAAACTGTCTCATGAATATCGGTCGGGCTCATGGCTTCTTTGTATGATTTGCCTATGGCCCAAATTGGCTCATAAGCAATGTGAATACCGACCAAATCTTTTTTGGATAAACCAGTTAAACATTCTTTAATTTGGTTTTTTATAAACTCCAAATGATTGCCGTCTTTGTCTCTTTCTTTTTCTCCTATGCAAAGTATGGGCATTAAATTGGTATTAAAAGCAATTTGCACCTTTTTTCTCACTATTTCGTTTGTTTCGCCCATAGCCCTTCTTTCTGAATGACCGACAATTGAAAAATTGGCGCCTAAATTTTTCACCATACCGGCGCTTATCTCTCCCGTGAAAGCGCCTTTGGTTTCGCCAAAAACATTCTGCGCTCCCAAAAACACATTTTTAGGAAAATCCAATTTTGAAAATGGCTGTAAATATGTAAATGGCGGGCAAACAATAACATCCGCATTTTTTAATCCCTTGGCCGAATTTCTGATAGCATTAAAAATTTTTTTGGCTTCTTCCAAGCTTTCAGGATTCATTTTCCAATTGGCCACCACTAAATTTCTTTTTTTCATTTCTATATCATAACTCACCCAAGTAGGTTATTCCACCTCCTTCCATGTTGAGACCGAAAAACCTCCGGAAGGACCGGAAGAAAAAATGGCGCTTGGCAGGCCGATATCATAGGTTACATTGGCAGAATTTTGGAGAATAATTTTATAGGCAGTGGCTTCTTTTACATCCACACTTTGGCCGAGAGTTATCTGTCCATGACTAGCGTAAGCTACCGCCTTACCCTCTCCCCCCGCCGATTGCCCAATACTGATTGCGTCTGTTGACCCACCTGTTTCTGCGCTATTATTTTGAGAGATTGTAAAAACAAACGAATTAGGAGATCCCGACCCGTAAAATTCCGTGCCCTGTCCAATTTTTATTATGCCGCTTCCCGCCCTGTTTGAAGGATTATCGGCAATCAAGGCCACATTTTGGTTGCCAAGAGAGGCAATTATCCTTAAATCCGGAGTGAGTTGGGTTTCAATATCGCCCACCACCCATATAGGGCCGGCAATAGTAAGTGTGATATCGTTTCCCTTAATGAAAAGATTGCACTCTATTTTAACGGGACCCAAAGTAATATCGGAAGTAATATCGTATGTGCCGTCGACGCAATCACTGGCTGGAATAATTCCTCCTGTTTGAGCAATATTTTCCCAACCATTAATTTGAGCATCTGATATGGGCAAATCAGCCGTTTCCTGATCGGGGCTTCCGGGATGAGACACTCCCGAAACCATAGTGCCGCTTATGGTTGTGGCATAGTAAGCATCTTTGTCTATAACGGAATTATTTATTGTATGAGCATAAGCATTGCCGGTTGTGTGAATGCCATCGATAATTCCGCCCGGACCGGCTGATATCACATCCCCATTCACACCATTGCCGTTGTGTCCAGTAATCGGTCCGCTTGAATGAATATTGCCCGTAACGCTTGAGGTATTAAAAAGCTCAAAACCGCCCGCGCCCGCCTGAATTCCATAACGAAAAGAAACGCCTGTGCCAAGAGCTAAATGGGCTTTAATTTTCCTTAAATAATTGTCAGCTTCCCCAGACGCCGTAACTACCTTGCCGCTGGGCTCGTTTTCAACCTCAGTCGTCACGCTGTGGTCGCCCACAAACAAGGTCTGGGACGAAGCGACCGGTATTGACGAATTCAAACGATAAAATATATCTTCAACCCCCGCTTCAGCGGCATAAAAACTTTCCTTGGATGTGGCAATGGAAGTGGCCATGGAAAAGTGCCTGACTACCGGATTGGCCAGACCTAAAATAATAACAGCTGAAATGCAAATAAAAAATATGACAGCGATAATCATTATTTGGCCTTTTTGTTTTATTTTCATTTTTTTAATTTAATATGATCCTCTCAAAACAGTAAACCCGTAAAATCGCTTGCCTGAAATTTCCAACTCTATTCTCACCCCCTCGGAAGTTGAAGTGGAAACGCGATTAAAAAGCAGATAGTTCACTGCCACGGATGATGAAGTGAGAGCCGCTGGAGCATCGCCATCTTTAGAGACCCGGATAGCGCCGCCAGCAGTATCAAAAGTCATATTATAAGGATTAAAACTCTCATCAGTGCCGGCAATAATTAGTTTACCCGGACTTTCCTCGAGAGTGCTGCCGCTCGTCACCACATTTGAAGCGTTGCGGATTTCCCTAAGCATGCTTTCCATGGCGATAGTTCCCGAGCTTTCAATTTCGCGAGTAAGTTTAATATTGCGGTAAACTCCGCCCATAGCAACAAGCATTTGGACAATAACACCCATTACCAAAGTTAAAAGCACCATATATATAATGGTCTCTATCAGAGTAATACCCCTCTTATTATCTTTAATTTTTAAAAATGTTGCTGACATATGTTGTTATTTCTTTAGTAGATGTTCCGGTTTCATTCGGCCATGAGACCGTAACCAAGACCTTTTTAGTGCCGGCATCGGGTGAACCGATCTCAGCAATATTTCCCAATCCATCTCTGTAAACATCGGAAAAAATAATGCGTCTATCAAACCTCCCGTCAATAAACGAGGGTGTCGCGGTCAACCCCCAGGTTGTCCCAAAAACCAAAGTGTAGGAAGTGCTGGAAGAAAGGGGGGCGATATTGGTATTCCAACCATAATCGCGCATAAATTTTACGGCCTCAACCCCCTCTTCGGCCAGAAAAGAAGCTTGAAACGTGGCCGGGTTTGAAAGAGAAATTTTAATAAAGAAGATGTAGACCTTCCAAACGGCCAGTATGGAAAAAATAGCGACGGAAACCGCAACTATAACTTCAACCAAACTAAAACCTTTATTAATTTTCATTTGTATTATTGTATCACTCCGGTTCTCAATATTGTAATGGTGGTTGAAGCGCTCCCGTCTTTGAGAGAAAGCATGATGGCGCCGTAATTTGAAGTGTTGCCGGTTAATCTGTTAAAAACTATATCCGGACTATTAAGGTTTAGAGTGTATAAAGACATATAAACTTCTCTGGAGAATGTAATGATTTTTTCATTGGCCCCGCCCGCAATATATGAACTGCCTTCAAACAAAACGGCTTTGTCATTTTGAATATGAATGCCAAAAGGCAAAGCGTTTTTTGAAGCGACAGAAAGCAATCTGGCGTTGCGAATCAGGGCGGTCAGTCCGGCCGCATCTTTTTCCAGCGCTTCTTTCTTGCTGGCCCCTAAAAAGAAATAGAGCGACACAGACATGATTATTGTAAAAATAACAATAACCATAAGCAGTTCCATCAAAGTATATCCCCCACTTCGCTTAAGCTTCGCGGGGCAAGCCTCTTTCAATTTCCAATTTCCAATTTTCATTAAATTTTCAAATATTACTACATCGCATCCACCAAAGAGTATGTCGGCAACATCATGGCTATGGCAAAAATTCCGACAGCTATGCCGATTAGCACCATGAGAAATGGCTCAATGATGGTGGAAAGGTCTTTGGTTTTTTGATCAACTTCGGCCTCATAATAAGTGGCTATATTATCAAGCATTTCCGTTGTTTTGCCTGTTTCCTCGCCGACAGCCAGCATTTCTCCGACAAAAATAGGATAAAGATTGCTTTTTTCATTGGCAAGAGAGGCGGATAAAAGTTCGCCTATTTCCACTTGCTTGGCGGCCTCGTTTAATAAATTTTTGAAATAATGATTCTGGAGCACAGCGCTAGTAATGCCAATGGCGCCGACAATGTCCACTCCGGAAGAAATGAGGGAAGAAAGGGTTCTAGCCGTTCTGGCCGCATTCACTTCTTTGGTCATATTTTTAACCATGGGCACATGGAGAACGATAAAATCCAAGGCATTTTTACCCTTTTTGGTTTTAGGCCCAAATATAAAACCAAAAATAAGAGCTAGGAGAGTTCCAAAAGTCAGAATAACATTGACTCTTAAAAAATCGCTTATGGCTATAATAATTCTTGTCGGCAACGGCAATTTTATATTTAAGCCCTTGAATGTTTCGGCCAGGGTGGGCACCATATAAACCATAAGAACAATGCCTATAACAACCATCACGATCATAATAACAGTCGGATAAATCATGGCTCCCTTTATTTTTTTGGAGAGAGTGTGGGCTTTTTCAAGTTGGTCGGCTACAATCCGCAAGGAATAAGAAAGCTTTCCCGACTCTTCTCCCGCTTTAACCATAGAAACAAATAAACCTGAAAATGTGTCCGGGTGCGCTTCCAATGACTTGGATAATGTTTCTCCTCCGTTTACTGAAACACTGACGCCTTCAAGAATGGCGATTAATTTTTTATTTCTTGATTGTTTTTGCAATATGGAAAGCGCCCGAGAAACCGAGAGGCCGGCCTCTATCATAACTGCCAAATTCTTGGCAAAGGTTATGACTTCTTGAGCTTTTATTTTTTTTATAAATGAAAAATATTTGAAAGAAGATCCTTCGGCTTCCACCTCTTCAGCTGAAAGTATGGAGCCGCCGTTTGAACGCACCGAGGCGTAAAGCGCCGCCTTATCCGAAAACTCTCTGGTCTCCTCTTTTTCCTCTCCTTCTTTTATATATTTATATTTATAAAGCAACATTTGTTTTTACTCCGACACAACTCTCAAGACCTCTTCAATAGTGGTGAGCCCCTGGGCAGCTTTGAAGATGCCGTCCTCAAGCATTGTGAGCATGCCTTCCTTTTTGGCCTGCAATTCCATATCTTCGGTGGTAGCACCCTTGATTATCAAATCCTTAATGGCAGTGGAAACATTGAGCACTTCATAAATGCCTATTCTACCCTTAAAACCTTCTTCTCCTGTCCCTTTTCCCGGTTTGAAAAATGGTATATTTTCCCAATCGTCTTTTTTGCTCACTATTTTTTCCTCCCTGAGAACATCCAAAACATGATCCAGATTAACTACTTTGGATATTGATTCCGCTTCCGCTTTGGATAGATAATATTTTTCTTTTTTGTCTGATAATTTTCTGACCAATCTTTGAGCAATGATGACATCAATGGTGGAAACGATAAGAAACGGCTCAACTTTCATATCAATCAGACGCGGCACCGCACCGGCAGCCGAATTGGTATGTAAAGTTGAAAGCACCAAATGGCCGGTTAAGGAAGCATTGATAGCCAATGAGGCCGTTTCGTTGTCGCGAATTTCGCCAACCATTATAATATCAGGATCTTGCCGCACCAAAGTGCGTAACCCCGAAGCAAAAGTAAGCCCTATATCCGGCTTGACCTGGGTTTGGTTGATTCTTTTCATTTGGTATTCAACCGGATCTTCAATGGTAGAAATATTCACATCGGCCGTATTCAAAATATCAAGCATTGTGTAGAGAGTGGTTGACTTGCCACTACCGGTGGGACCGGTAGTAAGAACCATGCCCGTAGTATGTTGCAAGGCCTTATGCAAAAGTTCCAAACCTTGCCCATGAAATCCCAGTGACTCCAAAGTAAAACCGGAAACCGACTCACGCAAAAGCCGCATTACCACTTTCTCGCCGTAATAAACGGGCAAAGTGGATACGCGGAACGAGACCTTTTCCCCGTTCATATCAATTTTGAAACGGCCGTCTTGAGGGAGTCGTTTTTCATCAAGCCTCAAATTGGAAAGCACTTTGATGCGAGCCGCCAAAGAATAGCCGATGTGCTTAGGTAAAATCATGGCGTCATGCAAAATTCCGTCAATTCTGTATCTCACCAAAATCTGATCTTCCAACGGCTCAATATGAATATCGGAGGAATTTTGAATGATGGCGTGCTTAAGCAAAGTATCGACGATTCGCACCACTGGCAATTCCTCGGCCAGTTTTTTTAAATCGCCCTCGGAAGTGTTTTCGTTCGGCAGTTTTTCGGTAATGGTCTTTATTTCGTCCGAATCGTTTTTTATAAGATCGCCGAATTCATCTTTCAGATTTTTTTGATATTGAATCAAAACGCTCCGCATTGATTCAGAATCAGTCAGGCGGGACAAAATTTTAAGCCCCACTTTTTTCTTAATTGAATTTAGCGCCTGCAAATCATCCGTATCCAGCATGGCCACTTCCAGTACATCATCTTTTTTAGCAAAGGCGACAATATTATGCTTTCTGGCAATGGGCTCCGGAATAAGATTTAAAATATCCCGATTCAATACCTGTCCCTTCAAGTTTATAAAAGGAATACCTAGAATATATGCTTGCACTCGGCGAATGTCATCTTCAGAAAATTTGCCCTTGGCTACAAGGATTTCGCTTATTGGTTTCTTTTTTGACTTGGCTTCTTTTTCCGCCTCTTCTACTTCCGACTGGGAAATAAGCCCGGCGTCAATTATAAAATTTTTTATTTGTGAATCTTCTACATGCATGCGATTTAGCGAAATCGTGCCGCACGATACCGTCATCTGGAGTGCGGCTTTATTATTTCCTTTTTATTATAGCAAAATAAAATTGCAATGAGAAAAAATTGTGGGAACAAAAAATTAATTATAAAGAAAAAGGGGATCACAGAGATCCCCCAAGATGACAAACTATTCATCAACATTTGTCATCTTTAGAAATGTAAGCCCCAAGAACAAAAAGAGCAAAGACCCCCACCTTCAGTGTGCTTCCTATTAGCTTAAACGCGCCCCTAATGAGGAGCTCTTCTTCTTTGGAAATACCACAAGGGGCTTCGAGTCTCCCTATTTGTATTCCCCCCAAAAGTTGTGCTGGATGAGAACTAAAAACTTGCATTGCAGGCAACCTCCTCTTATTTCAGTAAAGCATATTCGCATAAAAAAACAAGTTTGCTAGATTTTTTGTTTTCTTTTTTATCCATGCACAGATTACTGACGACCGTCTGTTATCTGTGTACTCTACAAATCCTCGGGTTTAAGTCCTGTATGTTTCGAGATGCGAGACAACATTTTTGGTCCGATTTCTTCCCGATCGTGAAATGCAAAAGTATAATCCGAACGACCTGATTTAAAAAGAATTTTGTGTGAACCTTTTTGCCTACGGATAGACCACCCCATTTTCAGCAAAGACCTCAAAACATGCGCAGCTTTAACGGCTCGCCATTCCATAAGCAAATAGTTTAGAAACAGAAATTGGTATGCGACCATGCTCGGCTTTATCTGCCAAAACGCGTAGCGCCAAAGCATAAACTTTTTGCTTGGCTTGCACTTTGGTTTCTCCATACGCTAAAACGCCAGGAAGTTTGGAAATTTCCGCAATCCATCGCCCATCTGTCTCTCGTTCAAATTCAACAGAAAACATATTTTTATCTTTATTAACCATGCTTCTAGAATATCATAAAATGACCAAATTCACAAAATATTATTCCTATTTCTATTTTTCATCCCTGAAATCAAATATTTCCTTGGATTTTTATCAAGGTCAATGAAATCGTCGGCAACTTCAATAAGACGAGCCGATGTTGATTTGCCGAATGATGCCACTTCCACTTGGCAGCCGCCATTTTTTAAATATTCTACAAGAGGAACGAAATCACCATCACCAGTAACCAAAATAACAGCATCTAGTTTGGGAGCGAGCTTGATAGCGTCTACTGCCAAACCCACATCCCAGTCTCCTTTTTTGGCTCCACCTGCAAAAATCTGCAAGTTTTTGGTTTTGGTTTCAATTCCTATCTTTTCCAACGCCTCAAAAAAGTTTTTTTCTTCGCCCGATTCC
The DNA here is from genome assembly GCA_964365465.1 of uncultured Candidatus Saccharibacteria bacterium. GTDB lineage: Bacteria > Patescibacteriota > Minisyncoccia > Phycocordibacterales > WO2-35-19 > WO2-35-19. Next base: position 129 of record CAYIPT010000006.1, on the reverse strand, counting down.
GTAGTGATGACATAAGCCACCGCCCGCGTCAGCGACCGGCCGGCCAGACCCTCTTTAACCACCTGGTCAAAATTGACTTTGGCGCCATAAATATTTTTGGCGCTGTGATATAAATTTTGCGTATCAATA
>CAYIPT010000005.1:0-40315 GCA_964365465.1 uncultured Candidatus Saccharibacteria bacterium | reverse complement strand
TAAAAAACTACACTCTCTTGTGGGACTGGGGGAACGGCAACCCCCATCGTAGCGCTTTGGATACCTCCGAAGAGGTCTACTAACACCCCGCAGTAGAGCCGAATTCCTGCATTTCAGCCCCACAAGACAATGTAGTTTACTGAATAAGCATATACAAGTGTTGTATTAAAGTCAATAAAAATGTGGATAAAAGAAATAATGCAAATGTTACAAGATAATTGGAATAATATTTTAAATTTTTTTGGAACACTATTTCCTTTCAGTTTTATTTTTGGTGTTTGGCAATATTTAAAAAACAAGACAGTTGAAAAATATATAAACGAAAAGGAATTAGAGATAAAAAAAGTGGAATTGGATAGAGAAAATAAAAAATTTCAAAAAATTATTGGTGATAGTGGATCTCAGTTACTTTCTGTGTCTGGAATAGATATTATAAACAAAATTGAAGAAGAACATGATTTTAAAATAAAAAAGCTAAGCATAGAGATTCAATGTTTGGAAAAGATATTAAACAAATAAATGAATTATTCAATAATCAAAAAATCAGAGCTTGAGGGGGCAATGCGGCTGGATGCTGAATATTATCAGCCGGAATATTTGGATTTGGAAAATAGTTTAAAGAAAATATCTTCACAAAAACTAGAAATTGTAGCTGATATTAATGGTGGAAAAAGATTACCTTTAAATGAAAATTTTTCAGAAGAAGGTATACCATACCTTCGTGTAGTTGATATTTATGGAACATTTATTGATTTTGATTATATTAAATTTATTTCAGAGAAATTACATCAAAAATTAAAACAATATCAAATTAGAGAGAAAGATATTTTAATAACTATTGTAGGAAATACTGTTGGATTAGTTGGGTATGATCAATTATCATTATCAAAATTTAATTTTACAGAAAATTGTGCTCGTATTCGTGCAAAAAATATTTTGCCGGAGTATCTTTTGGCTGTTTTATTGTCAGATATAGGACAATTGCAAGTTGGTAGAGAACGAGTTGGCACCGCTCAACCAAAATTATCCCTTGATCGATTGAGAAATTTCTCTATTCCAATTGCTAATGAAAAACTACAAAATGCTATAAAAGATTTAATTCAAAATTCTTTAGAATCTTATATAAATTCAAAATCTTTTTATAAACAAGCAGAAAGTTTGCTTTTAGGGGAGTTGGGATTGTCCACCTTCGTCAAGACTTCGGCGGATAAAAAAAATTTTGATGATGAGGAGATAGAAAAGAAATTGTGGAGTATTGTAAATTTATCGGAAGTTAAAGGCGCAAATCGCATTGACGCGGAATATTTTCAGCCAAAGTATCAAAAGATGTTTTCTGTGATTAAAAAACATGATGTTAAAAAATTTGGCGATTTGGTTACAATAAAAAAAGGTTTTGAGCCGGGAAGTGAAGCGTATCAAGATGAGGGAAAACTTTTTATTCGTGTCAGCTCTATTTCAAAAAACGGCATTACAGACAAGGACCAAAAATATTTGAGAGACGATTTGTATCAAAAGTTAAAAAAGGACTTTGAGCCAAAAGTTAGCGAGATTTTACTCACAAAAGACGCCAGTCCCGGCATTGCTTATGTTGTTAAAGAACAAATGGAGGGGCTCATCTCTGGCGGTGTGTTAAAAATTAAAATAAAAGAGGATATTGAACCAGAATATGTTGCATTAGTAATAAATTCGCTTGTCGGGCAAATGCAGGCTGAAAGAGACGCTGGCGGTTCCATTATTGCCCATTGGAAATCAGACCAGATAAAAGAAATGCAAATCCCAATTTTGCCGAAGAAAACCCAACAAAAAATCGCTGAGTTTGTGCAAAAATCTCACAGTGCACGCAAAAAAGCCAAAGAATTATTGGGAGAAGCAAAGAAAAGAGTTGAGGATTTAATAGAAAAAAATTCAAATTAAAAAAATAAATGTTAAAATAAAAATATGAGGTTAAAATTACAACCGATTATAAAATCCAGAGAGTAAAAATGAAAAAGCGGGCGCGTGAAGCGCCCGCCTGCGGTGAGAAGTCATTCGGTTTTGGTTACAACTGCTTGTAGCCGCTCCCGAATTTCTCCCGATAGCCCATGGGTTTTCAAAAACCCTTGGACTTCTTCTTTTGTCATCTCGCTCCGACTGATGGGGAGCGTGTCGTCTTGTACTTGTTTGTCTTGAGACATTCTGGCAGAAATTTAGCACTTTTTGCTTTTTTAGTCAATCCGAATCAAAATCTTTAATATCGCTGGCAAAAAATTGAAAAATAGGCGTAAAGAGATACAATAAGCCCTATGACTCAAAAAGAGACATTGGATATTTTGAAGACGGGCAGGAATGTATTTCTGACCGGCGCTGCCGGCAGCGGCAAGACCTTTGTTTTGAGGGAATATATAAATTATTTGAAAGGCCTTGGCGCCAATATAGGCATTACCGCCTCCACCGGCATTGCCGCCACTCACATGGGTGGCACCACCATTCATTCCTGGAGCGGCATCGGCATTAAAGATAGTTTGGACAAAAACGAATTAACCGAAATCAGCCAAAAAAAACATATCAGAAACAAAGTTGAAAAAGCCTCGGTCCTGATAATAGACGAGGTTTCAATGCTTCATCATTTCCGGCTTGATTTGATAGAAAAAATAATAAAAAGAGTTAAAAATTCGCCAGAGCCGTTTGGCGGCATGCAAGTGGTTTTTTGCGGAGATTTTTTCCAATTGCCGCCGGTGAGAAGAGTAGGCGAGCCGGAAGCTTTTTTTGCCTACCATTCCAACGCATGGAAAGACCTGAATTTGAAAGTTTGCTATCTTTCGGAACAGCATCGGCAAAGCGATTTGAAATACTTAAAAGTGTTGAACAGCATCAGGGAAAATTCAGTTTCCGACGAAATTCTGCAAATTCTGCAAACTCGTTTTTGCCAAACGTCCGACATTGGGAAGGGGCCGATAGAGCCGACAAAATTATATTCCCATAATAAAAATGTGGACGCTGAAAATGAGGCGGAGCTGGTAAAACTTCCCGGCAAATCTTCCGAATACGAAATGCAACAAAGAGGCCGCCATAATTTAGTAGAAACATTAAAAAAAAGCTGTCTGGCGCCGGAAACATTGCGGCTGAAAGTGGGTGCCAAGGTTATGTTTGTCAGAAATAATTTTGACAAGGGTTTCGTCAACGGCACTATGGGTGTTGTTATAAAATGCGGATATGAAGAAATAAAAGTGAGGATTTTGTCTGGTCAAACTATTGAGGTGGAAAGGGAATCTTGGGCCATAGAAGAAGATAAAAGAATTTTGGCTAAAATAATTCAGTTCCCTTTGCGTTTGGCTTGGGCTATTACCATCCATAAAAGCCAGGGGATGTCTCTGGATAACGCCCTGATTGATTTGTCGCAGTCCTTTGAAAGGGGAATGGGTTATGTGGCCCTTTCGCGGGTACGCTCCCTGGAAGGGCTTTTTTTAAAGGACATAAATGATATGGCCTTGCGGGTAAATGAAGAGGTTTTGGAGTTTGATGATAAATTCAAAAAGTTATCTAAAACAAATTGTTTTCACATTCAAACGATGGGCCAGGAGAAAATTTCCAAAATGCATAAAGAATTTGCTGATAAAATAAAAAATAAAGAAATAAAAATAAAAGAAAAAAAATTAGACACAGTGTCGGAAACCAAAAAAATGCTGGACGAGGGGAAAAGCCTTAAAGATATTGTTAAGGAAAGGGGATTGAAAATAGGCACTGTTTTGGATCATATAGAAGAAATAAAAAAAGAAAATCCAAATTATAATATCCGCAATTTGCAAGGAAGCACCACAAAAAACAAATTCAGAGAAATTTACAACGCTTTCCGCAAAATCGGCATGGGCGAAGGCGGACAATACAAACTGGCCCCAGTCAGAGAACTGCTCGGCCCCCATTATTCCTACGACGATCTCCGCCTCGTTCGCTTGTTTTTGTAATTTTGTGATATTGTAAAAGCATGCGAAATTCAATAAAAATATGGGCGGGGGAGATGCCGGAGGGGAGTTATAAACTGCTGGATAGCGGGAATAAAAAGAAGCTGGAAGAAGTGGGTGGGATAAGGATTGTAAGAGACGAGCCAAGAGCTTGGTGGCGTCCCCAAGGTGAGACCTTAGGAAATTTTTTAAAGATCTCACCTTTGGAACCATTTGAAAAAGTTGTGGATATAGGAATAGGGGGATAAAAGCAAAAATTAAATACAAAAACACTTCTAAACACATCGGCATTTTTCCCGAACAAATATCACAATGGCGATGGATTGCCGAGAAGATGCCCATCTCGGCAAATGTTTTGAATTTGTTTGGATACACGGGGATAGCTAGCTTGGTAGCAGCAAGTGCCTTATCCCGCGGAGCTTCAGCGAAGTGGGAGGGCGGAGTTACTCATGTAGATGCTTCAAAACAAGCGGTAGATTGGGCGAGAGAAAATCAAAAACTTTCCGGTTTGGAAAATGCGCCTATCAGATGGATTATTGACGATGCGATTAAATTCTTAAAAAAAGAGATTGGGAGGGGAGTAAAATATGACGCCATTGTTATGGATCCGCCGAGTTACGGCAAAGGACCGAAGGGCGAGGTTTGGAAAATTGAAAGTAAACTGCCCGGTTTGCTTTCCGCCTGCCACCAAATTTTGAGCAATCAGCCGCTTTTTGTCATTTTCAACATGTACTCTACCGAGCTTTCATCAATATCCGTAGCCAATCTACTCTTCGATATGACAAAAGGTTTAGGTGGTACAATAGAATCGGGCGAGCTCGCCATCAAGCAGGAAAATTCCGAAAGGTTATTGCCGATGTCTATCTTCGCTCTTTGGTCTGCAAAATAATTTTGGGAGATTGCATTTTTGATTTTTTGCCAAAAAAGAGGTAGAGTTTAGGCGACAGAATTATAAAAACTAACAAAATATTATGGAAGGAAAATCTGATGCAAAAAGAGAGTTTAAAAAATATCTTAAAGAAAAAGAGGGGCAACCAATTAATCCTCAGGCAAAGGCAGCCGCAGAACGAGAATTGGAATTGGGTAGGAAGGGAGATTTTGCCGTGTACAGGGATGAACCGAGTAGAGAACAATTAATAGCCAGTTACCCCAAAGGGAGAGTGTCCGCAGAAGAGGCGGAAACGGGGGGATTGGAAGAAAGGGAAGAGCGGGGTCCAATAAGCACAAGGGATGCAATTTCTCAAATATCTGAAATGAGAGAAATAGTTGAAAGATACAATAGCGCAGCGGGCTTAACAGAAGAAGAATTAAAAAAAGCAATTACAGAACTGATTGTGTCCAAAGGTATTATAGCCAACGAGATGCAACCGGGGCAAATAAATATATCAGACAAAATAAGATTGATGATGGAAAAAATCAGCCTTAAATATGGTATTAGGATGGCATCAGTGAGAGAATTTAAAAGAGAAATTGAGGAATTAATAAAAAAATACACTGAAGCTTTGGAATCCCCCAGAGACAAATCGCTGGAATAAAAGTATAATGAAAAAACAAATATGAAAAAACATTATTTTGGAAATATTGAAGAAGAAACAGAAAAGAATGAAAATTTCAGGAAAGTTATTTGGACCGGCGGGCACAGCCAGTTAGTGCTTATGTCTTTGCCTGTGGGATGCGATATTGGAGTAGAAATCCACCCGAATGTGGACCAGTTTTTTAGAATTGAATCAGGCGAAGGCAAGGTGATTATGGACGGGGAGGAAATGGGATTTTCTGATAATTTTGCTTTTATTGTGCCTGCCGGAGTGGAGCACAATGTCATAAATACAGGAGACAAAGATTTGAAACTTTACACTATTTATTCGCCAGCCAATCATATTGACAGCCGAGTTCATAAGACCAAAGAAGAGGCAGTTGCCGATACGGAAGATGAAGAATTCGGGCACTCTGTATAGGATACAAATTTAAAAAAGTTTGGTATTATTGGAGTATGTCCAAAACCATACTTTCAGGAGTTAAGCCGACGGGTAAGCCGCATTTGGGTAATTATTTTGGCGCCATGCGCCAGTTTATGGAGTTGCAGAACGAAAATGAAAAGGGAACGAATTATTTTTTTATAGCCGATTATCATGCGCTGAACTTTGTTCAAAATGTTTCCGAGATGAGAAAACTGTCTTTGGATGTTGTAATTGACTTTTTGACCATAGGCCTTGATCCTAAAAAATCTGTCATATTCAAACAATCTGATGTACAAGAGCATACAGAGCTAGCTTGGATTTTTGACACCATTACTACCGTACCATATTTGAAAAGAGCACACGCTTATAAAGATGCGGTGACTAAAGGTGGTGAAGAAGATGTCAGCGCCGGTACTTTCACTTACCCCATGCTTATGGCGGCTGATATTTTGCTTTATGATACTGATTTGGTGCCCGTAGGCCAAGACCAAAAACAGCATATTGAATTTACCAGAGATACGGCTGAAAAATTTAATAGAATATTCGGGGAGACATTTAAACTTCCTGACGCTTATATTTTAAAAGATGTTGAGGTGGTGCCTGGGTCTGATGGGAGGAAAATGAGCAAGAGCTACAACAATACCATCTCGCTTTTTGCCAGCGATGAAGAAATAGAAAAGGCGGTTTGGAGTATTGTTACTGACTCCGAAGGGGAAGTGCCAAAAAATGTTTTTGCTATCCATAAATTAATAAAGCCGGAAGGGGAACTTGAAAAAATTTATGACGAAAATAAAGGTAAATACAAAATTTTAAAAGAAATTTTGATTGATGACTTAAAAAATTTCATAAGGCCAATGAGAGAAAGAAGGGAAGGAATAGCTAAAGATTTGGATTTTGTTAATAAGGTCTTAGAAGAAGGAAAACAAAAGGCCCAGGCGGTTGCCAGGGCCAAGATGAGCGATGTAAAAAGAGCTATAGGCGTGTCGTGAACGTACTTTGAAGTGACGCGATCACTCTTTTTAGAGTCCTTATTTCTTTCTCTTGAGTCTGAATGGTTTGTGTATTTTTCTCGTTTCTTCCTACTAAACTTTCAATGTACTTGTCTTTTTTCTCTATTTCTCCTTCGAGGTTTTTGATTGCCTTCCTCTGAGAAAAGAAAACTCCCCACAGACTTGTTATGGCCACCGAGCTAAAAATAATTAAAGAAACAATAAGGGTTCGCATTTTGTGCCTCCACCAAAACAATAGACCAATCAGCTTGGCTTGTCAAATATGAATGTTTTGTTAAATTTGGTATTATTAAATTATGCGAATTTATATAAAAGATTTAAAAGAGCATATTGGTAAAGAAGTTTTGATTAAGGGTTGGGTTAATGTGAGAAGGGATCAGGGCAAAATGGTTTTTATGGATATGCGCGATATGACTGGAATTGTTCAGTGCGTGGTTTTGTCTGATAGTCCTGCTATGGAAATAGCAAAAGATGTTCGTACTGAATGGGTACTTGCAATCATGGGAGTTGTAAACAAAAGGCCGGATAAAAATGTAAACGAAAAAATACAGAATGGCGATATTGAAATTGAAATAAAAAATATTGAGGTCTTAAATAAGGCCGAAACATTGCCTTTTGATATTTCAGCGGATACCAAAGAAGTCAACGAAGATGCGCGGCTCAAATACAGATATTTGGATTTGAGAAGCGAGAGGATGCAGAAAAATATAAGAGTGCGTGACAAAATAATCACATTCTTTCGCGAATATATGCACAAAAACAATTTCGTGGAAATTGAGACGCCCATAATGATGAAGGGGACACCAGAGGGTTCGCGGGAATATGTGGTGCCATCGCGCCTGCATCAGGGCAAGTTTTATGTTCTACCCCAATCGCCCCAGCAATTCAAACAGCTTTCAATGGTGGCCGGGTTTGAAAAATATTTTCAGATTGCCAGATGCATGCGCGATGAGGACCAAAGGGGGGACAGGCAACCGGAATTTACCCAATTGGATTTTGAAATGTCTTTCGTTAAACAGGAAGATGTTTTGGCCTATACCGAAGAAATGTTTATAGAACTTGTCAAAACTCTGTATCCAGGCAAAAAAATTACAGAGGTGCCTTTTCCAAGATTAACTTTTGACGAGGTGATGAAAAAATACAAGACCGACAAACCGGACTTGAGAAAAAATAAAGAAGATTTGGACGAATTATCTTTTGTTTGGATTATGGACTTTCCAATGTTTGAAAAAAGGGATGATGGAAGCATAGCAGCAGCGCATCACCCATTCTGTTCCATAAAACCGGAAGACAAAGAAAAATTTATGGGAGGTGAAGATTTACTTAACATCCGCGCCAATTCTTATGATTTGGTTTTGAACGGCTATGAACTTTCCTCCGGCTCAATCAGAATTCACGACCAAGCGGAACAAAGACAAGTTTTCAAACTTTTAAATATTTCAGAAGAAGAAACTCAGAAAAAATTTGGACATATGCTTGAGGCCTTTACTTACGGCGCCCCGCCGCATGGCGGTTTTGCTCCGGGTATTGACCGCATTGTTATGATTTTGCAAAACGAACCAAACATACGCGAAGTTATCGCTTATCCCAAAACAGGCGAGGGCAAAGACCTAATGATGAACGCCCCCTCCGAAATCTCCGAAAAGCAACTAAAAGAATTGGGATTAAAAATAGAAAAAATTATTTAGATAAGCTGAGTTTTTGTTCTATTTTTATTACTCTATCCTTAAGGGGCATAAAATCCTCATATTTTACTCTATTCAAAGCCAAATCATCTATTCTATTATTAATGCCATCTATTTTAGATGTTAGATTTTTTTCTAAAGAATCAATTTTACCATCAGTTTTTTCAAAACTTTTTGACACAACTTCGGTTAAATCATTAAAGTTTGTTTCTAATCCTGTAAAACTATCTCTGAGAGTAGAAATTTCTTTGGAATGATATTTTGCATCATTCAGAAGTGTTGCAATATTTTTGGACATAAGTTCAAAAACAATATTTAAATTGTCTATATTTTTTGCCAAATCCTTAAAATTAATTTCGTCTTTTTTGTTTTGCTTTTTCACAATATTTTGAGTTAACTGAACGAAATTATACATAAACCAAAATTTTTAGCAATTTAGAAAATGTGCATAAAAAACTACTTGGGGATTTTTGTGCTAAAATAGCCTTATGCCGGAAGATTTCAAGGTTAGGGTGGGGGAGTTTGAGGGGCCGTTGGAGCTTGTTTTGGATTTGATTGAAAAAAGGAAAATGCACATAAGCGATGTGTCGCTCTCCCAAGTGGCCGATGAATTCATAGAACATATAAAGTCATTTGAAGAATTTCCTATGGCTGATTCGGCTGATTTTATTTTGGTGGCCTCTACTTTGCTTCTCATAAAATCAAAATCGCTTTTGCCTAATTTATCCTTGACCGAAGAAGAGCAAGGAAGCATTGAATATCTAGAAAACCGGTTAGTTACTTATAAAAAATATAAAGAGCTTTCATTGAATATAGGCAGAATGTTTGGAAATTTTTTGTATTTTGCGAAAGAAAAAAAGGGGATGGTTGTAATTTTTTCCCCAACACCGGATATTTCGCTCTTGTCCCTTAAAAACGCTCTGCATCAGGCGCTTCAAAATATGCCTCAAAAAATGGAGGAATTGCCAAAGATAATGGTTGAAAAAATAATAAGTTTGGAAGAAATGATTGAAAAATTGTCCGAAAGAATAAAAACATGCTTAAAAACAAGTTTTAAAGATTTTTCCGATATGGGTAAAACGGAGAAAATAAATGTTATAGTGGGCTTTTTGGCTATGTTAGAATTGGTAAAGCAGGGAATGGTGCGGGTGAGCCAAGAAGAGCATTTTGAAGATATTGAGATTGAGAGTGAGAGTGCTGGTGTCCCTTCCTATTCGTAGTTATTAGTATTATTAGCACAATTCGTATATTGGTATCATATTTATGAATCTTGAATCCCAAATAGAAGCTATACTTTTTTACAAAAACGAGCCAATGGAAATAAAGGCCCTTTCTAAATTGGTTGAAAAAAGTGAAAAAGAAATTAGAGAGTCCTTGGAAAAATTGATGATCTCTTTGGAAAACAGAGGAGTTTGTTTGATTATAACAGAAACAGAAGCGAGTTTAGCGACGGCGCCGGAGATGGGGAGCTTGATTGAAAAAATAGCCAAAGACGAAATGAGTAAAGAGATTGGTAAAGCAGGTTTGGAAACGCTCGCCATAGTGCTTTACAGCGGGCCAATATCTAGAAGAGGGGTTGATTACATAAGGGGCGTCAATTCTTCTTTTATATTGAGAAATTTGTGTATAAGAGGACTTATTGAAAGAGAGTCGGATTTCAAAGATCAAAGAATTTTTAGATACAGAAGCTCTCTGAATCTTTTGGCTCATCTGGGTATAAAAAAAGATGAAGAATTGCCTGAATTTAATGTGTTTAAGAAAAAAATAGAAGAAAATGCAGAATGATTTCAAAACAAAATATTTTATTCATGTTCTTGTTTTTCTTTTGGTAACTTCGATTTTAATTTTCAGCCTGCTGATTATTGGCGAAAAATCTCTAAATAAAAAAGGGGTATCGGTGACTAAAACGCTAAAACCGTTTCAAGAAATAAATTTGGAGGCCAGAGGAGCGATGGTTTGGGATATCGTCAACCACAGAGAGTTATTTTCCAAAAATTCTGATGCGCCTTTACCATTGGCTTCTCTTACTAAAGTTATGACTGCTGTTACAACAAATGGAAAGTTGAATGGCGGGCAAAAAATAAAAATAACCAAAGAGGATTTGGAACCGGAAGGTGATTCTAAATTGGTAGTCGGAGATATTTGGCAAGCCAAGGACTTGAGAGATTTTACTTTGCTCACCTCATCAAATGATGGCGCTTTCGCCTTGGCCGCCGTAGCTCATGTAGACGAAGGCGACCCAAAGAATTCCTCATTTGTAAAAGAAATGAATGATACCGCTTCCAAAATCGGTCTTTCTAACAGCAAATTTTTTAATGAGCACGGCCTAGATAGTTCGGCCGATAGGGGAGGCGCTTATGGTTCAGCCAAAGATATGGCCCTTCTTTTTGAATACACTCTAAAAAATTATCCGGAAATTTTGGAAGCAACCCGTTACAAAAACGTTCATTTTAACAGCGAAAAAGAAACGTATGTGGGTCAGAATACTAATATTATCATAGATAAAATACCCAACATTATCGCCTCCAAAACCGGCTACACAGATTTAGCCGGGGGCAATTTGGTTATCGCTTTTGACGCCGGTCTCAATCGCCCCATTATAATTTCCATCCTCGGTTCCACCGCCGAAGGTCGTTTTGAAGATGCTTTGAAATTAGTCGAGGCCAGTTTACAATACATTAATGAAGAATAAATTATGATCATAGATATAGTAAAAGTTTTTTTGCCGGCGGTGGGAGCATTTATTCTGGGGATCTTGGTAACGCCTATTTTGACTAATTTTCTTTACTCACACCAGATGTGGAAAAAAAGAGCAGGCAAAATGGCTTTGGATGGGCGCGAGGCTGTTATTTTCAACGAGCTCCATAAAGAAAAAGAAGTGAACACTCCGCGAATGGGAGGCATTATTATTTGGTTCAGTTCAACCGTAGTTATTATGGGTATTTGGTTGACGGCTCATTTTTTTCCAAGCGAAATTGCGGAAAAATTGGACTTCCTTTCCCGAAGCCAAACATGGGTGCCTTTAGCTACTTTGATATTTGGCGCCCTGGTCGGATTGGTAGATGATTATTTGGAAGTCAGAGTAACGCCCGCCTCCGCTGAAGCTTCGGCGGGTAAAGGAGGACTTTCTCTAAAAAAACGTTTGATAATTGTTTCTGTTATTTCTCTTTTGGTTGCCTGGTGGTTTTATGCAAAACTGGATGTGGTCGGAATCGGTTTGCCGTTCGGTTTCGGTGAATTATATTTGGGTCCTGTTTTTATTTTATTATTTTTATTCACGGCGCTATTCATTTACGCCGGAGGAGTGATAGACGGTCTTGATGGTTTGGCAGGCGGGGTCTTTGCCACTATGTTCGCCGCTTATGGAGGCATCGCTTTTTATCAACAGCAAATTGATCTGGCCGCTTTTTGCGTCACCGTAGCCGGCGGTATTTTGGCATTCCTCTGGTTCAATATTCCGCCGGCTAGGTTTTATATGTCTGAAACGGGCACCATGGGCCTCACTATAACTCTCACTGTCGTCGCTTTTATGACAGACCGACTGGGAGAAGGTTATGGATTTTTGGTTTTGCCTGTTATAGCTCTGCCTCTGGTAATCACTGTTCTTTCAAATATTATTCAAGTTCTCTCCAAAAAATTTCGCGGTAAAAAATTATTTTTGGTCGCCCCTCTTCACCACCACTTTGAGGCCATAGGTTGGCCGGCTTACAAAGTTACCATGCGCTACTGGATTTTCTCCCTCATTTGCGCCATTTTGGGTATCACTTTGGCATTGATTGGGTAAAGAGGATTTATGCTAAAATAAAAGCATGTCAGCTAGAATCGGAAAAATAAGCAGACCGTTTTTGTTTTGGACTATTGTGTTGATTGTAGCCGGATTTTTTATTTTTAGTTCAGCTTCGTTGGGAGTATTGGCTAGAGACGAAGTTAAATTTTCCAGCGTAGCTTTTAAGCAAATTTTTTACGGACTGTTTCTAGGTTCCATCGCTTGCGTCTTTTTTGCCAAAATTGATTATCATATTTGGAAAAAATTCGCTTTTATTTTTTTTGTTGGCTCTATTATTCTCACTCTTTTGGTATTTATTCCCGGCATAGGCATGGAACACGGCGGCGCCAAACGTTGGATTAATTTTGACTTTATAACTTTTCAGCCGGCTGAAATTTTAAAAATAGCTTTCATAGCATATTTTGCCGCCTGGCTTTCGGGACTCAAAAATAAGGTAGCTACTTTTTCCTGGGGTCTTTTACCCTTTTTAATATTTATGGGAATATTGGGCGCTATTCTTTTAGCTCAACCGGATACCGATACATTTGCCGTTGTTGCCTTTGCCTCTCTCTCGATGTACATTGCCGCAGGAGCCAGGTGGCACCATGTTTTGGTTATGTTTATTGTTGGGGTAGTCATTTTAGCCGTTCTGGCCTTTACCAGACCTTATATAAAACAGAGAATTGATGTGATGATAAATCCCTCCATAAACAAGCAAACCTCTGGATATCAATTAAATCAATCGCTTATAGCGGTTGGTTCTGGGCAAGTTTGGGGCAGGGGATTCGGCCAAAGTATTCAAAAATTTCATTATTTGCCCGAACCGATAGGGGATTCCGTATTCGCAGTGGCAGCTGAAGAATTCGGTTTTGTCGGCACCCTTATTATTGTCGGCCTTTTTGTCATGTTTGGTTTGGAAGGTCTCAAAATCGCCTCAAAATCAGCCGATGATTTCGGTGGACTATTGGCTCTGGGAATTGTTATACTTATAGTGTCTCAGGCATTCGTAAATATAGGCGGTATGCTCGGAATCCTGCCGCTAACCGGCATTCCTTTACCCTTTGTCAGCCACGGCGGAACCGCTTTGTTTATAACTTTGGTTGAAGCGGGAATTATAATGAATATTTCAAGAAGTTTAAAGAAATGAAAATTATTTTTACAGGCGGTGGCACGGGCGGGCATTTTTATCCGATTATAGCCATTGCAGAATCAATCCAAAAAATAGCCAGGGAGAAAAAATTTATTTCTCCCAAGATGCATTTTTTTGCTCCAACACCGTATAATCAGGGGCTTTTATATGATCATAATATCCAATACAAAAAAGTTATAGCCGGCAAAATGCGAACATATTTTTCTCTGTTAAATTTTTTTGATTTGTTCAAAACAGTTTGGGGGACGCTTGGAGCGCTTATGGATGTTTTTGATATTTATCCTGATGTGGTTTTTAGCAAGGGGGGTTATGGCAGTTTCCCGGCTATTTTGGCCGCCCGCATTTTACGCATTCCCGTGTTTGTGCACGAATCGGATTCTGCTCCGGGCAGAGTCAATAAATGGGCCGGTAAGTTTGCCGCTCGGATAGCCGTCTCATATAAAGAAGCGTCCTCTTATTTTAAGGAAGAGAAAGTGGCCCATACCGGCCAGCCGGTTTTAGAAGAGCGGCTGACACCTATAACAAACGGGGCTGCGGAATTTTTTGAATTTGACGAAATCATACCTACCATATTTGTTATGGGCGGTTCTCAGGGGGCGGAGGTTATAAATAATGCCATTTTGGATATTTTGCCCGACTTGGTTAATAATTTTCAAATTATACATCAAACCGGAACAAACAATCTTGAAATAATGAGGGAGTCGGTTGCGGCCATACTTCTTGAAAATCCCAACAAAAAAAGATATAGGCCGTTTGGATATTTAAATAGTTTGGAAATGAGAATGGCCGCCGGGGTTTCTTCTTTGGTTATAAGCCGAGCCGGCTCAACCATATTTGAAATTGCATCCTGGCAAAAACCTTCCATTATTATTCCCATAGCAGATTCAAATGAAAACCACCAAGTCAAAAACGCTTTTGCCTACGCCAAAGCCGGAGCTTGCAGTGTTTTGCAAGAGGAAAATTTGAAGCCGCATATCCTGCTTGCGGAAATAAAAAGAATTATTGAAAACGAAGAAATAAGCAATAAAATGAAAGAGGGCGCCAAGTTATTTTTCAAACCCGGCGCCGCCGATGCCATCGCCCGCGAACTGCTTTCCATTATTTTCTCGCATGAGAAGTTGGAGTAACTCTTTTTTTCTTCCCTCTCCTCAGACAAGGAGAGGGTGGGGTAAGGTCTGATTTTTTGCTATAATGGGTATATGGAAAGCAAAAAAATCATAGTTCGCTATCCGCCGTCGCCGACGGGATTATTTCATATAGGCAACGCCAGGACTTTTCTTTTTAATTATCTTTTTGCCAAGCAAAATGGCGGTCAAATTGTCTTTAGGTTGGAGGACACAGATAAAGAGAGGTCAAAAGAAGAATATGCACAGGATATTATAGAAAACTTAAAATGGCTCGGCATTGAGCCGGATTTTTCCACTACCGTCAGGCAGTCAGAAAGAAAGGATATTTATAAAAAATATTTGGAAAAATTGATAGGCGAAGGCAAAGCTTATTTTGCTGAACCCGCCTTCGCTGAAGCTTCCCACTTCGCTGAAGCTCCGAGGGACAAGACGGCGGGCGAGGGAAAAAAAGTTATAAGATTTAAAAATCCAAACAAAAAAATAAAATTTAACGATTTAATAAGAGGCGATATAGAATTTGATACAACCGAACTTAAGGACTTCGTTATAGCTAAAGGGCTTGACGAGCCAATTTATCATTTAGCTGTCGTTATAGACGATTATGAAATGGGAGTAACTCATGTCATAAGGGGCGATGATGGAATTTCAAATACACCAAGACAAATTTTGATTCAAGAAGCCATAGACGCACCCAGGCCAATTTACGCCCATTTGCCTATGATGTTGGCACCAGATAAAACAAAACTTTCAAAAAGAAAGCACGGTGAACAGGTTTCTGTTTCTTACTATAGAGAAAAGGAATATTTGCCGGAAGCGATTATTAATTTTTTGGCTATGGTCGGCTGGAATCCTGGTACGGATCAAGAAATTTGGAGCATGGAAGAACTTATAAAAATTTTTGACATAAAAAAGGTCCAAAGGAAAAGCGGCATATTTAATACAGAAAAACTGAATTGGTTAAATAAAGAATATATGAAAATGCAAAAAAACAATACCGAAAAAACAATAAATCAAAAATTAAAACAAAAATTTGGAAACCAAACGATTCATACCAAACTAACAGAAATAATATTTGAAAAAATAGAAGTTATTTCTGATATTGACGAACTTATTGAAAACGGCGAGTTGGATTACTTTTTTAATAAACCGGGATTAGATAAAGAAAAGATTTGCTGGAAAAACCAGTCCGCCGAAAATGCCAGAAAAAAACTGGAAAAAATTTTAGAATTTATCAAAGGGGAGGCCTTAGGGAATTTTCAAAGGCCTCCCCTTAGGGAAAAAATGATGCAATATGCGGAAAAAGAAGGGAGAGGGGAAGTGCTTTGGCCTTTGCGTTATGCCCTATCGGGCAGAGAAAAATCACCGGACCCATTCTCGTTAATTGATATATTGGGAGTTTCCGAAAGTAAAAAGAGGATTCAAAATGTCATCCAATTATTATCATAAAAAAATTATACTTTTACTGGCATTTTTTCTGGCATTCGCCACTGCCGGAGCTCAATCCATAGATGAATTAAAACAAAATATCAATAACCACGGCGAAAAAATTAAACAACTGGAAGAAGAAATAAGAGCTTATGAAAAACAAATTGAAACCATAGGCGGTGAGGCCAAAACTTTGCAAAATGCCATAAAGGTGCTTGATATAAATCAAAAAAAATTAGGCGCGGAGATAAAAAAAACTGAAACAAATATCCAGAAAACCAATCTAACCATAAAAAATTTAAATGGCGAAATAGGGAATATGGAAGAAAAGATAGCCGCCAATATGGAGGCCATTTCAAAAATTCTCAACGATATAAATCAGAAGGACGCCCAATCGCTCATAGAAAGTTTTTTAACAAATAAAAGTTTGGCCGATGTGTTTGACGAATATGAGTCAATCGGCCAATTTCAACAAAAAGTTAGAACCAGATCAAAAGAGCTTGAAATTTACAAAAACGAACTATCCAACAAAAAAACAGATACCGAAGCCGAAAAAAAGAAGTTGGTTTCCTTAAAAACAGAACTTGGTGATCAAAATAAAATTTTGGATTTAAATAAAAGAGAAAAAAATAATTTGCTGGCAGTTACGAAAAACAAAGAGGCAGAATATAAAAAAATATTGACAGAAAGACAGGCGGAAAAAGAAAGGTTTGAGAGAGAACTCTTTCAGTTTGAGTCTCAACTTAAAAGAGCCGTTGATCCTAACAGTTTTCCATCTTCCGGTAAGGGTATTCTTTTCTGGCCATTGGATAACGTTTTTATCACCCAATATTTTGGTAAAACTATTGATGCCAAACGACTCTACATTTCCGGCACCCACAACGGTGTGGACTTTAGGGCCAGTCGTGGGACACCGGTCAAGGCGGCTCTCAGCGGCATTGTTATTGGCACCGGCAATACTGATGAACAACGCGGTTGTTATTCCTATGGTAAATGGATTCTCATAAAACATCCCAACGGATTATCAACTCTCTATGCTCATCTTGATTTAATAAGGGTTTCCGCTAATCAAAATATTCAAACAGGAGAGGTGATTGGTTATAGCGGTCAAACCGGTTATTCTACTGGACCACATCTTCACATTACTGTCTATGCCAGTCAGGGAGTTGAGATCCAGAGGTACTCTTCAAGCATAAATTGCAAGAATATGAACATCCCAGTAGCCAGTATTAATGCCTATCTTGATCCTATGTTATACTTTTAGTGAAATGGGAAATAAAAATAGTAAAAGGGGATTTATAAAAATGGTTGTTGTGGTGGTTGGAACTTTGGTTTTGCTTAAATATATATATAATATAGATGTCATCGGTTTTTTGACTCAAGGCCGATTCAGGGAGCTCCTGGACCAATTTTACAGCTTAGGAGCCAAAGGTTGGGCAAGATACAGCGGGGCGATAATCAGAACGTGGGGATATATTTTTGAATTTGTAAAAAATATTTTAAACAAGTAGGGAAGCGTCGAAACGTCCTCCGTGATAGCTACCTCAAAGATATATTGTGCGACGTTTATATCATATTATTCATTATTCATCGCCAAATTTATAAATTCAGAGTAGGCGGTAGTTCTCCCCCAACATCTGGCAGAGGACTTCCATGGTTTGACTCCATATTTTTCGAATAGATGTCTGGCATAGGCAGTATTCCCTTCTATGGTCATAATGTCATAACCCAGTTTGTCAGAATTTTCATTATGGAAGTATTCATTGATCTGCATTACTCCCCTGTCTAAATCATTTTTTTCTCCGCGAAGCACTTTTCCATCATTATCGTACTGACGAAAGCGCGATTCGCACTTGGCAATTTCAATCATTATCGGTATGTCAGAAAAATAATTTCTCACATACTCTTTTACTGTTATTTTCTTCTCTTCAATTTTCCCAATATTTCCAGATCGGGACTCCGATCGCAATGTCGGAACTTTGATTTCGATAACCTCAGGCAAGACACTGGGAGCAAACGACGCTCCGCCAAATCCCGCAATATTTGAAGCTATCATCATGAACCCCAAAGCGGTTGTCTGAAAAATAAGCCTATTGTTTAATTTTAATCTTATCCCATCCCCCATCCTTTGATTCTTATGAGACAAGTAAAAGCGCTGATCAGATAAACCCCAAGCGCGAACCTTAAATTGTTGCTTGAGCCAAAAAACGCCTTTATATAAGACAAAATCCAGCATTTACTGGATTTGTTTAAAGTATAGCATTTTTTGGTCTTGCTGTCAATGGCAAAATGTGGTCAAATTTTGAGGTCTTTTTTCCTATTTTTTTAAGATATTTTCTATTTTTTGTTCAAAAACGCTGAAAGGTTGCGCTCCGACTATTTTTTCCCCACCTATAAAAAATGTGGGTGTGCCGCTTACTCCCATTTTTTGTCCATCGGTTAAATCTTTTTGCACAAGAGCAACGGTCTCTCCATTGTCCAGACACTTATTGAATCCACCCTCATCCAAACCCAAATTTTTAGCATATTTTTTCAAATCCGAAACCGCAAGTCCGGCGCCATCCGGTTTGCCGTTGGCAAAAAGAACATCGTGATAAGCTCCGAACTTTCCTTGTTTGCCGGCGCATTCAGCCGCCTCGGCCGCTTTTTGGGCATTTTGATGGGAAGGAATGGGAAAATGCCTAAAGGTAAGAGTAATTTTTCCCGTATCTATATATTTTGATTTTATTTCCTTGTAGGCCTCGCTAAAAAATTTCTGGCAAAAGAAACATTGGAAATCGGCAAATTCCACAATTTCCACTTTGCCATTGCCTATTTTGGGCGCATCTTTTCTTTCAGCTGTTTTGGTTTCAGCCGGCTTGGTTTCGATTAGTTCATTTCCGGGCCAGGATATTTTTCCAGCGCTCCAGCAGATGCTCAATGATATCAAAACAGCTCCTATTAAAATGCTTTTTTCTATTCCATATTTTTCCCAAAACATATTTTTAATTTATTATTAAAACTCCACCATATCCCCTTCTCCCAAGCCGCCCAAAATTTCAACCAAGCCATTGTTGCCGGAAAGGCCCAGGGAAACGGGAATTTTTTGCGCCTTTTTTCCGACTATTTTATTGACAAAATTTTGGTCTCCTTCTTTCAAAACCGCATAAAACGGCACGGTTAAGACACTTCCCTTCTTAGCGGTTTGAATTTTAAGATTGGCGGTTAAGCCGCTTTTAATTCTGGCATCGGAATTATTCAAGGCCGTTCTGATTTTATAGTTTACTATTCCGTCAATAATAACATCTCCGGGCTCTATATAAGAAATCTCGCCCGAAAATATTTCGTCCGGAAAAGCATCGAGAGTCACGCTTACCGGATTGCCCACGGCTATTTTGCTTATATGAATTTCGGAAATATTGGCCTCAATGTACATTTCATTCTGGTTCATCATTGACACCAGAGTGGCGCCGGCAGAGACCGCGCCAGCCACTTTGGCGTCTTGTAAAGTGATAACTCCATCAAATGGCGCCCTAATAATTGATTTAGCCAGAGTCGCTTCCAAAGAAGAAACAGTGGCCTCCGCTTGAGAAACTATGGCCCCTTGAGTCAGCACGCTTTCAAACTCCCCACTCTGTCCCAAAGTCGGCGCAGTGTTTAATTTATCCTTGGCAGCCACTATGGCTGAAATGGCCCCGGAAACATCGCTTCTGGCTCCCGAAATAGCCGTCTTATAATTATTGACAGTTGTATCATAGGCATAATCAGCCGAAGTGAAAGTATTGACCGCCCCGGCCATTTTATCCAAAAATACAGAAATGGCATTGAGGTTGGTTATGGCCTGGTCGATAGTGGTGGTTTTTTTCCAGCCGATTAAAATATCCTCCACCTTTCTTCTGTTATTATTTATATCTATTGCAACCTCAATCGGAACATTAAAATAATGGACAAAATTGCCGGAAGTTATGGAAATTTCAAATTGAGGATTATCTGGAACATTTTTGAAAAATTGATCGGTCTTATTTCTGATCGCATTATCGGCATAAATAAATCCTTCTTTGATGGCAGTATCCAGATTTTTATAAGCGTCATTGTAAGAAATAGGAGCCGTGTTTTTTATTTCTCTTAATTTTATGTTTTCTTCCAAAAGCGAGGCCTTGGCTTTGATTAAATCAGCCGAGATCTCATCCAACTCAAGAGAAGCGAAAATCTGACCCCTTTTAACTACATCCCCCACCGAAGCATAAACAGCCCCCACACGGCCGGATTTATCAAAACCCAAATTAACGCTCTGGTTTGGTTTAACCTTGCCGGTAGCCGCTACTTCTTGAACAATATCGGCTCGTATAACATTTGTTATCTGCTTTCCGTTTCCACCATTTATTTTTATAATAATAACAACCAAAATAACCGCTACCACGGCTATTATAATCAAAACTTTTTTTGAAAAATATTTCTTCATTTTTTTAAATTTTCGTGGCTTTTCGTAGCTTTCGCATAATTTTCGTATAATATTATACCACATTTTCAGGTTTGCCGTCAGCCATTATTTTTCCATCGCCAAGCTTAATCGTCCTCTGGGTCAATTTCACATATTCCGGTTCGTGAGTAACCATCAGTATGGTTTGACCATGATCATTAAGTTCCAAGAAGGCCTTCATAACATTATCGGCTGTTTCCGAATCAAGATTGGCTGTCGGCTCATCGGCAAAAATTATTTTGGGATCGTGGGCAATGGCTCTGGCAATAGAGACCCTTTGCTGTTCCCCGCCGGAAAGCTGATTTGGCAGATTGTGGAGCCGCTCACCCATGCCTATTTTTTGCAGAGCGTTTTCCGCTTTTTGGTAGGCCTCTCTCCTCTCAAGGCCCTGCATCAAAAGAGGTATGACGGTATTTTCTATGGCCGAAAGTTCCGGCACCAAAGCATAATCCTGAAAAACATACCCCAATTCTTTTAAGCGAAATTTTGTCCGGCCATCGTGAGAAAGAGCCGTGACATTGACGCCATCTATCATTATCTCTCCGGAATTAGGGTGATCCAAAAGTCCCATCTGATAAAGCAAGGTTGATTTGCCCGAGCCGGACCGGCCAGTGATAGAAAAGAAATCCCTTTCATTTATTGAAAAAGAAATATTGTTTAATACCACCAGCTCTTTATCTCCAGTTTTGAAAGATTTTGTTAAATTTTTTACTTCTATAAACATATATATGGAGATACGAAAACCATTCGAAAATTACGAAAGGCTACGAAAATTTTAACGAATCAACACGAATAATTCTATCAGGTCTTAAAAATTTTTGCCTGAAGTTCGCTAATATACCAAGTTTTGCTCCGGTTTGCTGTAAATAATTTTGTATCTGTCTGTAATTATCGGAGGTCATTATTCTCATCGCTTTAAGTTCCAAAATAATTTTATTATCAACGAGAAAATCAAGAATGTTACCAGTATTCCCTACTGCAACTTCTCTTTGATAAGCAATTTCTTTTTCTTTTAATTTTTTCTCGACCAAATCACCGTATTGTTTTTCTCTGGCATAATCTCCAAGTTCTTTTTTTACTTCAAACAAAATCCCGTTTATCAAATACGAAAGTTCTGGATAGATAACTTTTTTGCTAACTGATTTATTGTTTCTATTTTCCATATAATTTTTATTTCTCGTTATTACCAAATCATTCTTATAAACCAGCTGGCCACAGAGTAGCTGAAACATAATTTCCTGTTATCAGCTTAAAAATCGTCCAGATAATTGCCAAAATAATAATAGTAAAAGATATTATTAATGCTAGCTTTGGGGCTAAATGTTTTTTATGTTCCCAATCGTAATTATTATCTTTCATATATAAATATTAACACTCTTAATTTTTTCGTATTATTTTCGTTATCATTTTGTAGCTTTCGCATGGTTTTCGTATAGCCGCATCATCTGCCAAGTATGGAATCCAACGTATTTCTCTTAACCACAATGCGGGCCGGAATAAATCCGGCAATAATGGTTGCCAGCATCAGAAGAAAAACCCGCAGAAAAGTGGCCGATGCTTCAGCTACTAAAATGCCGTCGCTGAACGGGAATTTAATCGGGTGAGCGGCGATAAAGGGCACCAAAAATCCGTAAAGAATTAAAAGCCCCACCCCGATGCCCAGGGTGGCATAAAAAAGGGATTGGAAAACATAAGCGATTTCAATGGCCCGGGAGCTTATGCCAATGCCTTTCAAAATGCCGATAAATTTTCTGCGGGTAATGGCATTGACAAAAATGACAATAAAAATAGTGATGGAAGCGACCACCAAACCAATGGAGCCGACAATGTTGCCAAGCAAAGCAAAAGTATTCTTCATATCGGTGACGAATTTCGGCATGCCTTCTTCAAATGTTTGGACCTTGGCTGTCGCTCCAGCCCCGTTTTTAATCAGAGCGTCCTTCACAATTAAGGGGTTGGTTCCGGGTTTAACAATGATGGAAATTTCGTTCACATTATAATCGGTGCGTCCGATAAGGTTGCGGAGCGTAGTATCAAGCATAAGAACCCTCATGTCCACTTCGTCAACTTTGGTTTTGACGATACCCTTTACCGTAAATTCTTTCGTGTTGCCCGCCACGGTTATCCTTACTTTTGAGCCGACATCAACACCGCTTAGAGTGCTGAAAGCGACCGATTCAACCGGAAAGTATTCTTTTAAAAGATAAGCGCCAAGCACAACCGATTCGGTGTCGTCTTTGGTCAGATATTGCCCTTTGATTATTTTTCTTGAAATATGGTTGGTGGCATCTTCTTTTTCCGGATCTATGCCGGCAATAGTGGCGTTCGCTTCGTTGGCCTTTTCCGTGTAGTTTATTCTTTCCTTATAAGTGCCCTCTGCAACTCCGCCCTTGGTGTAACGGCTGGTGTAAGAAGCAATCCAGGGCAAATTTTCTATAACTGAAATAATATTTGGGCTGTTTTCAATGTAATCTTTTTTTTGGGGTGTTGATAAAAATAGATCGCCTATATAGGCCTCCTTTTGGACATTCACCACACCTTCAATAAGCCCGACCAACACTCCCCTTACCACTACCAAGTTCAAAAAAGTGAGCGTCATGACAAAAATAATGAGCGCCGTAGTCGCTTTATTGGAATGCCTCACTTGCCTCAAAGCCAAGAAAAATCCCAGTTTGACTGAAATCAAAAAATCGTCAATTTTTTTCTTTTGCTTCTCCATTTACTTAATGATAACACATGCAAAATTAAAAACACCTTCCGTAATATCTTTATTTTAAGCCATATTTTGACAAATTAAAGAAGAAAATGAAAAAATACTTGACAAATTCTGTGGGTTTGATATACTATCAGCAGTCTAGACAGAGAGTCCCTTCGGCGGTTTAAAAACGGCGGCATGCTCAGTCAGCGCTGGTGCGATCGTCAAAAGCCCCGAGGTTCTTCTTGGGGATGGGGAGTCCAAAAAAATAGAAGGTACTCTCGACCGACCGCGACACACCCCAGTCGCGGTTTTCTATTTTTATAATTTTACTTCAACCCCTTGCAATTGCTCGCCGGGCTATATCCGGCTTTTTGGGCCTCTTCAATAGAATTAAACGAGATTAGATTTTTTTGAGAAATTTGCTTGGCTCCGGCGCACCACGGATAGTGGTATTTGGTTCCATTTTTTGACGCCACCACAGACCCAGAGGAACTTGTTGAAACCCCTTTTACTTCTCCGAGATTTTCTTTTTCGGCCTCCCCTTTAACGTAAGGGGGATTAAGGGGGTTATTTACAGAAATTGGGGGTGAGTTATTTATCACCCTCACCGGCTCCCTCTTTTCCTGCAACCCCGAAATCCTGCCCAAACAAAAAGCTATTATGGCTATTAAAATAATAACGACAGGAATAAAATATTTGCTATTTAGAAAGTTGTTTAGTTTCCCTTGCATTTTTGGTTATTATCTATTATACTCTTTACATGGCTCATAAAAAAGCAGCCGGCACAACTAAAAATGGAAGGGACTCGGGTCCTCAGTATCTGGGGGTTAAAGTTTCTGATGGAGGCCCTGCAACAATGGGTTCCATTTTGGTGCGCCAGAGGGGCTCTAATATATTGCCCGGCATGAATGTCGGCATGGGCAAGGACTATACCCTTTTCGCTCTCAAAAACGGCAAAGTTAAAATGATTTCCAAAAGAAAAGTTCACTTTGACGGTTCTACTATAATCAAGAAGGTAGCAAGTGTAGTTTAAACTCTCCCCTATTTTTGCCAATCTGAGCAACGATGGTATGCTCCCCTATTTCTTTTATGGGCTTTTCTATGATTAAAAATTCCGGATTGATTTCTATTTTGGCCTGTTCTTTGAGCGCCAGAGAAATTTCCTCCGGATGAATTTTTTCAAACAGATGTCCTTTTTCGTTGGTTTTCTTTTTTAATTCTATTTTTACCTCCCTTAACATCTCAATTTGTTTCTCTGTCAATTTTTCTCTTATCTCTCTTTCAACCGCGTCTGACGCGGCCAAAATCTCAGCTCTTTTTGCCGCCTCCGGACTGGCATATTCAGCCATTTTTTGAGGTATCAAAAAGTTATTGGCATACCCATCCGCCACATTTTTAATTTCATATTTTTTCCCCACTCCTTTTATGTCTTGTTTTAAGATAACTTTCATAAAATCATGATAACACAGACAAAATTATTGTAAAAAATATTTCCTTGACAAATTTTTGACATTTGTCATAATAGATACGGAAGTTTTTTAAACAGAAAGGAAGGGAAAAGGATGGCACTTGATGTTCCGTTGGATACAAGCCAAATCGGTCGAGAGGCGAGAACGCTCGAGACCGATCTCCGCAAACTGATTGTCGGGCAGAACGAGGCAATAGAGCAAATTGTAAATATCTTCCAGATGCACCGTACTGGAATGTGCGCGCCAGATCGTCCTATCGGCAGTTTTTTGTTCCTGGGACCGACCGGGTCGGGCAAGACCAGGATTGTAGAAGCTACCGCAGAAAGCTTGGTCAAAACCTCCCGCGCAGTCGTCAAGATTGACTGCGCCGAGTTCCAACATGACCACGAGATCGCCAAGATAATCGGATCGCCGCCGGGTTATCTGGGCCACCGCGAAACCCATCCGCGACTGTCCCAGGGAGTTTTGAATATGTATCACACCAGTAGAGTGCGAATCTCATTCGTTCTGTTCGACGAGATAGAAAAAGCCAGCGACGCGCTCTGGAATCTGCTGTTAGGGATACTGGACAAAGCCACTCTCACATTGGGCGATAATCGCCAAACCGATTTCAGCCAGACCATGGTTTTTATGACGAGCAATTTGGGGGCTCGGGAAATGGAGTCATCTCTTAATCCCAAATTTGGACTCGGAGTTGGACAATCCAAAATCGGGATGGGTGACGATAAGCTCCGCAGTCGCATAGCTAAAAGCGGAATCGAGGCGGCACGACGCAAGTTCTTGCCGGAATTTATGAACCGGCTGGACAAGATTGTGGTCTTCAGGCCGTTGGGCGCTGAAGAGTTGCTAAAGGTGCTAGATATTGAACTGAATTTTGTTCAGCGGCGCATAATTCAGAATTTACCGAGAAATTGCTTTATTTTTAGCGCCACTCCGGCGGCAAAGCAACTTCTTCTAGACGAAGGTGCCGATGCCCGATACGGCGCTCGTCACCTGAAGCGCGCCATTGAGCGCCTATTGGTGCAACCGTTGTCAAATCTGATTGCCACCGGACAAGCTAAAGCCGGCGATTTAATTAATGTGGACGCTAATGGCAACCAGCGTTTAGAATTTGGCAGACGCGATGCGGGGTTAACATTTCAGATGATGGCATATTTGGTTCAAGAAGACATAAAAGAATTGCTTCTAACCGCAGCCATAGCAGCTGAACAACCACAAAGATTCGCCAGTGCCAGAGTATAGAGGTAAAAATGAATTGCATTTTTTGAGGAGCTGTTTCGTGAATACGGAATGGCTTTTTCTTTATTTCATCAGGTACTCCACTGCCTTTTTTAGCGCCAGATCTTTGCCGTCTTTTGTATTCTCGGGGGTAAGTTTGACCTCTATGTCCGGAGTGAGGCCGCCGTTGGAAATGGAGTTGCCCTTTGGCGTCAGCCAGTGAGCTACGGTAATTTTAAGAGAGGCGCCAGAAGTGACGGGGACAAGCTCTTGGACCGAACCTTTGCCAAAGGTTTTGGCGCCTATCAAAGTGGCTTTGCCATATTCTTTCAATGCGCCGGCCAAAATTTCAGAGGCCGAAGCCGAGCCCTCATTTACCAAAATGGCGAATTTTAATTTGTCCGTAAAAATGTCATACCCCTTGCTTCGATATTCTTTTTTATCTTTTTTGTCTCCGAAATCTTCCGTTACCACCAGTTTGCCAGTTGGCAAAAACCAGCTGGCTATATCAAGAGCCGCTTCCAGATATCCGCCGGGATTATTGCGCAAATCCAAAATCAATTTATCAGAACCGGACTCTACAAATTCCCTCAAAGCTCCGCGAAAAATATTGGGGGAAGCAGCCGAAAAATTATAAAGCGATATCACAAAAACATCTTCAGGTAAAAGCTTGGTTTCAATTGTTGGTATTTCTATGTTGGCCCTGATTAAAGTTTTTACTATTGGTTCCTTTATCCCCTTTCTGCCAAGAGTCACAGTAACAGGAGTTCCCGGCTCTCCCCTGATTAATTTGATGGCCTCATCGGTGGTCATTTTTATGGCCGATTTCTCTCCTATTGAGATTATTTTATCCCCCGCCAAAATTCCAGCTTTTTCTGCCGGAGTGCCTTTAAGGGGTGCCACGACTGTAAGCGCTCCGTCCTGAATTCCTATTTCCATGCCCACTCCGCCAAAACTGCCGCTTATTTCTTCTTCAAACGCTTTGGATTCCACGGGCGGGAAAAAGACCGTGTAAGGATCTTTATAGGAGCTGGCCAAACCTTCTATAGAACCCCAGAGCTTGTCTTGATTGCTTATGGCCGGAGTGGAAGAGGAAGCCGGCGTGAATTTTTCATCAAGTATCTGCCAGGCCTCCCAAAATGGGGCCATATTAACACTGGTACTGGTGGCATTTGAAAACTGGGATTTGATTCCCGAATCTTTTTTACCAGCATAAAAACCGGTGGCAAATAAAATGCCCGCCATAAGAATTGATATTACAACTTGGGTATATCTTTCTTTTATCATTCTTTGTTATAATATATCATATGACCACTACCCGCGCATTAGGAAATCAAATTTGGACCGACTTAAACTCCCCCACCAAAGAAGAGGTTGATTCTTTGATTCTTTCTCAAAATATAAATCCTATTATTGTCAAAGATCTTTTAACTCCCACCCCCAAACAGCACATCAAAGAGTTTAACAATGTTATTTACGCCGTATTGCATGTGCCCTCTTTCAAACATTCCAGTTCAGAAAACTTGGAACAGGAAATTGATTTTATAATCACCGAAAGCGGTTTAATAACCGCTCGTTACGATAGCATTGACGCCCTGCATCAATTCTCCAAGCAAATGGAGGTGGACGAGATATTAAATAGGGGCGATTATTCTCATTTATTCTTTGGCGTTATGAAAGAAGTATACGAATTCCTTTTTAATGAAATTAATTATATGAAGGACTGGATGAAAGAAATTGAGAAAAATATATTTGAAGGGCGGGAGAAAGAGATGGTTTTGGGCATATCGGTTGTCTCCAGAAATCTTTTGAGTTTTAAGCGGACCATAGATCCGCATCAGGAAGTTTGGATTAATTTGCAAAACATCGGCAAAAATATATTCGGGGAGAAGTTTGAAAAAGAATCGCGGGCCTTGCTGGAAGAATGGCAGAGATTGACCCTTGAAATTAAAAATGTTTCCGATATGCTGGACGAGTTGAGAGAAACCAACAATTCCATGCTTTCCACCAAACAAAACGAAGTAATGAAGCAGTTGGCTGTTATTGGTTCTGTCATATTGCCCCTGACTATAATCGGCCAACTTTTTGGCCTGAGTATTCTTTCTTTTCCCCTAAAAGAAAATCCTTACGCTTTTTGGATTATTTTGACTCTGATGATTATGGTAGTGCTTGGATCGCTTGCCTATGTTAAATTAAAGAAGTGGATGTGATATGGATATTTTTTTACACAATACTTTAACCGGAAAAAAAGAAATTTTTAGGCCAATCAAAGAGGGTCGAGTTTCTATGTATCACTGCGGACCGACGGTTTATTCTTTTGCCCACATAGGCAATATGCGGGCTTATGTTTTTGTCGATATTTTAAGAAGATTGTTTGAATATTCGGGATATAAAGCAAAGCAGGTCATAAACATAACGGATGTCGGACATTTGACAAGCGACGCCGATGAAGGCGAAGACAAGATTGAAAAAACGGCAAAATTGCAAGGTAAAACAGCTGAAGAAATCGCCAGATTTTATGAAAACGCCTATCATAAGGACTTGGCGGACTTAAATATAAATACAAAAAACACCTTTTTTCCCAGAGCCACGGAACACATAAAAGAACAGATAGAAATAATAAAAATTTTGGAAGAAAAAGGTTTTGCTTATAAAATTTCCGATGGCGTTTATTTTGATACTTCCAAATTCAAGGGATATGGAAAACTGGGTAATATAAATATAAAAGAACAAAAAGAAGGAGCAAGGGTGGAAGTAAACAGCCAAAAAAGAAACCCTTCTGATTTTGCTTTGTGGAAATTTTCCTCACTAATTAGCGAGGGAGAAAAACGTCTTCAAGAATGGGAATCGCCATGGGGCGTCGGCTTCCCCGGTTGGCACATAGAATGTTCGGCCATGAGCCGAAAATATTTAAATCAGCCGTTTGATATTCATACCGGCGGCATTGACCACATTCCCGTGCATCATAACAATGAAATCGCCCAATCAGAATCCGCTTTTGGAGTTCCCCTGGCAAACTTTTGGTTACATAATGAATTTTTGGCGATGGAGGGAGAAAAAATGTCAAAGTCATTGAATAACACTTTTACCGTTTCCGATTTGAAAGAAAGAAAAATCCACCCTCTTGCCTTTCGGCTCTGGCTTCTTTCGGGGCATTATCGTTCACCCATGAACTTCACTTGGGATTCCGTTTTGGGATCGCAAAAGGCCCTAGAAAAAATGGTCTTTGAATTTGATTCTCTGCCGGATGGAAAAGCTGATGAAGAAATAATAAATAAATTTGAAAATTTTATAAGCGACGATTTGGATACTCCCAAATCTCTGGCTCTTTTGCATGACAGCTTTGGGTCAAAAAAAGGCAAGGAAACAATAGAGAAAATGGATAAGGTCTTGGGATTAAATATTGAAAAATTGTCAAAAGAAATAAAAGAAAATATTCCCGAAGAAATTTTGGAATTGAAAAGAGAAAGAGATGAAGTCCGCCAAGAAAAAAACTGGCAAAAGAGCGACGAGTTGCGGGAGGAAATTGAAAAAGAGAGTTATGTTTTAGAGGATGGGGATAATGAGAGTGTTATTAAGAAAAAATTATCTTCGCTGATTTAATCCTTTCTTTGATTAAATTTTTTAAATTTTTAATTCCTGTTCCCTATTTGGCCGATCGGCCAGATGTGGGATAATTTGTTTAAAATATTATTATTTTTTTGATTTCGTATAAGGAAAATTCACTTTTACTTTAAAATCTGGTTCAATTGATTTGGCTACTATATATTTTATATATTTTTCAATTTCAAAAAGTTTAGCCATCTTAAAAACTTGCTCTTTGCATTCATGGGGATAAATAAATATTGATTTTTCCAGATTATACATACCCGCAAAAACTAGAGCCCGAGCAAAGCGTTTTCTATTTATTTTAAATTTTTCTGGTATATCGAAAGTTACTATTCGCCATAATCCATCCCAATTTGTTTTTGTTGGTAACTTTATTTTCTTTACTTCAAGACCGGCCAGATAAATTTTTCCTTCTTTTGTAAGTTCTAATTTTCCTTTGCCGTTTTTAGCCCAAAAGCGAATAAATTTTTTGTTTTCAAGCGAAGAAAGCACTCTTCCGGTCCTGTATTTATTTTTATTATCTGGAACCCAACCGAGCAATTTTATTATGTGACCAGCCGCATTGGGGGCGGCAACCCCAAGAAATAAAATAAATCCCAGTTTTGCAATGGCCCCCAAAATCTCCAAAGTTCGTTCGTTTTTTATAAATTTTATTTCTTTCATGCCTATATTATATCCCCTATTTGGCCGATCGGCCAGATGTGGGATAATTCAAAAGATATTGGTTTGTGTTAAAATGATAAAAAATCATAAAAAGCGGAATTAGTTTAGTGGCAAAACGGGTGCTTCCCAAGCATCAGACGCGAGTCCGATTCTCGCATTCCGCACATTTCAACTCATTTTTTAACCAAAGCAAAAATATCCTTATTTTAGACCATTATACAGAATTTGACTTTATGAAATGAGATTTTATAGTATTTTTGCTTGACAGATTTTATATAGTATGCTAGACTTATCACAGAACGTCAGGCAAACATCTTCACGTCATTCGTAAATCCAACAGGAGATGAAAGATGACCAATCAGAATGTTCGTTTAATCAGTTTCGGCAAAAAGAACAAGACCGCCGAGGTGGTGATTCTCACTACCAACGGCAACGGGACACGCTCGTCCCGCACTCGCCACCTCGTTCGCCTCGCGGACGGCACTTACGGGTATCACGCCCGCAACGCCAAAGGCGAGCAGGTTGTCGCCGAACGTTTCAGTCTCTAGCAAGCCGAAAGGTTGCAGAGCAAATCAAGGCCAGTTTCCGAAAGGAGCTGGCCTCTGTGTTATACTTTTAATAATTCTGTTCCGATAATGTTCCATAATCCGCACCACTTCGTAAAAACTTCGCGGTGCAGGCATCATTTAAACAATCCAGCCAAAAAATTCTTTATTTTTTGCCAGGGAGAAATTTGGGGACCCTGAGCGGGAGTGGTTTGTTTTTCATCCACGATAATGGCCACACTCTCCCCCGCTTGGGCCATATTTAATTTTTTGCGTATTTCAAAATTGAACCCTTCGGAAGTCGCCAGCTTTGCCAGGGAGTCCTTCAAAAATTTACTTCTTTCCGTCAACTTGCTTTTTTCCTCTTCCATTCGGGCCATAACTTTTTGGGCCTCTTCTTTTTTATTATAAATTTTTCTGACCGAATTCAAAAGAAAGCCGAATATCAAAAGCAGAACCAAAAAAATTGCCATCTTTTTCCATTTATTACTTCCCCTGTTTTTTATGCCCCGCATTATGTTATTATACTATTATGTTGTGGAGTCCAAAAGCCCGCAAAATAATAAAAGTGGCTTGGTTTATAGTGGCTATATTTTTGATACTCGGCATGGTGCTTATGTATATGCCCAGCTTATTTGTGTAAAATTAGTCCGGCCTCATTATTTTTATAAAAACGTCGTGAGGAATGGAAATTCGTCCTCTGGCTTTCATTTTCTTTTTGCCTTTCTTTTGCTTTTCGCGCAATTTCATTTTGCGGGTAATATCTCCTCCGTACATGTGCTGGGTAACATCTTTACGGTAGGCCGAAATGGTACGCGAAGCTATGATTCGGCCTGAAACTTTGGCCTGGATTTTGAGTTCAAACATCTGGCGAGGCAAAAGATTTTTTAATTTTTCCACAATTGATTCCGCCTCTTTTTCCGCAATTCTTTTTGAAACAACCCGCGAGAGAGACGGCTCTTCCTCGCCGCCGATAAGAATGCGGAGTTTGGTCACATTCGCTTCTCTCATCCCCACCTCTTCATAAAAAAGAGAAGCGTAACCGGAAGAAACACTTTTAAGCTTGTCAAAAAATCCCCGCATCAGCTCCCGCAAAGGCATCAAGCATTTGATATTGGATTTATTATTCATATTTTCGTTGGAAGTTATCTCGGCTTCATACTCGTAAAGCAGGGACAAAATATTTCCAATATATTGCGAAGGAGTTATAATAAAAACCTTAATCCACGGTTCTTCTATTTTTTCAATCAAGCCGTCTTCGGGAAAAAAGGCTGGCGAATAAATTTTTTCAACTTTATTATTTTTATAAGTTATTTCATAGGTAATGGACGGTTGGGTAATAATTAAAGACAAATTAAATTCCCTTTTGAGCCGTTCGGTAATTATTTCCAGATGAAGCATTCCCAAAAATCCGCACCTGAAGCCCTTGCCTAAAACGCCAGAAGATTCTTCTTCATAAAAAAGAGAAGAATCTGTCAGTTTTAGCTTTGCCAATGATTGCTTAAGCAGGATCAAATCGCTTTGGTCTTCGGGAAAAATAGAGGCCCAAACAACGGGCTTTGGCACGCCGAAGCCCAGCAGGGCGGAGGCGGCTTCTTTTTCTTTTCCAATAGTGTCTCCTACCGAAACAATACCGGGAGTTTTAATGCCGGTAATAATGTAACCTATCTCTCCCGCATAAAGTTTTTCTGCCGATGTTTCTTCAGGATGAAAAATACCGACTTCCAAAGATATAAATTTTTGATCGGCCACTCTAAAAATTAAATTTTCTCTGGCAGATACTTCCCCCTGCATTATTCTTACAAAAACAATAATGCCCCGGTGGGTTGAGTACTTGAAATCAAAAACCAAAGCTTGGAGCGGAAAATGGCAAAGGGTATCTTCAAAATGCCCCGATCCCAGAAGATGCCCTTTGCCATTTTCCGCCACTGGGGCGGGAATTTTTTCCACTATGGTCTCCAAAAGTTTTTCAACTCCCTCTCCCGTTTTGCCCGATGTCTCCATTATTTCTTCTTCTCGACACCCAGTGAGAGAAATTATTTCCGTTTTAACTTCATCAATTCTGGCCAAAGGCGAGTCGCATTTGCTTAAAACCGGTATAATAACTAATCCCTGATTCTTGGCCATTATCAAGACCGATAATGTCTGAGCTTGAATTCCCTGTGTGGCATCAACCAAAAGAACCGCTCCCTCCACCGCTTTGAGGGCCCGTGAGACCTCATAAGAAAAATCTATATGCCCCGGCGTATCTATTAAGTTTAAAATGTAAAAATCAAAATTTAAAATTTTTGCATTGTTATTTTGATTTTTGATATTTTCATTTTGCATTTTTGGATGCCAAAGCATCCTTACCGGTGTCATTTTAATCGTAATGCCTCTCTCGCGTTCCAGTTCCATATTGTCCAATGCTTGCTCTCTCATCTTGCGCGCCTCTATGGTATGAGTAAGCTCAAGCATCCTGTCAGCCAGTGTGCTTTTGCCGTGATCAATGTGGGCTATGATGCAGAAATTCCTGATATTATTCATATACTTAATCCTAAGGGGAGGCCTTAGGAAATTATTCTGCCCACAAATTATGGTGTATTTCTAAAATTGAAAGTAAATCATCAATATTCTTGTTTGGATAAATACCAACAATTCGTCCGTCTTTGTCTCCCACAACAACAATAGATTTCACTTTTTCGTTTTCATATAGATTGTAATCATTTTCGATCGCGGGCTGTTCTGTATTTTCTCCTTGAAGCCACCCGCCCAAAATAGCCACTATTTGTCCC
The DNA here is from genome assembly GCA_964365465.1 of uncultured Candidatus Saccharibacteria bacterium. Classification (GTDB taxonomy): domain Bacteria; phylum Patescibacteriota; class Minisyncoccia; order Phycocordibacterales; family WO2-35-19; genus WO2-35-19. Next base: position 6,821 of record CAYIPT010000005.1, on the reverse strand, counting down.
CTTGGACTACAACCCCCAAAAGTACACCATAAATTTTTTTGAACAACTTCTATATAAAACTTTTTTGAGTATGGCACTGTTAATTCTGGCGCAAAAGTATAACCACCAGGTCCACCAATCATTTCCCCGCCCAATGTCATTGTACCGAATTTTCTTACGCCTCCGTGTAATAAAGAACTGTTTAGATTAAAAATGATCATAGATTCTACCACGGCAAACAAAATAAAAATCAAAAACAATATCAAAAACTTTGTTTTCATATTTTTTAATCAATTACATCTAAGGTGCCGACACTTTTACCATCTTCCTTGCGTGCTTTTATTAAAATTCCAAAAATTTCATCCCATTTCCCCACTTCAATTACTGTCATGCAACCCAAAGAGTGCGCTCCTGTGTGTAAATATCTATCCCCACTATGACCAATTCTAAACCACACTCTCGCATATTTTGAATCTGTATAATTTAATCCGCCACCATGAGGATAATCAGGAATTTCAATATCATATAATCCTTTTTTCCACGGAGCATCTAGCGAATCGGTAGTTAGATAAGTTTTACCATCTAATTTTAAAGCTTTTTTAGATGCTGAATAAATTAAATTAACAGAACTAGTTTGAGGATTTTCTTTGAGCAGAGAAAGTTCTTTTTCTCTATTTGTGCCTAACCATAATTGCATTCCTTGTAATTGACCTTCCAAAACAGTAAAGTATTCTTTCTTGAGTTCAATTTTATCAAAATATACTTTCAAATATGATGGTAAACTGGTTTTAACCCTAGTACCATCTTTTTTACAGACCAACCAGCCATCACTTGTAATTGGAATATAACGAATATTTTCTGACACTAAAACATCCAGGATTATATTAAAAACCGCTTTTTTGGAACCAGGCATAATGCCCCGCAATTCTTTTACAATGATCTCGTGAGTGCTTGTTTGAAGTTTAAGATTATTTAAATCTACAGCTAAATCAATTTTTATACTGCCAACATCATTGAATATAAGATCTTTTTCTATTATTTTTATGTTTAACGGAATGTTCGATATATTTTGAGCAGTTGTAAATTGGTAAATTATTTTTTCAAAATTAACATCATTTTTATTTTTAATTTGTTTATCCAAAAACCAGAGACCGCCCGGATGTTCAATCTCAATACGAATATCATCACCAACGGAATCTCCGCTATATTTTATTTTGGCAAGTTTTAATTGTATATTTTTAGACATAATATATTTATAGTTAGTTTAATAATAATTAAATAATAACATAAGCATAAACAAAATCCTAAGGGGAGGCCTTAGGATTTAAAGATGAATTTCTAAATGAAAGCCATTCAAAAATTTCTTTGTCAAAAATTTTTTTATTTGTGAAGTAGTTTGGAAAATTTTCTGGCGCAATAATCATATTTTCTGATCTCTTTTTATTTCGATAATCTTGGTAACTGCTCCAATAAAATTTATTTAAAAACTCTTTAGCATTTTCAATGTTTTGTAATCCTTTGTCTTTCCAAAGTGGGTCAATCAATTTAATAGGATTAAGATGAATATAAGAAAAAATATATTTTGCATATCGATCATTGTTTATATGTGATGATTTAAATGCTCCTTCAAAAAGTTTGCCAGTTCTTTTATGTTTTTTATTAAAATACATTGAATAGGCAGTGCATAGCTTTCCCATAAAAAAAGATATTTGGTTTTCTGCAAGATTTTCTTTATTTGGAGTTATATAGATATGAAAATGATTTGGCATTAACACCCAAGCACCGATTGAAACAATCGGCTCGCCTTTATCAAAATCCCAGGCGTCAATTTTTCTGTCTACTATGTATTCCTTAAACTTAATATTTTTTGTAGAGTTACAAAGATAGAGAAGTTTTACAAATCTGTCTCTATCTTTATCGTCAGTAAAAATATTTTGTTTGGTATTGCCACGATTGTAAATATGATAATACTCATCAGTAACAAATGATTCTCCTCGAGTTGTCATGACTAAATAATAACATAAGCATAAACAAAATCCTAAGGGGAGGCCTTAGGAAATATTTGCATTATTTCTTTATTTTTAATTAATATCAAAAATGCGACTCCGCAAGCAATCCCAACTAAACCCGAAACTAAAGCGTGGCCAAACACGTTTATAAACGAATCAAGCGTAAAAAAATGATTAAAAATTCTCAATGAATAAAAAGTGACCAGACCCACAATAAAAGCGGCGGCGGCAGAAGCCAAAAAAGATTTAGAGAGGCCTTTTTGGGCAATAATTTTTGTTTCCTTATTCAAAGAAAACCAAAGTCCCAAGGCGGTGAACAAAGATCCAAAAGAAAAAGAAAGGGGCAGAATTATTATTTTTGATTCAGTCATACCCTTTATTTCAAGAATTTTTTCAAACCACACCATAACCGAAGACAGAAAATCAAAATAAAAAAGAAAAGCCATAATGACAGCAATCAAAGCTCCAAACATTCCCAAAAGCAGAGGAGTTTTGGTTTTGCCCAAAGCGTAATGGGCCCGAGTCAAAAAAAGCTGGGCACTCTGAAAAACAAAAGAAAGGGCGAATAAAGACAAGACCGCGGCCGTCAATTTGGTATCCGTCCAATCAAAAGCGCCCGAGCCCAAAACCACTCTCACCACATGAGCCCTCAAAATAATAAAAAGAGCCGAAAGGGGCAAGGTCCAAAATGCAATATATCGCAAGGACTCACCTATGTATTCGCCACATTCTTTAATACAATTTTTAGCATAATGTTCCGAAAGAGTGGGAAAGGCGGCCAAAGAATAGCTGGCGCCGATTATTGAGAGGGGAACCGATTGCAAGTTGAAAGCCAGATTGAAAACAGCAGTGGCTCCCACCCCCAAAAAAGAGGCCACCGCCGTGAAAATGATGCTGATGATTTGAGTAACCGACAAAGCCAAAGCTCGGGGAATAGAAATAATGGCCGTTTCTTTCATTTCCTTGAAATTTATTTTGGCCGTTAACTTCGGCGTGTTGCCCGAAAAAATAATAAATCCTGCCGGTATTGAAAAATGCATAAAAGCCCCCAATATCACACCAAACACCACCGCTATTACCCCAAAACTACCGGCTCCCAAAGCGGTACCGGTAATAATGCCGACGTTGTAAAAAATAGGGCTCAAAGAATAAAGTAAAAATCTTTTTTCATACTGGACAATGCTACCAAAAAAATTTGAGAACCCGAGCAATAAAGGTGACAGGAGCAGAATTCTTGAAAATTTTATTATCTGAACCATAGTGCCAGCATCAAATCCTCTGAACAAAAAAGAAACGAGTTGCGGCATAAAAATAAAAGCCAGTGCGCAGCTGGCAATAATTAAAACGGAAAAACTGGTGAAGATTGAATTTACGTAGGACTTCACTTCCCCATTACTACCAACCGCTTTTTTTGAAAACATGGGCACCAAAACAGAAATGGAAACCAAAGAGCCGACGGTCACAAAAATAAAATCGGGAATCCGAAAGGCGGTGTAATAAATATCCAGCGCCTGGCCGGCGCCGAAATAATAAGCCAAAATACGGTCTCTCAAAAAGGCCAGAATTTGGGACAACACTGAAAATCCGGCCAGCCAAAAAGCGGCTTCATGCAAACCGCTAATTTTGGCAGTTATGGCTCTTAATGTCTTACGGACCATATTAAAATATTAACACAAAAATGCCAAAGGCGACCTTCAAAATGCCCCGGTCCCAGAAGGTCGCCTTTGGCATTTTTCACCACTTCCACTTATCCAAAATTTTATTCATTTCTTCCTTCTGATTCAAATAAGTCGAAATCTGATACAAATATCCCCCATTGATCACCCAAACATTTTGCATCCCTTCGCTTTCAAAGACAACTCCCCTAACACTATCCAAAGAAAAAATTTTGGCATTTTCCGTAGCCATATCCGGCACATCTTGTTTTATTCTTTCTTCCGTCAAAACAATATCCTCGTCAAAAGAAATTACATAAATCTGCATCTGAAATGCGAGAGTGCTGGAGGCGGTTTTTGATATCAGAACAGTTTCGCTTCCTTCGGCTTCGTCCGGAATGCTTGAAATTTTATAATCGCCGGCATAGCTGAAAGAAAAATTTGGATTTTCGTGGGTATATTTTTGCTCTGCCATATTTTGAATTTCACCGTCTTTGGCCCAAAAATACCCCGCCCCCATTAGCCCCAAAATAACAACTATCCATAAAATTTTTTTCATATACTCTTATTATACCACTTCCCTATTAAATTGCTAAAATATGTGAGGTTTGCTTTTTCAACGCAAATCCAAAAATTTTCTGGTTAGCGCCGGAATTTCCTTGTTAAAATATGATTTAACCTGCTGCCAATCGGCCGGAAAATTCAAATTCGGCATCGGATCTTTATCCGCATCTTCAAAATAAGTCAGACTCTTGAGAATGTGGTGCAAATTGTGGTTGGTTTGAGGATACTGGCCATGAATTTTGGGAATTACTTGCTCGAGAGGCTCCATATTGTTGGCGTACCAGTATAAATCCAGAAAGTCGCGCTTTTTGCCTCTTTGGCTGATTGCAATAATTTTCATTACCGCAATATCTTTTGCCTGCAAAACTTTTACCGATCCATAAGACAGAAAGCTTTCCTTGGGCGCAAAAAATGGATACCCGATAAAACTTATTTTTGCTCCGTAGAGCTTGCCGTAAACCGTCGCTTTTTGGATAAAATCCTGTTCCCATTTTTCATTTACAAAATGATCAATGAGCGCCGCGGTGGAAAAATTTATGTCGGGGGTGAAAAAATCCAAATCAACGCTGCTGCGATGCCCGGCCTGCAGAGCCAAAGCCGTGCCCCCGGCCAGGTACCAATCCGACCCTGCAAGCCATTTTTGGACGGACAAAAAATCCAACGCCTTTTTTGTATTAGGCGGCAAAATTTCCGTGCGCCAATTCATGCCGTTTTTATCAGCTGGTTCCATAAACTCCTGGTAAAAGGGAAAATCGCCCGGGAATTTCTGACTACATTCGCGATTAATTCTTTAGGGTAATAATTCCACATCCACTTGACTTCGCCGTCTGTGCCAAAATCAAGCACCCGCTCGATGATATATTCGGCGTGCTTGTCCGGATCGAGAGTTTCGGGATCAACATCCCAGAACAATTCAGGCCGGAATTTAATTACTTTTTTGTTGTCTTTACGGGAAAGCATATATCTATAATATCACAGATACCGGCTAGTTTCTACCGGTTTCTATTAATTTCCACGAATATCAATGAGTGTTAATTTCTTATCTCTTTTGTCAAATGTCAAGACTTGACCCTCTGTTCCCTCTTTCGGACTGAAGCGTTGTTGAAGATATTAAATCGCGGTTTATTGTACACTGACTCCCGTCGGCGCGCTGAGCGCTGTTGTGTCGGAGGGAGGAGGGGTGCCGGAAATATATTCCTATTTTATCAAAACTATGTTCTGTTTAGATACGAGGTGATATATTTGAAATACTCGTCAAAATCGCTATTGTGTTTTCGAAAATCTTCCAGAAATTTCTCGTTGTCCACTTTTTCGTATTGATGGACAATCAGATTCCGCAAGCCCACTACGTTGCTTATTTTTTGCGCAAAATCCTTATCCAAAATTTTGTTATCGGCAAGTATGTTAAAAGTGCTCTTCAGGTCTTTGGCCGGCTCAAGATCAATCTCTTTGATAAGATGGTTGTTAATGTCTAAAATTGCGTCAACGATGAGCTGCAAATATCGTTCAAGGGTGTGCAAATAGGGTCTTGACTCCAATATTTCTTTGTCAGTCATAGAATCCAAAATTTCCCGAGCTTCAATTAAGTGCCCTTGGGACAGAGCCATTTTTTCCAACACAAGTTGTTTACTTATTGTCATATAAATACTCTTTTTTAAATTTTTCAAAAATCATTTCGTATAACGGCTTTGCTTCGTCATGAAATCTCCTGAAAGCGTAGACGCGCAAATTGTAAAAATCCATCATGTTTTTGGCGTAGAGGACCTTGCAATTGTTCATAATTTCGTAAAGAAAGAGGGGTTTTATTCCTTTCAGATTTACGATATGCAGATTATCACTGCCGAGATAATCCATTAGCGGATTAAATAAGTCTAAATCGGATTTGAGCGACGATTTTGAACGATAGGCAATATCAAAATCGCTGTCTTGGCGGCTACTGCCATCCACTCTGGAGCCGAAAAGTAATATCAAATCAACACCGAGCTTTTCCGCGGTTTTTTTGAGTTTTTCTTCTTTTGTTTCTGTTTTTTTAAGCATATGTCATATTATAGCATTTTTGCTTCAAATTTTCCATCCATTAATATTCACGAGTTTCTATTAGTATCAATGAATATCTATTGCACACTGACTCCACTCGGTGCGGATGGCGGGGTGGTGTCGGAGGGAGGCGGGGCGCCGGAAATATATTCATAAGCCCCCCTATCTGTAGTTCGCACTGTTCCATTTAGGTCTATGGTATAAGGATCACCAAGAGCTACTCGGTTATTCCAGTCGTTATTTTCCGAAGCTAAATTGAAGTTGCCTCCCTGCCAATTGACAAAAGGGTTGGGGGCCGAAGTGTCGCATATATTTGCCGTACCCGTTGGGCAAGATCCGTGTCGTAAAAATGAATTGTGGTCTTGTACATAAGTTCCGGCCGAACCTCTGTTGAACCCGCCTCCCCAGTTTGAATACCAGAGATTGTTTTGAACAGTATAGCTACCGGTGTTTTCATTGTTGATGCCAGTCGGACCCCTACTCACATTGATGATTGTATTTTGCGCTAATGTGAAGTTGTTGCAATGTCTAAGGTCAGATACATATTGCACTCAATTCTTAATTGGGCGCAAAATGA
>CAYIPT010000004.1:0-41611 GCA_964365465.1 uncultured Candidatus Saccharibacteria bacterium | reverse complement strand
AGTTCTACAATACAAAACGAGTCCACTATGCTTTCCAAAACAAAAAGACCCCACTTGAAGTTCTTTCTGGTTCAGATTATTATGTCTCTAAATTATCAGCTGAGTGCGAAAATGGGTGGCCTCATGCAATGAATGGATTAGCTATCTAGTTTTGCTATAATGAATACATGTCTTTAGCAACTATACCAGAAGCATCAAAATGGGCGTCAGGATATCTGGAAAAAGAGATATCACCCGTGAATATTTCCTATCTGGTTCAATATGGAAAAGTAAAAAAATATGGTGAAAACGGTTCAACTTTGGTTAATTTAAATGACCTCAAAAAATATTATGAATCTTGGCATGGCAAAAGGGAAATAAATTGGAAAAAAAATTTAGGGAATGATTTAAACTGGACGCTTTCTTTTGATAATTTACGCGAAAAAGACACTACAAAACATGTTCACCGACTCCACCCATATAAAGGGAAATATATTCCCCAGTTGGTTGAGTATTTTATAGACACACACCGATGATTTTAAGAAAGAAACATATTTCAAACCGGGTGATATTATTCTTGATCCATTTTTAGGTTCAGGAACAACAATTATTCAATCATTGGAAATGGGTACTCGTTCTATTGATATCATTGTCTCACAACTTAATTGTGTGATAGTATCCCAATAGTATTATGAAACCACAAAGAGAACTTGTAGAAAAATTTCTGCAAAAAGCGGAGGAGAGAGGAATTAAGGCCAATCCAATAAAAATTTTGCGCACCAATACTTATGGTGTTGGTAATGCAAATGTTCTTGTTAGAACTGCTTCCGATTTAGGGCACAGATATTTTTTCGGATTAAATTATATTAATGCTGAGGAGGTTTATAATTTAGATAATTCTTTTGTTGTTTTTATTTGCGGAGATATAGAAAAAATAGTATTTATTCCAACAGATATTTTGATTTCGCATTTACCAGAAATTAGCCATGATAGAAATGGCGAATATAAAATAAACTTTACTAGAGACTTGCATCTTGTACTTAAAGGGAAAGACCATAGGTTAGACTGTTCTGGATACATCAACAATTGGAATTTGTTGATCAGTGTTGCTACGAAAAACATCTCATTGAGTCAACCCGAGGAAAGCATACACAGTGTAATTGAGGGTAGATTGATAGATATAGGGAATATACGTGGATACTCTACCTATTGTCCGGACAAAAGCAAAACATTCAATCGAAAAAAGATTGGGGATATAATAACTATGAATGAGTGTCCCAGATTGCAATACTCCGATTATGAGCTTCTCCGTAAAATTGATGTTATTTGGTTTAGAAAAGCAAACGCCGGATTTTACCCCGTCTATGCTTTTGAGGTAGAGATTTCTACAGGAGTATGGTCTGGTTTTGGAAGATTGGCGACTTTACGGGATTATGACACACGGCCATATATTGTTACGAATGAAGATAAAAAATTTCAGCAAGTAGTAACGCAGTTCCCAGAAATAAAAAGCAGGTTTATCCATGTAATACCAGATCAGGTCGGACTGCTTTATTCAGCAGAGAAAAATCTTATTGAGATGAGAAAAGATTTTAATCTTTAAAGTGTATGAAAAATTTTCAAGTTATATTATCGAAGTCATACATTGTTACGATCAAAACTGACAACGCACAAAAGGCAAAACGCCTTGCAGAATTTTACACAGATGATATTAAAGATATTTCCACTCAGGAGGATAGGAGGAGGTCTAATTTTTCGATTGAAACAATCGAGTGTGGAATGAATGAAAGTTTGGGGTTCAAACAGGTGAAGTAAATAAGATTACAGAAACTGAAAGGATAAAAAATGTTGCGCAATCCGGAGAACATAACAAATTAAAATCAGTAAAAGTTGATCTATTTCTTGAATCAAAACAAGGAGAAATATTCATGTTTGATCTTAAAACGGTAAAACCAAATAAGGGAGATTTTATTTCATATAAAAGAAATATGCTTGAATGGTTAGCTGTTTATTTTTTTGATAATCCCACGGCTAATGTTAATACACTAATTTCAATTCCATATAATCCGTATGAACCCAAACCATACACACGGTGGACAATGAAAGGAATGCTTGATTTGAAACATGAAGTAATGGTTGCGGATGAATTCTGGGATTTTCTTGGTGGCGAAAATACCTATAATAATTTACTTGATTGTTTTGAAAAAGTTGGTATCGAATTGAGGGATGAATATAGATAAATATTTTAAGAGATTTAGTAAATAAATTAAAAATTAAAATATTTTTGTAATAAAAGCTCCGATATAAACCGTCAAAACATTTGTTGGAATAAGACCAAGCGCGGTGCCAATAATATAGTCCGCAGTTTTTATTTTGGAAACTCCCATCAAAATATTCAAGACATTAAAAGGCATGATGGGGGTGTTTCTCAAAATTATAAGGTCCCAAACAGCGCCCTCTTCCAATTTTTTATTATACTCGCCCAAATATCTCAAATATTTATACTCCAAAACACTCTCCACTTTTTCTTTGCCTAGTTTTCTTGATATTTCAAAAACGATAATAGAACTCAAAAATCCGCCTACGATAGTGTAAAGAAGGCCGTATTTGAAACCGAACAAAATGCCGGCAAGAGCCATAAAAGGAGTGGAAGGGATAAAAATGGCGCCTGCCGCATAAAACGCAATGAAAACAAAGGGCGCCAAAACGCCAAACCCTTTCAAATATTGCCTAACTTGTTCTGAATTTAAGCCATCTCCAATAATCTCATAAATCAGAAGCGAAATAACTATCAAAACCATAAACACTGCAAAAACAATTTTTTGTAATCTTTGCCACCTCATTCCGTCTATGATACCATAATGCATTATTCATAATTCATATTTTTATGTTCAATCAATTTTTGGGCGAAGAAGGAGCAAAAAGGGTATCCAAATGGGCAACCATTTCCTTGATGTTTCTCTCGGCATTTCTTTTGGTAAAAGTTATCGCGGATTTCAAACGGTTGCCGAATGTTGGACGAGAAATTTATCCGCAATCAACCATTATGGTTTCCGGCAGCGGAGAGGCCTATGCCATTCCAGATATTGCCACCTTTAATTTCTCTGTAATTGAAGCCGGCAGTACCGTAAAACAGGCCCAAGAAAAAGCTGATGCAAAAATAAACAAGGCCTTGGGAGCGGTTCGTGAAGCGGGGGTTGACGACAAAGACATCAAAACCACCGGCTACAATGTTTATCCAAAATATGAGTGGAATCAAAGGCCTTGCCCAATGATGGCCACAGCGGACGGAACGGCATACCCGTGCCCTTCAGGCAAAAATATTTTGGTCGGTTATGAAGTAAATCAAACTATTACAGTCAAGGTGCGGGATACCGAAAAAGCGGCTGATTTGGTAACCAAAGTTGGCGCGGTTGGGGTGGAAAATATAAGCAATCTTGAATTCAGCGTTGACGATAAAGAACAATATGTGGCTCAAGCCAGAGCGGAAGCCATCGCCGAAGCCAAAGCTAAAGCCAAAGTGCTCGCCAAACAGCTAGGAGTAAAATTGGGCAAGATTTTGTATTACAACGAAAATGGCAATTATCCCATCTATTATGGAATGGAAGGAAAAGGCGGCGATATGATGACCGCATCCGCGGCGCCAGTAAGAGCTGAATTGCCAACAGGCGAAACCAAAATAACTTCTGAAATTAGCATTACTTATGAAATCAAGTAGCGACCCCACTCCCCTTGACACAATTTTTCCTTCGTGTATACTAAAATTACAATTTAATAAAAAAGCCCCGAAAGGGGTTTTTTCAAAACTGAATTAATTTTAAAATTTTCGTTATCATTTTGTATTTATTCGCATAATTTTCGTATCATATGTCAATACTAAATTATTTCAGGGAAACAAAAGGAGAACTTTCTCATGTGGCTTGGCCTACCCGAAGGCAATCAATCGTTTTTTCGGTGGTCGTTATTATTATTTCCATTTTGGTCGCTTTCTTTTTGGGTCTATTTGACCTCGTCTTTTCTAAGATTCTTAACTTATTCATCTAATACGAAAGTCATGCGAAAGATAACGAAAGGCTACGAAAATTTTAAAACCAAAAATTATTTCGTAACAAATTTCGTTATCATTTCGTAGCTTTCGAATAATTTTCGTATACTATGTCAAAGCAACAAATACACGAAGGCCGAAATTGGTATGCCATCCACACCTATTCTGGCTACGAAAATGCGGTGGCCAGAAATTTGAAGCAGCGTATTGAATCGTTGGGCATGGAGAACAAAATTTTCAATGTGCTGGTGCCGACAGAAAAAAAAATAAAAATAAAGGGCAATAAGAGGGTGGAGGAAGAAGAGAAAATTTTTCCTGGCTATGTTTTGGTGGATATGATTGTGTCGGAAGAATCTTGGTATGTGGTGCGCAACACTCCGCGAGTGACCGGTTTTGTCGGCTCAGGAGTTTTCCCCGTGAAGCTTGACCCCAAAGAAGTGGAGGAACTTTTCAAGAGAATGAATTCTGAAAAAGTTAAACACAACATTGATCTTTCTTTGGACGACTCTGTCAAAATTGTAGACGGACCGTTTAAGGATCTGGAAGGCAAAATAGGAGAAGTGGACGAAGAAAGAGGCAAAGTCAAAGTGCTTGTTCCCATGTTCGGCCGCGAGACGCCGGTAGAATTGGATTTCTTGCAAGTTAAGAAAATTTAACGACCTCACCCCCCAACCCCTCTCCTTGCGAAGGAGAGGGGAGTTGCGATAATTTTATTATTGTAGTAGTGTATCCACACAAAATGGCTAAAAAGATAACAAAAAAAATAAAATTGGTGATAACGGCAGGCAAAGCCACGCCAGCGCCTCCCGTTGGCACGGCGCTCGGACCTGCCGGTATTAACATTGGCGAATTTGTAAAGCAATTTAATGATGCCACAAAAGGTATGGAAGGTTTGGTGCCGGCTGAAATAAATGTTTACGAAGACAGAACTTTTGATTTTGTATTAAAAACACCTCCAGCTTCCAGTTTGATTCTGAAAGCCATTGGTGTAGAAAAAGGCGCCGGCAAACCACCATCTCAAAAAGTGGGCGCTATCACCCGCAAACAGCTTGAAGAAATAGCCCAAATAAAAATGGTTGACTTAAACGCCAATGATTTGGAATCAGCCGTCAAAATTATCGCCGGCACATGCCGGAGCATGGGCGTGGAAGTGCGTTGAATAGCACTTCCACGAACCGGAGGCTGACGAGCCGAGGTGGGCCCGCGCAATTTTTCAGCAGAAAAATATGCGAGGGTGGAAGTTAAATAAAATCACACTACAAAAAGACTTTTAATCAAGTCTTTTTATTTTGCCTATTTTAGATTAGAATTTGCTTACTATGCAAAGAAAATGGGTAAAAAATGTATCTAAAGAAACGTTAAAAAAAATGATTTCAGAAAAAGTCAACTTTTCTTATAAAAGACCTTCTTTTAAAGATGTGTTGGCGGAACAAATTATTATTCTCTCAAAAAGATCCGCCTGCCTATTTTATAATGTTGGCGCGGTTATTTTTAAGAATGATCAAGTTCTCTCTTTTGGCTACAACGGGCCATCTAAAGGAGATGTTCATTGTTATGAAGTTGGATGCGCCAGAATAATTAACGGGGAACTAAAAGAAGGAAGCGGTCGCTGTCGAGGTAGTCATGCAGAATTAAACGCCATAGGCAATGCCGCCAAAAACGGAGTAAATATTGAAGGAGCTAGCATGATGCTTACAATCAGCCCTTGCAAGGTTTGCGCAAAGCAGATAGTCAATCAGGGGATCAAAGAGGTTTATTATCTTTATAATTACGATAGGGATAAAGATGTAGAAAATTATCTGAAACGGCTGGGTGTTAAATTAATCAATTACAAATATGCAAAACAATAAAAAAATAATAGAAAAAATAAAAAATCAAATCGGCTCCAATGGGCAAGAGGGCTGGCCGGTTGCCACTAGAGACAGGATTGCCTTTCCCAGTTTTTCTGAATCAAGAGTTACTGATGCTAATGTTGGGGTCGCTTTTTTGTGGACAATGCGCGACTCAATTATTCCAAAATTGGAAAAAGAAAATTTGGCTATTGCCGCTAATTTTTACACTCCGGCCGGCATTCAGCCAATGATAAGAAATATTCTTGGGAATCCTTTTGTAAGATATTTTATTTTATTTGGCGAAGAGTATTCTTCCAAGTCATCGGGAGACAAAATATCGGAATTAACCAGCGCCAACACCATAAGAAAATTTTTTGAAAAGGGAATAAATAAAGACAGAAAAATTGATGGTTTTGAAAATGCCGTTTACATAGACAAAAATATTTCCATTGAATTAATAGAAAAAATAAGGAAAAATGTTGAATTTATTGATTTAAACAAGAAAATGCCAAAGGCCTCTTTGGACGAGAAAATTGCGGAGGCAAACAAACTGATAAAAACTCTTGCTAAAAAAGATATCTTTGCCCAGCCGCAGGTTTTTGATTATGAAAAAACAACAGAGTCCTTCCCTTACGAAGGGGGGCCGATTGTGGTTCATGGAACGAATATTCCCGATGCGTGGATAAAAATGGTGGGTAATATTTATCGGTATGGAAAAAACAATTTAATGAATGCCAATACGGATAGATTGGTAAAGGAAATAAACGACATGGTTGTTGTTGTTCATAACCCTCAAGATATGGATTTATCGGTAAACCCGTTTCTAGTGCCTTTAACGAAAGAAAAAATAGAAGCTTATAAAAAAGAAATTTTGTCTCCCTTATTACCAGAAGGCAAGGCCTATACTTACGGAAATAAATTAAGAGCATATTACTATCCATCTCTGGAAGAAATAAAAAAACTGGTCAATTCAAGCGAGTATAAAGATTTTGAATTTAAACAGGGAAAATGGTTGGACAAAAATGTTTCCTACAAGAAGAATTATTGCGAAATCAATCAGATTCAGGACGTTATTGATGTATTAAAAAGAGATGCCTATTCAAAAGCTTGCGTGGTAATGACATGGCATCCGGCAGACGAATTAATGAGAAAACACAAGTCCTCTCCTTGCTTGGTTTTTATACAAGCGCTTGTTCAGGAAGAAAAATTAAACTTGACCGTATTTTTCAGAAGCCATGATATGACACAGGGATGGCCAGAGAACGCTTACGGTTGCGCGGCTATCCAGGCCGAAATTGCCAAAGCAATAAACATGGAGCCAGGACTCCTTATTATAATTTCGGGAAGCGCCCAAATTTATAATAATTATTATCAGCAAGTTGAAGAGGTCTTAAAAAAATATAATTCTTTGGCAAAAACTTGCAGCGACTCTAGGGGCAATTATCAAATAAAAACAGAAAATAAAAAAATTATCGTATCCCTACTTCACCCCGAAACTGGCGTGGAGTTGGAGAAGTACGAAGGCAAAACTGCTTACGAATTGCGAGACAAAATCGCTACATCAAATTTTCTAAATACCGACCACGCGATTTACTTGGGGACCGAACTAGCAATCGCCGAGCTCAATTTAAAAAACAAAAAGCCATATGAGCAAGATGCAACTTTTAAATCAAGCAAGTTTTAAACAAGCTTTGTTATTTTTTCAAAAATATATTATCCTGTAAATAGAAGGAGAATAACGTGTTCAACTGCTTTGCTGGCCGAGACAGGATGGAAATACTAACTCTAGCTCTAACTTGCGCGTGCACCAATGATGCCTTACTAAATTTCCTTGAAAAAAAGGATGAAGGCAAGTTTGAAGAAAAAATTCGGGAAGCTGTCGTCTTTTTCAAACCAAGGTCTTTTGGCGGAAAAGGGTTGACCTATCCTCAGCTTGTGGTTTTTGAAAAGCAGCTGAAAAAACACCCCAAATTGCGCAGCGAACTGCTTCTTTTGCTGAATTCTCGCGTTTCAAGAAAAAAGAAAGAGGAAATAGCGGAAAAAGTTCTGAATTTCTTCTCTGGCTTACAGGATCAATGTCACTGGCATTTTCAGACGGGTACACACTTTGGTCCACCGGTGAGTGCGATGAAAAAATCGCCAGGTGTCCAGCACAAGTGATCCTCCGCACATTTTTTGCCAGGCCTCCCGATTCATCTTGGTGAGTGGGGGGCTTTTGTTTTATAAAAAACCCTTACCTGTGTAAGGTTGGGCATGTGATGCGTGGTTATGTTTAGTTGAAGACTGCTCCTTTAAGCGAATCGGGATCCTTACCGTCCCAAGAGATTTCACCGGAGAGAACTTTTTGGGTGATAATGGGTTGCCATTTGTGTTCGGCTTCATTTACGCGCTTTGCCAGTGACTCGGCGGTATCGTCTGGCATTATAGAGACGGACTGAGAAAAGAAAAGAGGGCCTTCGTCATATTCTTCCGTCACAAAATGCATTGATACAGCTGAATTTTTCACCTCACCATTTTTATACGCTTCTATAACGGCTTCGTGAACATGATGGCCGTACATTCCGGCTCCGCCAAATCTTGGCAAAGGCCCCGGATGAATGTTTATTGTCTTTTTTGGATCCAAACCGGTAACTAATTTTAGCCAGCCGGAAAGACAAACCAAATCAGCGCCTTTCGCAAGTTTTCTATAATTTTCTGCAGTTGCAAATTGATCGGGGGTCGCGTTTTGGGATGCTGGCGAGGCCGGCTTGTCCGCCGTAGCTTTCTTCGACCCTCCGTAGCCTTGTGCGAAGGGGGTAGCGAAGGCGGGAAAATGAACGAATTTAATTTCCAAACGATCGGCTTTTTCACGCACACCGCCATTTTGGTGATTTGATATTACAGCCAAAATCTCGGCGTCCAAAATGCCGGATTTGGTAGCATTAACTAAATTCTCAAACCCGCTTCCTCCTCCATCTTTTGTCCCCGATGTAAATATAATGATTTTCTTTTTTTTATTGCTCATTTTTTTATTTCCCCCTTAATGTAAGGGGGACTAAGGGGGTTATTTCTAAAAGTATAGCAGAAATGGTAAGATTTAGACAATGGCTTTCGTCCAAGTTAAAAATCTGAAAGAAGCCCCTATTGCAATGACTGATTTGGAAACAAGCGGAGATATTTTTGGATTGCACGAAATTTTAGAGATAGGATTGGTTGTTTTTGATCAAAATACTTTCAAAATATTGGATACTTTTAATCAAAAGATAAAACCGCTCCATATTGAAAATGCGATACCGGCGGCTTTGGAGAGAAACGGATATAAAGAGGAGAATTGGAAAAACGCTGGCTCATTGGAAGAAGTCATAAAAATTTATGCGGAAAAAACAAAAAATTGCATCTTCTGCGCTTACAATGCCACTTTTGACTGGGGGTTTATGAACGAGGCTTTTAGGAAAACCGAGGTTCAAGACGAAATGGATTATCACAGATTAGACATACTTTCCATTGCTTGGGCTAAAGGAATGGACAAAAGCGAAAAATGGAATTTAAAAACTGCTTGTGAAATGTTTAATATTCCGCCAGAACCAGATGTTCACCGAGCTTTGAATGGTGCCATGATTGCTTACGAATTATTTAAGAAACTCAAATGAACATAAAAGAAAAAATAGAAAATTGGGTAAAAGAGATACTCAAAATTGAGGAAGATTTTGTGTTGGCGCATCCCAAGGAAATAAAGAACGGCGACTACTCCTCTTTCTATTTTTCCGAAAATTTGAAAGAAGATTTGGAAAAGTTAGAAAAAAATAAATTAAAAGAAATAGAAAGGATAGAAAATATTGGCAACTTCATAAATTTTTATTTATCAAAAGAATTTTTTGCTGAGGCGGTGAACGAGGTAAATGAAAAAAGAGCCACCTTCGTTAAAACTTCGGCGAGCCGAGGAAAAATAATTATAGAATATACCGACCCTAATCCGTTCAAAGAATTTCATATTGGCCATTTGATGAGCAATGCTATCGGAGAATCGATCTCGAGAATTATTGAAGCAAATGGGGCGGAAATAAAAAGGCTTTCATACGGCGGAGATATCGGTTTGCATGTGGCCAAAACCATTTGGGGCAAAATGCAAAAAATGGAAATGTCTTGGGACGAAGCTTATGTATTTGGAAATAATAAATATGAAGATGACGAAAATTCTAAAAAAGAAATAGACCAATTAAATAAAATAATTTTTGATAAATCTGACCATAAGATAAACGAACTTTATAAAAGGGGCAGAGAAGAAAGCATTTCTCATTTTCAAAAGATGTTTGAAAGATTGGGAACAAAATTTAATAAAAATATTTGGGAAAGTGAAGTGGTAGAAGACGCACTAAAAGCTGTATCTCTTGGACTTGAAAAAAATATTTTGGAAAAAAGCGAGGGTGCTGTGATTTTTAGGGGAGAAAATTACGGGCTTCATACAAGAGTTTTTGTAAATTCAAAAGGGGTGCCAACCTATGAGGCCAAAGAGCTTGGTTTGGGCATTAAAAAATATGAAGATTTTTCTTTTGATAAATCAATCGTTATCACCGGCAACGAACAGAATGATTATTTCAAAGTTGTTCTTAAAGCAACAGAACTCATAAAACCAGAGGTGGCAAACAAAACTATTCATATCGGGCACGGCATGCTTAGATTTGCTTCGGGTAAAATGTCTTCACGTTTGGGCAACGTCATTCTTGCGGAAGATTTGATTGATCAAGTCAAAGAAAAAATACTTGAAAAAATTTCTGGTCGTGAGTTTTCAAAAAGCGAAAAACAAGAGATTGCCGAAATTGTCGCTATAGGAGCAATAAAATATTCAATACTGAGGCAGGCCATCGGGGGAGATATTATTTTTGATTTTGATAAGTCCATTTCTTTTGAGGGCGACTCGGGTCCTTATTTGCAGTACACAGCAGTGAGGGCAAATAGTGTGCTAGAAAAATCCAGAGCAGCCAAAACAATTTCTTCCGCCGACGTTCCTGATTTTCCTTCAGAAAATACGGCTTCAGAAATTATTTTGGCTGCTCCCGCAACAGAATTAGAGAGATATTTGTACAGATTTCCGGAAGTAGTAGAAAGGGCAGGCATTGAGTACGCGCCGCATTACATTGTTACTTATCTCACCGAACTGGCATCCATATTCAATAGTTTTTATGCTAAAGAAAAAATAATAGACGAAAACGATCCCGCTTCTCCTTACAAAATCGCTCTCACTTCTGCCACTGCCCACATCCTCAAATCCGGCCTTAATTTGCTTGGGATAAAGGTGCCACCTAAAATGTGATTGATCCAGTAGTAGATTTTGACATCGCACTTCGTGCAAAGCGGAGCCAATGTCAAAATTCACTACTGGATTGACAATAAAAGCTTATTTGGTAGTATATTATATAAGCTCGCGGGAGCTTTTAATTTGTAATGAAATAGGGAGATTATGTCACGATCACTCAAAAAAGGTCCCTATGTGGACGAAAGGGTGCTTAAAAAAATAGAGGGCAAAAAGCCGCAGGAAACTGGGGTTATTAAGACCTGGTCTAGAGCTTGCATGATAGCGCCTGAAATGGTCGGTTTCATTTTTGGAGTGCATAATGGCCGGGATCACATTGAGGTTTTTGTGACAGAAGATATGGTTGGCCATCGTTTGGGGGAATTTTCCTTGACTCGCAAATTTATAAAACACGGAGGCAAAATACAAAAGGACTTGGAAGCTAAGAAAAAAGAGGATGAAATAAATGCCGCCAAATCCGCCAAAGCATCGGTTGAAGCCAAAAAATAATTAAAATTTTATGCAAGAGATAACAGCGCAACTGAATAGTTACAGGCAATCGCCCAGAAAAGTGAGAGTGGTAGCCAATACTTTGAGAGGAAAGTCAGTCAAAGAAGCCAAAAATCGACTTAATTTTATTACCAAAAAAGCCACCAGTCCTTTGCATAAACTTTTGAATTCAGCTATTGCTAATGCCAAAAGTTTGGGAGCCAAAACGGATAATCTTTGGGTTAAATCAATTACAGTTGACGGAGGAAAAATATTATACAGACGCAGACCGGTTTGGCATGGAATGGCCCATACCATTCACAAGCGCACCTCGCATATCAAAATTATTTTATCGGAAAAAGAAGCTAAGAAATAATTATGTCGCACACCGTACATCCATATGCACACAGGTTGGGAATTATACGCGACTGGCGGTCACGTTGGTTTGGGGTGAAATCAAAATATAAAGAAAACTTGAAAGGCGATGTTTTGATTTTTGAATATTTGAAAAAGCGCCTGAAAGGATCTTATATAAGCTCTGTAGAATTTGAAAGAAATGTCAAAATTTTCAGGATTATTGTGGAGACCTCCCGTCCCGGGCTTATCATTGGCCGAAGCGGCGAGGGCATGACTAAATTGAGAGATGATATGGTTCGTTTTATGAAAAGAAACGGCATGAATTTGAAAGAGGACTTGAAAATAGACATAAAGGAAATAAAATCGCCTGAATCTAATGCCATGATAGCGGCCCAGATGGTGGCCGAAGGTCTTGAAAAACGGCTTCCATTCAGGAGAGTGACCAAGCAGATGGTTGAAAAGGCCTTTGCCAATCGCGATGTCAAAGGGGTCAAAATTACCCTCTCCGGCATTATGGGCGGTTCCAATATGGCAAGAACAGAAACAAAAAAAGTGGGTCGCATTCCTTTGCAAACTATGCGGGCCGATATTGATTATGCTTTTCATGAAGCCCAGCTGCCGCTTGGTAAAATAGGCATAAAGGTTTGGATTTATAAAGGAGATATTTTTAATAAAGATAAAAGCGTTAAATCATAATTTAATACCATGTTGTTTCCTAAAAAAGTTAAATACAGAAAATGGCATACCATGCGGGAAAATCCCAAAAAGGTGGGTCCGGCGACACGCAATATAAAAGTTTCCTTCGGTTCTCATGGGCTTAAAGCGATAACTCCCGGCAGAATTACAAGCAACCAAATAGAATCAGCTAGAAAAGCCATTACCCACAACCTCGGCAAAACCGGCCGGGTTTGGATACGCGTTTTTCCCGATATGCCCTTTACCAAAAAACCGGCCGAGGTGAAAATGGGCAAGGGTAAGGGAGATATAGAGGGATATTGCGCCAGGGTCTTGGCCGGACAAGTGATGTTTGAGGTGGATGGTGCCCTGACTCCAGTGGCCATTGAATCATTGCGCAAGGGCGGCACCAAAATGCCGGTTAAAACAAAAATAGTAGCAAGAGAATAAAATGAAAAAAGAAAAAACAAAAAAGAATAAGATTGACTTGATGAAAGAGCTTAATGAAAAAAGCATTTCTTTGCGCAACATTAGATTTGGGGTGGCTGGCAGCAAAAGCAAAAATGTTAAAGAGCAGAGAAATATCAAAAAAGATATAGCCAGGATAAAAACGGAATTAAGAAATATGAATTATTCATAGTGAGTAAATCAAACTAAGAATTATGGAAGAAAAAAAAGAAAAAAAAATAGGCAAAAAAATTTTGAGAGGAATTGTCGTCTCGGATAAAATGAAAGATACTTGCGTAGTTTTGGTTACCAGATTTGTGAAGCATAAAAAATACAAGAAATATTACAAAGTAAGCAAGAAATATAAAGTTCATGACACCGGCAATACCCAAAAAATAGGAAATAAAGTAAAAATAAAAGAATGCCGACCAATGTCAAAAGATAAACATTTTATAATTATATGATTCAACCAAGATCACTGGTAAAAATAGTGGATAATTCTGGCGCCAAAATCGGCCGTGTTTTCAAAATACTCGGCAGTTCCAAAAAAAGATATGCCAAAATCGGCGAGCTGGTTATTTTTTCTGTCCAAAAAGCAGAACCTCGCAGCAAAGAAATAAAGAAAAAATCGGTGCTTACGGGTTTGGTTGTTCGTCAAAAGTCGCCTCTTCGCAGGAAAGACGGTTCCTATATTCGCTTTGATGAAAATGCTGTGATTGTGGTGGATCAAAAAAAGGGAGAGATTATCCCCAGGGCCGGTCGCATCTTTGGCCCCATACCGAGAGAAATTGCCGAGTTGGGATATCAAACGATAGTATCTTTGGCGCCGGAAGTTATTTAAAAACATGAATCCCGTTAGAAATAAACGGGAAATTAAGAAAAACATTAATTAAAATAAATTTCTAACGGGATGAAAATAAAAAAAGGAGACAAAGTAATAGTGATCACGGGCAAAGATAAAGGCAAATCGGGCGCCGTGATAAAGGCATTTCCCAAGATTGATATGGTATTAGTGGAAGGAATAAATAAAAAGAAATTGCATCAGAGGCCAAAAAAGAGCAACGAAAAAGGCAAAATAATAGAACAGGCGGCTCCGGTGCATGTTTCTAATGTTAAGAAAATTAATTAATTTCTAATTATACTAATTATTCTAAAAAAATCCCAATGAACAATTTCCAATTAGGTCAATTAGAATAATTAGGTTAATTTAAATATCATGAAGCTAACAAAAGAAAAAGTTAAGGACTCATATAAAAACTTGAAAGAAACACTCAAGCTAAAGAACATTATGCAATCTCCCAAAATCGTAAAGGTAGTGGTTAATGCCGGTGTGGGCTCATTCAGCGACAAAAAGAAAATAGACATTGTCATTGACCGGCTGGCTAAAATCACAGGCCAAAAACCAATCAAAAGGGGAGCCAAAAAATCGGTCGCTTCTTTCAAGTCGCGCGAAGGAGATATTGTGGGTGTTCAGGTCACTTTGCGGGGACAAAAAATGTGGAGTTTCCTTGATCGCCTTTTTCATATCGCTTTGCCCCGCACCAAGGACTTCAGAGGCATCTCTCCCGATGCCATAGATGAAATGGGAAATTACACTTTGTCTGTCAAGGAGCATGTTGTATTTCCAGAAACGGCTGACGAAGACCTCAAAGATGTTTTTGGTTTTTCCGCCACCATTGTCACCAGTTTGAAAAACAAATCCGACACTTTGGAATTTTTTAAAGCTCTGGGATTTCCGTTTAAGAAAAAATAATTTCTCCTTTCCGGAAGATGACCTTTGAAGATTCTGCCCCAAAAGGTCATCTTCAAATTTCTTTCAAACCCTACCCTCCTCTTGTCTAATGAGGGGGAAGACCAAACGGCTCAACGGCATTCCTTATTGAGCCGTTCCAATTTTGAGCTTGGAAAATGGGGATAAAAATAATAATAAAAGATTTTTCTTGATTTTTAGTTGGGCGGGTGGTAAGGTTTGCAATATGAATGAAAAAATAAATTATAAAGAAATTATAGAAAAATATCCTTGGTTGATTCAGAAAGAGCAAAATTGCATTATAAGTCCGGATGCCGATGGAATGTTATGTGGTTTATTCATGTCCCATTTTTTAAACTGGAAAATTGTCGGTTATTATGATAATGGTAAAAATTTAATTTTAAAAAATAATATTAAAGTCAAAGATTGCATCTTTTTAGACACTGAAATATATCGTCCAAACATAAAAAGTATAGGTCATCATATTTCTCTTTTAAGACAAAATAACACAGAAATTAATTTAAGTAATTATAGTAGTTGTTTGAATCCCAACAATTTACGATACCGCACTTTTAAGGAAAATTTTTCTAAAAAATATCCAATGGGTACAATTCATCTTTTGATTTCAATTATTGGCAGCGTAAAAGATATTGAATTTTCTGATGAGTCGTTCTTTGTGGTGCTTCAGGCAGACGGAACAATAAATCGGTTTTTAGATAGATATTCGGAAAATCTTAGGGACTGGTTGCTTTATTTGGGAGCCGAAAATAGTGGCCATGTTTTAAATAGAATGCTTAGTAAAGAAACAACATTATTAAAAATTAACAAGGAATATGTTGAATATATCCAAAGGTTCGTAAAAGAAAAGAAAGACAAAATTCTAATTTCTGAGAAGAATATAATTAAAAAATCATCATTTAATTTATATAAAACATCTTTTTCAGATATTTGTATTCAATCAACAACGGACTACTTAGGATTTTTGTCTGAAAATACTGGCTGGGAATTTGATAAGTCCAGATGGACTTTTGATGATTTTTGTCTTTATGAATTTACTAAAAAAATAGTTAAACCTGGAGTAAGAACTTTTAATAAGGCCGTGCAAGAGAATTTTTTATCTTTAGCAATCACTGGAAATGTTTCAATGGAGTATACACTGGAACAACCAGATGTTTTGCCTTAAAATAATTTTTTATTAGAAATATCACTCTCTTCCCTTATTCGTTTTTTAGTTAATTCGCAATACTCTGGAGATATATCAATTCCGATATAATTTCTTTCTAAATTAATTGCCGCTAAGACCGTTGTTCCGCTCCCAACAAATGGATCCAGTACCAGTCCATTTTCGGGACAAAAACACTGAATAAAATCTATAGGTAGTTTGTCGGGAAATGTCGCTGGATGTTGATGCTTGAGGCGAGTACCGTCTCCGGCCGTCATGTATTCCCAAATCGTGCCACGACACTTCGTGGGATTGATAGTGATTGAGCGAGTGGCAATCCTAGTGCCATTGGTAAGGCGGGTACCGCCACCGGTCATTGTCTTGCCACCATGTTTAGAAGGAATTTTTAATGATTCCTTATTAAAATACTGCGGCCGTTCTCCTTTTAAGAAAATTGGCATATATTCATGATCAACACGAAAACGCTTATTCCACCAAGCACCCTCCGCGCCATATTTTCTATAAATAGTCGTTTCAAATAATTTAAACCCGATATTATCAACCCAGTCAACGATTGTTCGAAAAGAGGTGAGGGACTTGCCAAAATTTTTTGTTTGATCTTGAATAACCATTACTGCTACGCCACCCTCTTTTAGAACGCGATATATTTCTTTGCCGGTAGCGTGCAAATCGAAACTAAAGCCATTATATTTTCTAATTTCATCATAAGGAGGTGATGTAACAACCAAGTCAACAGACTTATTGGGAAATTTTTTAAGTTCTCTTACCGCATCGCCACAGATAATTTTGTTTAGTGGCAGTTCTTCATATTTTTCCATTTCCTTGTAGTTCGGAAGTTGAATTGTTGGGAAGCCCTCTTCGTGAATAATATCAAGTACGATGCCCTGTATTGAGACATTGCGATCATTTTGAAAGATAAGTGGTTCCATATTCTTATTTGCTGGTTGCAACCGAACATACCCTTTTTCTTTGTAGAATTTCTTCAGAGTTGCTTCATGATTATCAATTAAAGCAACTACTTTTTGTCCATTTTCTGCAACATTTTGTTGTTTTACCAAAACAATATCACCATCGTTAATATTTTCATCAATCATGCTATTTCCGGCTACGCGAAGAGCGTAAATTTCTGATGGGTGAGGAAATTTGTTTTTTGGAATAGCAATCATTTCTTTATCTTGAATCGCCTCAATCGGCTCACCAGCGGCAATAGTTCCGAGCAATGGAATTTTTACCATTGAGTCAATGTTACTGATATTAATTGATCTTTTCTGATTTTTTCTTTTTTTCAAATATCCGAACTTATTTAATTCTTCTATATGCTGATGAATAGTAGATACGGAGTGAAGTTTTAATTTTTTCTTCATTTCTTCGAAAGAAGGGGAAAAGCCGTATTTAATAGAATACGAATTTATAAAGTCTAATATTTTCTTTTTTTGTGGTGTAAGGTTTTTTTGCATATTTTAATTATAAAATCTCTTGTTTATAATACCATTATAATTTGTGGATAACTTTCGGTTTTTGTTCGGTATGTATGATATAATATATAAGTTAGTAGAAAATAATTAAAAATAACATGGACAAACGAACAAAAATAGGACAAAAGAAACATGATACTTCTGTCTTAAGAAGTGCTGAGTAGTATAAAAATAGCGGTTATAAAGTTAAAGCAGATTTATCTAAATGCCTGGAAAAGAGACGAAGGGGCTCTTGGGACGGCTATCGCTTCTCTGTGAACAAATCGCTTCCGTTTGAAAACTGCCTCCAGTTTTCTACGGAGCGGTTTTCTTTTTAACAACTTGACCTAATCTCTGTATTTAATATAATAGGGCGTATGATAAATAAAGATATTGAAAAAATAATAGAAAGGGTTCAATCGGATTCAAACAAAAAAACAGAAAGATATTTAGGCATACTTCAAGAGCAAACTAAAGATGGATTTAAAATTGTAAAAGAAGGAGTGGATAGTATTAATCAAAGATTAGATGTTGTTCAATCAGATATTGAAATAATAAAAAATAATTTGAATCAAAAAGTTGATCGCTATGAATTAATGCGCAATAAATAATCCAATTACTCTCTTGGCACCGGCGGAGAGAAGGGCGCGGCGGGCTTCGGCTAAACTGGCGCCGGTGGTGTAGACATCATCCAAAACTATTACAACGCGATTTTTAATTTTCACTTCTTTGCCCGAAGTCCAACTTCGGGATAAATCAGGAACACTCATACTATTTTTAACATTCAAAATTCTTTCTTCCCTGTTTAGTTCAGTTTGTCTCTTGGTTTCTCTCGTCTTTTTTAAAGTACCGTAAGAAACTTCTATATTTTCGCCTCCCAACTTTTTTATTTCTCCCATCAATTCTTCGCACTGATTAAAGCCCCGATTCCTTTTTTCTTTTTTGCTCATAGGCATTGGCACAAGGAGTGGCGGAGCGCCTTCAAAAAGAGAAATTTCTGAAGACATATCAATTATTTCTTCATACAAATAACCGGCGAGGCGTTTTCTCAAGCCGGCATTATTTTTGTATTTTATGGATTTGACAATGAGCCGGACAATTTTATTTTGATAATCAAAAAGAACAAAAATATCTTTTGAATAAACAACTGATTTAGGCAAAAGATCCCACATTATGCCCGTCTCCAGATCCAAAAGCTTTCGGATTCTAATGTTTTCCGGCGCCAGGAGATTTTGAACGAATTCAACAATTTTCTTCCACATGCTATAATAATACTACAATAGTAAATAATCTATATTATGTCTAAAAAGCAACAATTAGGTCAATTTTTTACCACAAATTCAGAGTATATTCTGAATGGTCTAGATCAATATGTAAAAAGTAAAGATGTTACCGATCCATTTGCGGGGTCGCAAGATTTAATATTGTGGGCAAAAAAACATGGAGCTAAAAATGTTTCTGGTTTTGATGTTGATGAAAAATATGTCAACAGAAAAGAAGTATTGAAAAATGATAGTTTAAATAATCCAAAGAAATACAATTTTGTAATTACGAATCCCCCTTATTTACACAAAAACAAAGCTGACCAAAAAACAAAAGAATTATATTTTGTAGGAGAAAATTCTAATTTTGAAGATTTATACCAAGTTTCCATAAAATCAATCTTGAACTCCGAAGAGGGTATGATAATAGTTCCGTTAAATTTT
This sequence comes from uncultured Candidatus Saccharibacteria bacterium, assembly GCA_964365465.1. Taxonomy (GTDB): domain Bacteria; phylum Patescibacteriota; class Minisyncoccia; order Phycocordibacterales; family WO2-35-19; genus WO2-35-19. The sequence goes on along the minus strand of CAYIPT010000004.1, from coordinate 22,425 downwards.
TTGTCCGCAGAAAATTCTGAAAAAATAAGGAATCTATTTTTTAATAAATTTGACATTATAAAGTTAAACATTTTTTGTCAACAAGTATTTGAAGACACAACTTACAATGTAATTTCTTTTTACTATAAAAGAAAAACAAAAGATAGAGATAAAATAAAAATTGATGCGGTTATTTTCCCAGAAAATACAAAAATTTCTTTAGAATTATCAAAAAATTCTGGTTGGCAACTTGGAGGAGAATTCATCTCCAAAATTAATTTATCAAAAAATGTACTTGGAGTTTACCGTTTAACAACTGATCATATAAAAGATGGACCATTTAAGATAAAAATGGCATTTAATAATATAAAAGATATTGAAGAATATTCAATAGATAAAAATTTAAAAAATGCTATAGAAAATAATATTTTATTTTTACGAGCCATTGACTCAAAAAATGGTAAAAAAATTCAACTTGAGGATATAAGAAAATATCAGGTTTGCGGGTTAATTGGCAAGAACACATCAAGAAATATGGCCCACCTTTTATTACGAAAATCTCTTACTATAGATGAACAAAAAAAATTGGTCCTGTATTTTAATGAAGAACTTGAAAAAGCTCGCAAAGAACACCTTTCTTTATTTTTGACAAATTTTAGAGATAATAATAGGAAAAGAATAAGTTTTGATTTTGCTTATAAATTATTAAATTATATTTATTTAACGAAATTTAATATTCCAACTAATGGACAATTTGTTTTTAATTAAAAATATGAAAAATTTAGATTTACTAAATTATTGCAAAGAAAATAAAGAAAATTTTCTTGATTCAGCATACATATTTTTAGAAAAGGATATGAATTTGGATAAATATATAGAAAAAACGAAGAAAATAAAAAATAAATTGATAGCTATAAAAGAAATTTGCGATAAAAAATCATCAGAAATGGTTTTAAATGAATTATTTAATACTCTCATTTTTGATATCAAAGAATACGCAAGTTATTCTGAGTTTGCTTGTTTTATAAACGCCTGTGACTCAAATATTGATGAAGTTTCTAATAATAGAAATCTTCTTGAAGAGATTACAAGAATTTATATAGAAAAAAGAGATTTGAATGAAATTGTGCCAAGCGAATGGATACAAGCTTTGATTGACAAAGGATCATCCAGAAAAAAAGGTAAAGTCGGCGAGAAAAAATTAATTTTAGTTTTAGAAAGAGACAAATACATCCTTACAAAAAAATATGATGAGTTTATAAAAAATGAAAAATCTATTGCTCAATTTTCTAAAGGTGGCGATTTTTGTCTTAAAAAAATTAAGGATAATTTTGGTATTTCTATTGGTAAAAAAACACAAAATAAGACGCTGGATTTGATTATTAAGAATAGTAGTGACATCTATTTTCTTGAAGCTAAGCACATGAGTACAAAAGGTGGCGGTCAAGATAAACAGGTTAAAGAAATAATAGATTTAATTAAAAACAAACCCACAAAAAATAACTACCATTTTGTATCCTATTTGGATGGAATTTATTCAAATATTTTGTTAGAAATTGGCGATAAAAAAGTTTCAACAAAAAAACAGAATAAATTAAAAAACCAGTATAAAGATATAATTAAAGCTCTGAATAAAAATTCTAATAATTATTGGATAAACACCGCGGGATTCAAAAAGTTGTTTGAAATAGTTTAAAAACATAGAATTTTAAAGTAGTATAATAACAATATGAGTTTCATTTCCGATATTTTTAAGAAGAAAAATACCAGCGCTCTGGGGATTGACATTGGCTCTTCTTCTATAAAAGTGGTACAACTCCAAAAAAAAGGAAACAAAGCCGTACTGGAAACATACGGAGAGCTTTCTCTGGGTCCCTATGGCGGGGTCTCAATCGGCCAGTCCACCAATCTGCCTACCAAAAAGATAGCGCAAGCCATGAATGATCTTTTGGCCGAAAAAGAGGTGGCCATTACAACCAAAGTTTGCGGTTTGGCTATCCCTTTCAAGGCCTCCCTGCTTTCCATAATAGAAATGCCGGCTCTTGGGCAAAAAGAACTTGATTCCATGGTGCTTATAGAAGCTCGCAAATACATACCAGTGCCCATATCGGATGTGACCATTGACTGGTCAATAATACCTAAGTCGGAAGTTGAAGAAGATAATGTCGGATTGAAGGACAAAGGCAAAATGAAGACCTTAAATATCCTGCTGGTTGCCATTCACAATAATATAATCAATCAATATAAAGAAATTGTTACCAGGACCGGTTTGACAGCCAAATTTTTTGAGATAGAAGTTTTCAGTTCTTTGAGGGCCATCCTGGAAGGCATAAAAGGGCCGATTATGATTTTTGATATGGGCGCTGCCACCACTAAGTTATATACGGTAGATAGAGGTTTAATTCAGCATTCGCACACCATAAACAGCGGCTCTCAAGACATAACCGCCAACATCGCCAGAGTGCTTAAAATTCCCATAGAAGAGGCGGAAGTAATTAAGAGGTCTGTCGGCATGGGCAAAACAGCAGACGGGGTGGATCTTTCAGAAACAGTGACCACTATCGCTGATAATATATTTTCCGAAGCCAACAGATTTTTGTTTGAATTTCAAAAAAAGAGAAATCAGAATATAAAGTCGGTATTTTTAACCGGCGGCGGCTCGGCTTTGCATGGTTTTAGGGATTTGGCGGCTCAGAATTTCAAAGTGGAAGTGATTTCCGGCGATCCTTTTGAAAAAGTGGAAACACCGGCCTTTTTGCGGGAGACCCTCAAAATAACCGGTCCCGAATTTACCGTCGCCGTCGGCGCCGCTCTGCGTTGTTTGCAGGAATTATAATAATCTTTTTCAAAAGTAATCAACAATTTATTACACTTGCATTTATTAATGGGGTATAATTAAGACACATATTATGGCATCTGATTTTCAGTCATCATTTATTCCCAAAGATCCGATAACCGAGGAGGTTTTCAAAAAAAAGAAAGCCGGCGTGCTTGGCGTTTTAGCCGTTTCTTTGTTTGTCACTTCAATAATTCTTTCTGTGGCCATGTATTTTTATAAAGGAATCATAAAAAGCGATATTCAAAATCTGCAGTCCCAGTTGGCGGAATCGGAAAAAAATATAGATAAAAAAACCATAAATGACATGTCCCAATTTGGAAAAAAGTTGGATACTGCCAAATCAATTGTTTTAAGGCACCAGGTAATATCAAATTTTTTGGAAGCCCTGTCCTCTTCCACTGTCAGCTCGGTCCAATTTATTGATTTTAGTTATAGCAATTTAAAAGAGGGGGAGTTGACTGTCAATTTGAAGGGGAAGGCAACCAGTTATGCTGGTGTGGCTTTACAGGAAAATGTATTTTCCAAAAATAAATATTTCAAGTCGATATTGTTTTCAAATTTGACTTTGGCGGATAAGGGTTTGGTTTCTTTTGATTTGGCGATTTCAGTTGATCCGCAAATTTCTGTTTATTCGCCTTAATTAATAATGTTTAAAATATGAGTCCCGTTAGAAATATCATGAAATACACATTACACTTAAAATTAATAAATGAACTTTTAGAAGCTAAATTTCTAACGGGATGAGCGGCATTTCAATACTTTCATATATAATACTGACCCTCTCCATCGGGTACGCTTTTATTTATTCCCCGATGGGGAATTTGACCGCTCTTTTGGACCAAAAGCAGAAATACAACGACTCTTTGGAAATGGTCAGCAATATTGAAAATAAAAAAGATGAATTATTAACAAAATTTGACACCATATCCGACACAGACAAAAAAAGTATAGAAACAATCTTACCCAGTTCTTTGGATTTTGTAAGATTGATTTCTCAGATTGATGCAGTGGCGGCAAAGTATGGCATATCAATTGATAAAATATCCTCAAAAGAAATCAGCTCTCCTGCCGGAGAATCAACAGAAGAAACTCAGCCCCCAAAATCATATCAGTCGGCAATTATAGGATTTTCTTTCATCGCTTCCTATGACAAATTTAACGCTTTCATGGATGATTTGGAAAAAAGTTTGCGAATTTTAGACATAAGATCTGTAAAATTGGGGATTCAAAAAGATGAGATTTATTCGTATAGCGTTGAATTTGAGACATATTGGCTTAAATAATCACAATAAATTTCTAACATGATGAAAAATTTAAAAAACAAACGCACTATTATTTTGGCCATAATTCTTTTGGGGCTTCTAATTTTGGCTTATAAAACTATGTTTGTATCGTCTGACACGGAATCGTTAGTTGAAGAAAATATTACCGCCAGCGCTAGAGTAGAAAGCATATTAAAGGAGGTCGAGAGCGTAAATTTTGATATGAGCGTAATGGAAGATCAAAAATTTAAGTCCCTCAAAAGCATTGAAACTCCGCTCATATCTCTGCCTATTGGCAGGAAAAATCCATTTTCACCATGAGCATTTTAGATGTTCTTGTAAAACAGGGCGTTATTGAAACAAAGGACCTTTCTTCCATAAGAGAAAAAACGGGGGTTTCCGGAAAAAATATGGAAGAGATGATTTTGTCTTTGGGGGTTAGCGAAGAAGACATTTTAAGAGCCAAAGCCGAATATTACGTTATGCCCGTCAAGAATATTGACCCCTCTTTGATAACCAGCAAAGTGCTTGATTATATTCCGGAGGAAGCCGCCATTTACTACCAATTTGTTCCGATAGGAGTGGAAAACGGAGTGTTAGAAGTCGGGGTGATGGATCCGGATAATATTTCAGCCCGCGACGCTTTGAATTTCATATCGTCCAAAGTAAATTTGCCTTTCAAAACATTTATTATATCCCAAGACGATTTTAATAAAGTTATAAATTTATACAAAGGCCTTTCCGGCGAGGTAACCAAAGCCCTGTCCGAACTGGAAACTGAGTTTGTGATTGGCGCCAAAGATGATGATGAGGGCAAAACAGAGGAGGAAAAAGAAAAGGAAAAAGAGGAAAGAGAAAAAACAGAAAGTGAAAATGATTTAAGCACTTCTGAAAGCAGGGGAACCAGAGTCATTGAAAATGCTCCAGTTACAAAAATAGTGGCTACCATTTTAAGATATGCCATAGATGGCCGAGCATCCGACATTCATATAGAACCGACTGCTGTAAATTTAAGAGTTCGTTTTAGGGTGGACGGCATTATGAACACCAGTATCGTCCTGCCCCTAAGAGTGCACAGCGCGGTAGTGGCCAGAATAAAAATCATGTCCAATATGCGGCTTGACGAAAAAAGAAAACCGCAGGATGGCCGATTCTCGGCCAGATTAAATGAAAGAAAAGTGGATTTCAGGGTCTCAACCTTCCCCACTTATTTCGGAGAAAAGGTGGTCATCCGTATTTTGGATCAAGAGAAGGGCATAAAAAAATTAAATGAGCTCGGTTTAAGCAAAAAAAATCTGGAACAGATAATGAATGCCATCAACAGTCCCTACGGCCTTATTTTAATATCCGGCCCCACCGGATCAGGTAAATCAACGACCTTGTACGCCATGATGAATGAAGTTGATAAAGACCACAAAAATGTTTTATCGTTGGAAGATCCTATTGAATACAATATGGAAGGCATGAGTCAATCCCAGGTAATGCCTGAAATCGGCTATACTTTTGCCTCTGGTCTCCGCACCACCCTCCGTCAAGATCCCGATATTATAATGGTCGGTGAGATCCGCGATAAAGAAACGGCCCAGCTGGCTATTCAGGCCGCCCTCACTGGACACTTGGTTTTTTCAACCATTCACACCAACAATGCTATAGGAGTGATTCCTCGCCTCATTGATATGGGAGTGGATCCTTACCTCATTGCCCCCACTCTAGTTTTGGCTATTGCCCAGCGGCTTGCCAGATCATTTTGCCCTGGTGCCGGCAAACCCATACCGATTAACGCTAGCATAAAAATGATGATAGACAAGCAGTTTGAGGATTTGCCTGAAATTTATAAAGAAGAAATTAAATTCGGTAAAGAGGTTTATGAAATTTCTCCGGCTCCCAATTGCCCCAACGGCGTTAAGGGTCGAGTGGCAGTGATGGAGGTGTTGGAAATTGACAAAGAAATGGAGCAAATTATTTTAAAAAATCCAACCGAGCAAGAAATTTGGAAATACGCCAGATCAAAAGGTATGCTGACCATGAAAGACGACGCCCTCATAAAGGTTTTTGAAAGAATCATTCCGTTTGAGGAATATAACAGTTTGTAATGTGGCAATATAAGCCGTGTCAATGTATAATTTACTTTATGTCCGAAGAAGAAAAAAAATACAAAATAATAATAGTGGACGATGATGATTTTTTGGTTGATATGTATGCGACCAAATTCGGTGGCAGCGATGTTTCGGTGGAGGCCTGCAAGTCGGGAGAATTGTTTTTGGAAAAAATGCGGGCTGGAATAAAAGTTGATCTTATATTATTGGATATTGTAATGCCGGGTCTGAGCGGTTTGGATGTCCTGAAAGAAATGCGCAAATCCAAACTTGGGGAGGGAATTCCGGTTATAATGCTCACCAACCAAAGCGATGAAAAGGACATAAATGAATCCCAAAAGCTCGGCATTTCCAGTTATATAGTCAAATCGGCGGCCACGCCGTCCGAGGTGGTGGAGGAAGTATTAAAAATTATAAAGGACTCGCACCATTGATTTTATTTATTATTTAAAAACTAACGGGATGGAAGAATTAGACGCGCTTATAGAACTGGTGATTAAAGAAGGAGCTTCGGATCTGCATATTTCCGAAGAGAGAAATCCGTATCTTAGGGTTTCCGGCCAGCTGATACCTCTTTCAAAATACCAGAAATTCACCAAGGTCTTAATGGAAAATATTTTAAGCAAGACCCTTTCCAATTTAAAAAAAGAGACATTCAAGTCCTCTCAAAGCGCTGATTTTGCTTACAGCCACAAAGGAGAAAGATTCAGAACGCATATTTTTGTCGACCAACAACGGATTTGCATGGCTTTGCGCCATATTCCGAAGAAAATACCATCGCTTTCAGAATTAAATCTTCCTGAAAATTTGGATAATTTTGCCCGGCTAAAGTCAGGATTCTTTTTGGTAGTCGGCCCGACCGGACATGGCAAATCAACCACTCTGGCCTCTCTGGTGGAGAGCATAAATAATGAGCGGCTGGAAAACATAATAACCATAGAGGACCCCATAGAGTATATGTTTGTTCCCCAAAAATCCATTATTCATCAAAGAGAAGTCGGTATGGATACGCCAAGTTTTGCTTCCGCTTTGCACGATTCTTTCAGGGCCGATGTCAATGTGATAATGGTCGGCGAGATGAGAGATCCCGATACCATGTCCACGGCGGTCTCGGCGGCCGAGACCGGACACTTGGTTTTTTCCACCCTGCACACCAACAACGCGGCCCAGACGGTTGACCGCATTATTGATTCATTTCACCCCAATCAACAAAATCAGATTCGCCTCCAATTGGCCTCCTCGCTCTCCGGCATATTTTCCCAGCGGCTTATCCCTAGAATTTCGGGCGGTCTTATTCCGGCTTACGAGCTTATGATGAACAATACGGCTGTCTCAAACCTTATTCGGGACAAGCGCACCCATGAGCTGAATACGGTTATTGAAACCAGCTCCGAAAACGGTATGATTGATTTCAACAGATGCCTAGTTGAAAAAGTGAATAAGGGCGAAATTAGCGTTGAAAATGCCTATCTCTACTCTACCAACCCGCGAGCGCTGGAAAAAATGCTATAAACCTATAAACAATGATTTTTTCATATAAAACAATCAATAAAAACGAGGAGAGAGAAGAGGGCAGCATAGAAGCTTTTAATATAAATGTGGCCATTGCCTCTCTGCAAAGAAGGGGCTTGATTGTTTCTGAAATTAAGCCGAAGGATGAAAGCGATGGAGACATATTCAGAAAAATTCCTTTTTTTAACAAGGTCTCCAACAAGGACATTGTCATTCTTTCAAGACAGATGTCCACTCTTTTTGAAGCGCAAGTTTCGGCCCTGAAGATTTTTAAGCTTATAGGCACCGAGGCGGAAAATCCCACTTTGAGAAAGCATCTGCTTGAAATAGTTGATGATTTGCAAGGCGGCGCCTCAATATCGGCCGCCCTTTCCAAACATCCGAACATATTTTCCGATTTTTATGTCAACATGGTCAAATCCGGAGAAGAGTCCGGCCACATAGATCAGACCTTTATGTACCTGGCTGATTATATGGACCGCACTTATGAAGTTGTGTCCAAAGCCAAAAACGCCCTCATTTATCCGGCCTTCGTCATATTCACTTTTGTATCGGTTATGGTTTTAATGTTCACGGTTATCGTGCCCAAAATCGGCGCCATAATAAAGGAATCGTCTCAGGAAATACCTTTTTATACAAAGGTTGTTTTTTGGGTGAGTGATTTATTCGTCAATAATTGGATGATAATGCTTTTGGCGCTCTTTGGCGGCATAGCCGGCCTCATTTGGTACGGCCGAACCAAGGAAGGCGGCAGGTGGATTTCAAATGCCCGGCTTCATATTCCTTATGTGGGCGATCTTTACCGCAAATTATACCTCTCCCGCTTTTCGGACAATATGAGCACCATGGTCCTTTCCGGCATTCCCATGCTCAAGGCCCTTGAGGTAACCTCTTCTATCATAGACAATGAGATATATAAAGAGGTTTTAAATGAGGCCTCGGCCAAAGTCAAAGCCGGCCAAGCTCTCTCGGTAGCTCTTGGGGAGCGGGAAGAAATACCGAATATACTGGTTCAAATGGTAAGGGTGGGGGAGGAAACAGGAGAGCTCGGAAATATTCTCAAGACCATGTCCAAGTTTTATCAAAGGGAAGTGATGAACGCCGTTGATACTTTGGTAGGTATGATTGAACCCGTAATGATAGTGGCTTTGGGTATTGGCGTCGGTATTTTGTTGGCTTCAGTCCTTATGCCTATTTATAACATCGCTTCAACTGTGTCATGATTGAAAAAAATAAAGGTTTTACATTGATTGAACTTCTTATTGTCATAGCTATTATAGGCATTTTGTCCACTGTTATTTTAACAAGCTTATCAAACGCCAGAGCTAAGGCCTACGATTCCAAAATAAAACAGCAACTCTCAAGTTTTCGCACGGCGGCTGAAGTTTATTTTAACAACCAAGAACCCAATAGTTATAACACTACCGGTAATCCCGTTATTTCTTGCGCCAATGGCATGTTTAGCGATATCAATTCCGAAAATGGCGCCCCGGGTTTATATCTTGATCAGGCCAACCTTCCCGATTTTGCCATTCCGGTTTGTGGGGCCGGTGATTCAGGTTTAACCTATGCCGTCAAAGTTCCTCTTTATTCGGGCACCGATTATTGGTGCGTTGATAATAGAGGATTTTCGGGGCTTGTTTTGGGGGTACCGGTCAGTAGCACCTCTTGTCCTTAAAAAGGCCTGCCCCGTACCGAGCTTTGCTCTGATATGGGGTTATCCACACATTTTTTAACAAAAAAATAAGCTTTGTTTATAATATAGAGTAAGCTTGACGGACATAAAAAAGGTCGATCGTTATCAAGCTTCTCTCTCGAGAGAGAAATTAGTTAATTTCATTTAAAAATATGATTAAATTAAAAGAAAAAGGTTTTACACTTATTGAACTTTTGGTTGTTATCGCCATTATTGGCATTCTTTCATCTGTTGTCTTGGCTTCTCTTAACACTGCTCGTTCAAAAGGCAGTGATGCGGCTATCAAAGCCGATGTTGCCGGTATTCGGGCTACCGCAGAACTGGTTTACGATGACTTGGGAGGTTATGGCGCTCAAGCGTATACCGCTGCCTGTGGAGCAATAGCCGTTGTAACCCCCGCGACTCACGTATTCAATAAATCAGAAACACAAGCCAATCTTGATGACGCTATAGTGAAAAATGGTAACGTTGAAGCCAAATGCGGTTCAACAGCTTCAGCATATTTCTTGGCAGTGCCCCTGAAGACTGCTGGCGCTGGTGCTTGGTGCATTGATAATGCAGGTAGCTCTAAAAATATTACAGCAGTCCAGTTTGGTGCTATTGTCGCTATTGGACTATGTCCATAGTTACTCTGTAATTTGTTTCTATCAAAACCCCGAGCAATCGGGGTTTTGTTTATCCAGCGTAGCTTTAGCGAAGTTTGGATGTTATTATTAAATAAATGCAGTATTTTTTATTAATTTTTATATTTTTATTCGGCGCGGCGATAGGTAGTTTTGTGGCGGTCATTGCCAACAGATATAATACGGGACTGCCTTTTTTGGGAGGGCGATCAATTTGTTTTTCCTGCAACACTCAGCTGCAAAATAAAGATCTTTTCCCCATATTTTCTTTTTTGTTTTTAAAAGGCCGGTGTCGTTATTGCCAAAGTAAAATCCCCAAAGAAACTATTATTATAGAAATATTAATAGGCGTTCTTACTCTTTTAGCTTTCCTAAAATTTGGTTTATCTTTAAATTTTGTTTTGATCGCTGCTATTTTCGCCAACATCTTGCTTATTTCTGTTTATGATTTAAAACATTTTATTATTCCCGATTCTTTTTTGATTTCTCTTTTTATTTTGTCTTTTTTGCATAATTCTTTATTCATAATTCATAATTCACTTTCTCTTGCTTCATATCTCATATCTCTTGTCTCGGGCATTTTCCTAACTTTGCCCTTCCTCCTTATCTTTTTCATCTCCAAAGGCGCTTGGATGGGTCTGGGCGATGTCAAATATATTGCCGTTCTGGGATTTTTTCTGGGGTTTATACAGGGTTTATCGGCTATCGTTTTGGCCTTTTGGATAGGCGCCGCTTTTTCTTTAATAGCGCTTTTTTTAAAAAAAATTGCACCCCATATAAATTTGCCATTGCTTAATAAAAGTCCTACAATTAAGTCCGAGATTCCTTTTGGGCCTTTTCTTTCTCTCGGAATCATAATAAGTTTTTATTTGGGTTTGGATCTGTTTCAAATTCATGAGCTCTTTAATGTTTTATAAGAAATTAAAAAAAGCTTGCCCCGCGAAGCTTCAGCGAAGTGGGGGTTTTACTCTTCTTGAACTTTTGGTGGTTATAACAATCTCCACTATTATTATGACAACTTTGGTTTTTCAGCAAAGCCAATGGAATGATAAATTAACCGTCAGTACTCAGGCCTACGAACTGGCCCTGATGATCCGCCAGGCCCAAATTTATGCTCTTGGAGTAAGAGAGGACACCGCTGGCGGCGGGGATAAATTCAATATAGGATATGGTATTTATGTTGATGAAAATGACCTTGTGGGCCTCGGAGGCGTTATGGATAGATATATATTTTTTGCCGACAGAAACAATAATAAAATATATGACTCTAGCCCCGATGAAAAAATAGGAGACCCTATAATTTTCACCAGAGGTGTCGTAATAGACAGATTTTGCGGAGCGACGGGCGTCAATCCGTGCAACAATGATGCTGGACCTTTAAATCAACTAAATATAACTTTTTTCAGGCCCGAACCGAAAGCTAATATACAGCTTTTGAACAATGGGGGGGGCAATGGAGGCACCAACCCGCCGGCAACTATTTACTTAAAATCGCTCGGAGGCAAGTTTTCTTCGGTTAAAGTGGAAACAAACGGCCAGATTTCTATCCAATAAAATGAAAAATAGATTAAAAATAAATAGGGCGTTTACTTTAGTTGAACTTATTATTGCTGTGTCACTGTTTGTTATTGTGGCTTTTATTTCCATCGGGGCTATCCTAAGCGTTTTTGACGCCAACAAAAGAGCTCAGGCAACCAAAACCGTGGTAGACAACTTGAATTTAAGCATTGAAAATATGGCCAGAACGGTGCGTTTTGGAAACGATTATCATTGTGGTGACGAAGATGATTTGGAAGAACCGCAAAATTGCTCTAACGGCGATACACTCTTGGCCGTTCAATTTGATGGCAACACGATAGTTTATCGTCTTTGTGACACCGCGATTAAGCGAGCTGTTGATGAAGAGGATTGTGACGATATGCAAGCCATTACTTCCCCCGATACGGTTATACAATATTTAAAGTTTTATGTTTCCGGCTCCACTCCCGGTCCTGATACCAATCAGCCATATGTTATAGCTGTTATAAAGGGCTATGTTGGTAGCAAGCCGACGACCCAATCAATCTTTTCCATAGAAACATTAATGTCTCAAAGGACTCTTGATTTATGATTAATAAAATGAAAATTAAAAATAGGGGTTTTTCCATGCTTGAGTCAATAGTGGCCATTATGGTTTTGTCTCTTTCTGTGTCGGGAGCTTTTTCGGCTGTAACTCAAAGTTTGTCCCAAGCCACAATTGCCAAAGATGAAATCAAGGCCTTTTATTTGGCTCAGGAAGCGATAGAAATAATAAGAAATAAAAGAGATGCCAATCAACTTTTCAAAATGGCCAACCCCGCCACCCTAAACACCTGGCTTTATGGAATAGCTCAAGATGCCGTCAATGATCCTTGTCGTTTTGGGGAAATTTGTCAGGCTAATGCAACTACCAACCCCCCCTCTCTGACTCATTGCAGCTCTTCTTGGGGCAATTGCGATTATTTAAAACAAACCACTGATACTTTTAGGTATAACTATGCAACGGGAGACACCACCAATTTCAAAAGAGAAATACAAATTGAATCGATAACTGCCGACGAAATATCCGTTACAGTTCTAATTTCTTGGACAAAGGGTCCTTTGTCTTCGTTTCAATTTAAGGTTAAAACACATTTATTTAATTGGGTGAGCACTCCATAAATATGTTAAAAATTAAAAATAAAAAATTAAAATTAAACAAGGGGATGACTTTGTTCATTGCGGTGGTCATTATGGGCATTTTGCTTTTTATAAGTTTTGCCGCTATAAATGTCGCCTTAAAGGGCACCCTTTTTGCCACTTCCGGACGGGATTCCCAATTTGCTTTTTATGCAGCCGACGCCGGCATAGAGTGCGCCGAATACTGGGATTCCAAATTTGACCCCAGCAAATTTGATATTTCAGTTGGCGGTTCTCCCATAAATTGCGGCGGATATGGCATATCAACCGGTCAAAATTTTTTCGGAACAACAGTTCGCATAGGCGGTCCCGAAGCGGATGCGGCCAATGACACAAGTATTTTTGGTTTTGTAATGAATAGAGGCAATAACCCGGTGCTATATTGTGCTATAGTTACGGTTGAAAAAAGACAAAGTGACGGCAAGACCTATATAAAATCAAAGGGCTATAACACCTGTGACACCTCCAATCCTAGAAGAGTTGAAAGAGGTATAGAAGTGACCTATTGATTTCATAACGCCCCCAACCCCTCTTATACTTAAGAGGGGAGCCGGAAAAGACAAAAAATGGAAATGCATTTATATAATAATCAATCTTTTAAAACCAGGAGAAAGGAATTAAGAAAAAATCAGACAGAAGCAGAAAAATTGTTGTGGAGTAAATTAAGAAATAAACAAATAGATGCATACAAATTTTTTCGCCAATATAGTGTCGGCTCGTATATTTTAGATTTTTATTGTCCGTTATTTCGTATAGCTATAGAAATTGATGGTGGTTATCATGGAAGGGAAGAAGCTGAAATCTACGATAAAGAAAGAGAAAGATTTTTGTCAGGCAATTTCATAAAAACAATTAGATTTAAAAATGAAGATGTAGAAAATAATATCGAGAATGTTTTGAAAATTATAAAGGAAAATTTAATATTTAAAAAATAAAAACATGCCAGAAACCAAATACAAAATGCGAGTAGTAAGAGGCGCCTTTATGGACCCAAAGATTTTGGATGATTTGGGCGCTAAAACTATAGAAAATTTAGAAAAGGATGTTTGGATGAGCATTGACGAAATTTCGGCCACACTTAAAGAGATTAAAGAAATGCAAAAGCAAATGGTCAAGCATTATGACGACCCAAATATCCCTTGGTATATGGACGGCTACAAAGAAAATGACAAAAACGATCTTATTGTCGCTTTTGGCGCCGATGACGGAGAAGGCGGCAGGATTTTTCAATTCAAGAGAGACGACAAGGACAAAATCCAAGAGGTTATAGATTACGGTATTTCTGAAGGCATTCCAAAAGAGCAAATGGACTTTGACCAAATTGATTTTTGAAAATAACATCGCTAAATGTTAGGTCAAATTTCGGTCCCCCCTCTTGATTATAAGAGGGGGTTAGGGGGCGTTATTTTATACTGAAAAAGACCGTTATCTGTGATATTATAGGGGCGTTACCTTATGAACCAAAAAGAAGCAAAACAGAGAATAAACAAGCTTCGAGAGACAATTGAACACCATAATTATCTGTATTATGTAAAAGACGAGCCGGAGATAGAGGACGCGACTTATGATTCTTTGGTTGAAGAACTAATCAAACTGGAAAAAGAATATCCGGAACTTGCTACTTCCGATTCGCCAACCCAAAGAGTGGGTGGCGAGCCCCTCAAAGAGTTTAAAAAAGTGGTGCACAAAATATCGCAGTGGTCTTTTAATGACGCCTTCACGGAACAGGATATGTTTGATTTTGGTAAAAAGGTGAAAAGATTTCTCAAGGAAGGTCCGACCTTTGGGAATGTGGAGTATACTTGCGAGCTTAAAATAGACGGGCTGAAAATTGTCTTGGAATACGAAAAAGGTATTTTGAAAAGAGCAGCCACCAGAGGCGATGGCGCCACCGGCGAGGATGTCACTAACAATATAAAGACCATCAACTCGGTGCCCCTAAAGCTTTTGCAGCCGATTGATATTATTGTGGAGGGAGAGGTTTGGTTGGGCAAAAATAATTTTGAAAAATTAAACCAGGAAAGAAAAAGAAAAGCAGAACCGCTTTTTGCCAACCCTAGAAATGCCGCCGCCGGCACCATCCGCCAGCTTGACCCCAAGATTGTGGCCGAAAGAAAACTGGATAGTTTTATTTATGATGTGGCAAAGTTGTCAAAAAGGCCGTCTTTGACAACTCCGGAAACTCAGATAGAAGAGCTGGAATTTTTGCAAAAAATCGGTTTCAGAGTGAATAAAAATTTCAAACTTTGTAAAAATATTAAGGAAGTTATCGGCTACTGGAAATCTTGGCAAAACAGAAAGGACAAAGAAGATTATTTGATAGATGGAGTGGTGGTAAAAGTTAACGAAGCCAGATATCAAAAAGCCTTAGGCTTCACCGGTAAAGCGCCGCGTTTCGCTATCGCTTTCAAATTCAAAGCCGAACAAGTGACTACAGTAGTAGAAGATATTATTTTGCAAGTCGGTCGCACCGGCGTGCTGACACCGGTGGCACATCTCCGGCCGGTCTTGGTTGCCGGTTCAACCGTTTCGCGCGCTACGCTCCACAATGAAGATGAAATAAAACGGCTGGATGTCCGCATTGGAGACACCGTAATATTGCAAAAAGCGGGCGATGTCATTCCTGATATTGTTTCGGTGGTAAAAGAAATGCGTACCGGCAAGGAAAAAATTTTTATTTGGCCCAAACTTGTGCCCGACTGCGGGGGAGAGGGGGAAATAGAAAGAATAGGTGGGCAAGCCGCATGGAGATGCAAAGACAAAAATTCTTTTGTCCAAAAGAAGCGCAAGCTCTATCACTTCGTGTCAAAGGGTGCCTTTGATATTGACGGTTTGGGGCCAAAAATTATTGATGCTCTTTTAAATGCCAATCTTATTTCCTCTTATGATGATATTTTTACCCTAAAAAAAGGCGATTTACTGGCTTTGCCGAGGTTTGCCGAGAAATCGGTTGATAATCTTCTTTCGTCAATTGAAAAAGCTAAAAATATTTCTTTGCCGCGGCTTATCATTTCTCTTTCAATTCCTAATGTGGGGGAGGAAACCGCAATTTTGCTGGCGCAAAATTGCGGTTCTGTTGAAGTATTGAAAGAAACAAAGATTGAAAGATTGGAAAAAATAGAAGGAGTGGGGCCAATTGTAGCCCAGTCAATTGTTGACTGGTTTGCTGATAAAGAAAATAAAAACTTATTAGCTAAACTTTTGAAACATGTAAAAATAGAGCAGTCAGTAGCCAGTAGCCAGCATCAAAGTAAAAAACTAAATGGCAAAACATTTGTATTAACGGGCACTTTATCTAGCATGAGTCGTGACGAAGCCAAACAAAAAATACGCTCTCTTGGCGGAAATATTTCCAGCTCCGTTTCCAAAGAAACCAATTATCTAGTGGCGGGCGAGAATCCGGGCAGTAAATATGACAAAGCCAAAGAATTGGGAGTGAAAATATTAAATGAATCAGAATTTCAAAATCTTCTAAAAACACAAAAAAATGCTAATATTTAACTATGATTTCAAAAGAAGAAATTAAAAAATTGGCTGATTTGGCTAGAATAGAAATTCCGGATGAGGAAGTGGAAAGTTTAAGGGGCGAAATAGATGCCATTTTGGATTATGTCGGTCAGGTTTCAGCTGTGGCAGAGGGGGCAGGCATTCCCTCCCCTGAGCAAGGGGAGGGTCAGGGTGGGATTTTTAATATCATGCGCGAAGATGCCAATCCCACCGAATCCCAAACCTACAGCAAGGACTTAATAGCCGAATTTCCCCAAAAGGAAAATAATTATTTGAAAGTAAAAAAGATATTATGATGATTAAAGAAGCGCGACAACTTTTGGATAATAAAAAAATTTCTGCCAAAGAACTCGCCGAATCGTGCTTGAAAAATATTGAATCAAAAAATAAAGAACTAAATGTTTTTTTGGAAGTTTATGATGATGTTTTGGAACAAGCCAAAGAGGCGCAGAAAATTATTGATAAAGGTGAAACCAAGGAATTAACTGGTATTCCTCTCGCGATAAAAGACAATATTTTAATAAAGGGCAAAAGAGCAAGCGCCGCTTCCAGAATTTTGGAAAATTACACGGCAACTTATACCGCAACCGCTGCCCAAAAATTAGCCGAACAAGGCGCGATATTTTTAGGCAGGACAAATATGGATGAATTCGCCATGGGTGGTTCAACCGAAAATTCCGCTTTTGGCGTTACCAAAAATCCCCACGATATTTCTCGGGTGGCGGGCGGCTCTTCCGGCGGCTCTGCCGCCGCCGTAGCGACAGATATGGCTTTAGGGGCTCTTGGTTCAGATACTGGCGGTTCCGTACGCGAGCCAGCCAGTTTTTGTGGCGTAGTGGGGCTTAAACCGACATACGGAAGCGTTTCCCGTTACGGGCTTATGGCCATGGGTTCTTCTTTGGATGTCATTGGCCCGATTGCAAAAACGGTTGGTGATGCTGAAATTATTTTTAATGCTATCAAAGGGAAAGATAGGATGGATTCAACAAGTATAGACCTCACCCCCAGCCCCTCTCCTTGTCAAGGAGAGGGGAATGAGGAGAGGACAAAAATCGGAGTTCCTTATCATATATTAGAACAGGATGGTATATCAGAAGAGGTTAGAAAAAATTTGATTGAATCTGTGGAGAAACTAAAAAAATTGGGATTTGAAATTAAAGATATAAAATTGCCAAATATAGATAAGTCATTGGCGGTTTATTATATAGTAATGCCCGCAGAGGTTTCGTCCAATATGGCAAGATATGATGGCATCAAATACGGATTGTCGGCGGAAGGAGAAAATCTTTTGGATGTCTATAAAAAAACAAGAGGTCAAGGATTTGGCAGAGAAGTCAGAAGAAGAATTATTTTGGGGACTTATGTTTTGTCCGCCGGTTATTATGACGCTTATTATGGCAAAGCGATGGCGGCCAGAAAAATAATCAAAGAAGAATTTAATGGGGCCTTTAAAGAAATAGATGCCATACTCACTCCCACGGCGCCGTTTCCGGCTTGGGAAATAGGAGAAAAAAAGAGCCCCCTTGAAAATTATATGGCAGATATTTTTACGGTAACGGCAAATATTGTGGGATGTCCGGCTATTTCTATTCCATCTGGTTTTTCAAAAATAGATGGAAAAGATTTGCCTCTTAGCATACAATTAATGGCGCCGCATATGCGCGAAGATGTTTTATTTGAGATTGGAAAGCGTTTTTTAATTGAAAATTGTAAATTGAAAATTTAACTTATGCCTCCCAAAGATAAAAAAGAAAAACCGAAGGGCTGGGATTTTAATCTAGCAGAGGCGTTTATTACGCTGCTTTTTTTTATGGCTATTGTCGGATCCGTAGTGTCCGCCATACTGAATTACTTTGCCTCCGGAGAAATTTCTTTTTACGGCTTCAAGCTGGCTGGCATTATAAATTTTTTTAAAAATAATGTTCAATTTTTTAAGGCCTTGAGTTTTGTTGTTGCCGGAGCATCGGCCGTAGGCGCTTTCGTATTTACCAAAAAAGCAGATACCGTCTGGCGGGAAGAAAAAGCCAAATTGTATCCGGAAAATATGCCAGCAATTTTTTCGGCAAGTGAGCCAACTAAAAACCCAATGACAGAAAAATGGGAAAAGATAATTAAAAACTCTGAATCTCAAAATCCTTCCGATTGGCGCCTCTCCATCATAGAAGCCGATATTATTCTTGACGAGCTTTTGGGCAAATTGCAATTGCCTGGAGATACGATGGGGGAGAAAATGAAAGCCGTGGAGCAAAGTGATTTTACGACTATTGAATTTGCTTGGGAAGCCCACAAAGCCCGCAACTCAATAGCTCACGAGGGTGAGAGTTTCCTTATAAATCAGCGCGAAATCCGCCGCATCATCTCCCTCTACGAAGCGGTCTTTAAGGAATTTGGATTGATTTAACCTCACCCCAACCCTCTCCTAGATGCAGGAAGGGGGTTATAACTCAAATACCGGTTTTTGAGTTATTGGCGAGTTATTAAACTTGCTCATAGTAAGTGTATTTACCTCTTTTTCCGACTTGCCTGATTTTGCCCTCCTTTTCCAAAATATCCAAATAACGGGTGGCTGTGGCGTGAGAAACGCGAAGCATTTTTTCCACCCCGTCGTTGGTAATTCTGCCGTTTGCCGCTACCGCTTTCATTATCCTTTCCAATTTCTTCTTTTTGCTAAAATTAAGCTTATCCAAAAATCTCCCCCAAAGCTCCTTCTGTTTCCCCTGATAGCCATCTTTAGATGGACTTTGCATAACTTCCGTTATCGTTACATCATTCCCACGCTTTTCTACTTCAACCGGCTTGTCCGGCGAAATCTTGATGGAGTCGGGAACGGCACTTTCTGGGCTTGAGGTGGCCTCCATAGGTTTGGGTGGCACTTCGGCAGGTGCAGATTCTATTGGAGGAATTGGTGCTTGCTCTGTAGATTGAAAATCCTGAGGTGGAACGACGAAGGGTTCATCAGAATTCACTGGAGTTTGGTTCTCTTGTTCTGAGCTTGTCGAAGGAGAAATCGGATTTTCTACGGGGGTTGGTTCGGGCTTTGACACGCCAGAGCTTTCTGCGTCGGCGGTAGTGGGTTGTGGTGTTTCGTCTAGCATAATGAAAGTATAACAAATTGTTAAATACTATAGTTTTCGGAATTGTTTTTCGTATTCACACAGATGGAAATTTACCTTTGAATCCGAACACCTGTTAGAATGATTTGTATGGAAAATTTTAAACATTTTTGTTTCTTTGAAAGGAAAAGGATTGAAGCTCTATGGAGAAGCGGGCATACCAAGGTCGAAATCGCCATCATTTTGGAGGTACACAAAAGCACCGTAACCAGAGAGATACGGCACAGAGAAAAACAAGATGGAGAATACAAGGCTGATGCGGCTCACCACAAAGCCCAGATTTTGCGATGCAATTCGAAATATCAAGGCATGAAAATAGAGAGACACCCAACGCTTCGCAAGCATATCATCTCCGAGTTGAGAAAATTCCAATCTCCCGATGGCATAGCCGGAAGGATGAAAGAAGAGAAGTGGCCGGTGAGGGTCTCGGGAGATGCCATATATCGCTGGCTCCGCAGTTCATTTGGCGGGAGATATTGCAAATATTTGTGCACCAAGAGACCAAACAAGAAAAAGCAGACCAACACTCCGGAAAGGCGCATGATCGCCAATATGACGAGTATTCACAACATTCCAGCCGATCCTGGGTTCGTGACCGAAGGAGACACCTTTCTTTCGCCCAAGAAGGTATCAAAAACAGCAGGTATGCTTGTTGGTTGGAGAGAAACCAAACTTTTGAAGGGAGATTTGGTCAAAAGTTTAAGACCAATACATACGACCAGGGTGATTAGAAAGGTGGGTAACGAATACGTGATTGACGCCATGATTTTAGATCAAGGCGGTGAAAATCGAGAGCATGAAAAATTTGGAGTGCAGACATATTTCTGCGATCCCGCTTCCCCCAGACAAAAACCTTTCATTGAATCAAGCATTGGACTCTGTCGCAGATGGTTTTGGCCCAAAGGAACAAACTTAAGGAAAATATCAAAAGAAGAATTCCAAGAAAAACTTGAAATACTCAACAACAAATACAGAAAAACGCTCCGTTACAGAAGCGCCAATGAAGTGTCGAGAGAGTATGGTATACTCAAGGGTAATTAGCAACAAAGTTGCATTTCACCCCAGAATTTACATCGTCCTTCTGTCTGTATTATACACCCGCACAATACAAAAGTCAAGGGGTCAAGGAAAAACAGGGAAAAATGGCTGAAAATAAGGTTATTTACACACTCTGTTGAGTTCAGCCAAGTCCTCGGCCGAAGGGATAGGCGCGTTTTGGGCGTTTATGCCTGTGATGTAATACATTATGGACTTGGGATTATCTATGTGGTTCATACCAATGGCGTGGCCGAATTCGTGAGTCAGAGCGAGAACCAAGTCCTTTTTGCCGCCAAATTGGTAAATGTTTACGCGCTTGCCTTCGGAATCGTTTATGTATTCCGCCTGATTGAATTCCAAGCCGCCTCCGTATTTTTTGTTATAATTTTCGGCCACTCTATTATACTCAGCCGCTTTGGCATTGCGTTCTTTAAGAAGAGCGTTCAGTTGTTGAGTCATATTATTTATACCAATAGTTTGGTTATTTAATCTTTCAGCTTCAATGTTTAGATATTTTCTTTCCGTCTCTAAGATTTGATATTTGTCTTCCGGCGCCCCTTTCTTGTTATTCCAAAAAGAAACCTCTTCATCATAAACAGATTTTCTTTTTTTAAATAAAATCAGAGCTTGTTCATAAACAGAGACTTTCTGGTCGTATTGATTTTTAAAAATATTGAATTCTGTGTCAAGTTTTTTAAAAATTTCCTCTATTGCCGAGAGGCCGAATTCGGTCTTTTGCTTCTGCGTGGTAGAAAGCTGTCTCTCGTCGTATATGAGGTTTATTTTGAAATTAGCATCCGGATCATAAAGAAAAATATCCCAGCCCAAGGCCTTTTCCCAAACCGTTTCGGACTCCGCAAGATAAGATTTGAAGCTCTCTTTAGAAACCCCAAATTGAGTGTCAAAACGGCCTATAGAATATTCTAGCGGCTTATCACAGGGGCCGAGGGAGAAATAATAAACAGAATATGCTGATACTCCGATTATAATTAAGAGAAAAATATATTGTCCTAACCTTTTCATTATATAAACAATACTATATAATGGAGCTATATGAAAACATCACAATTGATTGTTTATTTTGCCAAGAATATCTATATAGTCGTCGGTTTGGTTTTAGTTTGGCGGGGCATTTGGTATGTTTTGGATGGAATAGATTTATATCTTTTTGGCAGCAGCCATCTTTTTACCGGTTTGGGGGGCATAATTTTGGGCGCCGTTCTCCTTTACCTCCCCGACCATGATTTGAAAGAAATCCAAAAATTGTAATCTTTTTGCTTTTTATTTTTAATTTCTGCGCGGACTCGTGGACGATATTATCTTGTCCCGCCGTAGCCTTGGCGAAGGAAGAGAACTGCGATTATGGGAAGTATATTGTTCTGCTCAGTTAAAAAGAAATCCGTAGGAAAAGAAATATATGCCAACCAAAAGAAAAACGGTGGCTAAAGAATAATAAATAATTTTTCTCTGCAGCCATTTCTAGAATATCTATTTTTTATATCTTCTTCGCTTTGGACTAAAACGGGAGTAAAAAGCCCGTTAATAAATTTAGTTGTTGCAAGAGATTCTGCTCCCGCATATCTAAAACCTTTCTCGGCCATTTCTTTGCAGATCTTGTCAAAAAATGATTCTTCTCCGCCTAAACTTTCCATACTAAAACTTTAACATATTCTCAAAATCCCGTCAGTATCAAAATGTTAGAACCGAAAACACCTCCCCGTAAAGCTAGTGCCACGAGACAGGTGCGAAACAAGAATAAAATTCGGAAAAATAGTTTGTGCGGCCGATGGGTTTGATCACAAATATTTTTCTCGCCGTCGCTCGAAAAATTTCGCGATCCCGGCTCGCCTGTTTTTGCTGCTGCAAAAACAAGGCTACGCCCATCAGGTCAAAAGTATTTTTCTGCTGAAAAATCTTTTCGCCATACCTCGCGCCAGTCGCGCTCCGGTCTTGCGCTTTTTCAAAGCTCACCCATACGCAAGTGAAGCAGTTCACTTACTCAGCCGCACAAGCAAAAAACGCCCGAAGGCGTTTTGCTTGCGCGGCTGATGGGTGCTGACCCC
>CAYIPT010000003.1:0-42226 GCA_964365465.1 uncultured Candidatus Saccharibacteria bacterium | reverse complement strand
ATGAATATGTCGGCGGGGGAAGTCCCGACACCACTTCTCCCTCCGCCCCCTCCGGTATCACCGTGAATTAATATTCTTCATCATTAATCTTTTCTTTTTTATCACTAAGTTTACAGTTTACAGTGTATTGTAAACTTTTTAAGATTATGCTACATTTATAACATGAAAAAGACGGGTGACAGAATAATTGAATACCTAAAAACCAGACCAGAAGCCGCGGCTGGGGAACTTTCTGATTATCTAGGCATCAGTCGGCAGGCCGTGCACAGGCAGATTAACAAGCTGCTTAAAGAAAAAATCATATATAAGGCCGGCAAACCGCCAAAGGTTTTTTACTCTGTTTCTCCGAAAAAAATTAAAGAGGCGGGGACGTTTCTAATTGGCGATAATTTGAAAAAAATAATCGGCGGTAATTTTCTTGTAATTACTCCTTCCGGCGAAAGGCAAGAGGGAGTGGGGGGATTTGCCTATTGGTGCCAGAAGCAAAAATTGCCGGTTGAAAAAACAGCCACAGAATATATCCAAACCTTGAAGAAATATTCAATGTATAAAAAAGACGGGCTGGTAGATGGCATGTATAAAATAAAACACACTTTTGATGAAGTCTTTCTGGATAAAGTGTTTTATCTGGATTTCTACAGCATTGAACGATTCGGTAAAACAAAACTCGGCCAACTGCTTCTTTACGCCAAGCAAAGCCAGAACAAAAATCTGATGAAAGAATTGGTTGAAGAAATCAAGCCCAAAATAAATTTTTTGGCAGAAAAGTTTGAAGTAAACGCGGTAGGATTTATACCGCCGACGGTCAAGCGGGAGGTCCAGCTTATGAAAGAGTTGGAAAAGCAGCTCCGGCTGCCTCTTCCGGTGATTGACCTTGTTAAAATAAAAACGCCAGTAGCCGTGCCGCAGAAAACACTGGTTAAACTTGAGGACAGAATAGAAAATGCCAGCAGGACCATAGTTATGCAAGATGCCAGAAAATTTAAAACCGTTTTACTAATAGACGATGCGCTCGGTTCTGGAGCTACGCTCAATGAAACGGCAAGAAAGATAAAAGAGAGAAATTTGGCGGAGCAAATTATTGGCTTGGCTATTACCGGCAGTTTTAAAGGATTTGAGGTTATAAGCGAGGTTTAAGAAACTCGAAACCAACAAAGGACATCGGCGCGTATGAATATGTCGGCGGGGGAAGTCCCGACACTACTCCGCCCGCGGCGCCCAGCGGAGTATCGGTGAATTAAAATTATCCTTCATCCTTGATTATTTAAAAATGGCCAAAGAAAAATCACAAATCATCATTTACACCACGGAAGACGGAAAAACCCGGGTAGAGGTTCGTTTTGAGCATGAAAATGTGTGGCTGACGCAAAAGCTCATGGCAGAGCTGTTTGGGACAACTGTTCCCAATATTAACATGCATCTTAAAAGCATATTTAAGACAGGGGAGCTTAGGCAGGATTCAGTTATTAAGGAATTCTTAATAACTGCCGCGGACGGGAAAGAGTACCATACTAAGATGTACGGGTTGGAGGCGATTATCGCCGTGGGCTATAGGGTAAATTCCGAGCGTGGCACGCTTTTTCGCCAATGGGCGACTGACCGTCTGAAGGAATATGTGGTCAAGGGTTTTACCATGGACGATATCCGTCTTAAACAGGGCGGATATAAATCGCGTTATTTTGAAGAATTATTGGAGCGTATTCGCGATATTCGCTCCAGTGAAAGGATGCTGTACCAAAAAGTAACCGATATTTACGCTACAAGTGTTGACTATCGCAAGGATGCCAAAGAGACCGAGAAGTTTTTTAAAACAGTTCAAAATAAGATGCATTACGCGGTATCCGGCAAGACCGCGGCGGAAATTATAACCGAACGCGCCGATAGTAAAAAGCCGCTAATGGGGCTGACCAATTTTTCTGGCTTGAATCCAATTCAGCGCGATATTTACATAGCGAAAAACTATTTGAATGAAAAGGAGCTCCAAATGCTTAATCGTATTGTTGACGCATACCTGTCATTTGCCGAAGTCCAGGCCAAAAGCGAATTGGCAATGACAATGAAGGACTGGATTAAGAAGCTTGATGAATACATGGCTCTTTTGGGAAAGGGTATTTTAAGCAATGCCGGCAAAGTCAGCCACGAAGTGGCCGAAGCCCTGGCGCTCAAAGAATATGACAAATACCGCGTTATTCAGGACCATGATTACATTTCCGACTTTGACCGCGAGGTGAAAAAGCTGCTGGGAGCAAAGAAGAAAAAGAAGTAGGGAGTGGCCCGCTGTGGGACAATTTCCAGTCCCGCTAAGCGGGACGGGATAAATGGGGAACGCCCGACACCACTCCTCTCCCGATTTTGTCTCCGAAGAAGTCGGAGTTACAAAATCGAGGATCCTCGTCCCGATCAAAGATCGGAGACGGGACCTCCGCCCCTTCCGGCGTCACCGTTAATTAACCCTGTCAAAACATGTCAAAGGTCGCCTTTGACACTATCTTTCTGTAAAGTTTTGTTGTTTTGTTTATCATTTACTAATTTGATTTTTTATTTGGGGATATGATATAATCACATCATGTCGGAATTTGAAAAAACCATAGCGTATTATAAAGAGTCATCCGATGAGGATTTGAGGGTGGCGAAGAAACTTTTTGATGACAAAGAATTCAGATGAAAAATGGGAATTTCGCAAACTGGCCACAAAAGAATACGCTCAAAAATATCTTAACATCACAGAAAAATTAATATCATGGCTAAAAGAAAGTTGCCTCAAAAAATAATATCTGAAGTCACAGAATATAAGAAGCTTCTGCAGGCTGATAATTTTCCGATTGTTGGTGTATATGTGTTTGGCTCATATGCCAAAGGAAACGCCAGAGAGGACAGTGATATTGATGTGGCGGTTATTTCACCTCATTTCAAAAGCCCATGGTCTGCTTTGGATTACTTGTATAGTAAGTTGCCATACGGCAGAGGGTGGGTTATTGAACCTATCGGCTTTAATCCTGCAGATTTCAGCAGTAAATATTCCAGTTTAATCAATGAAATCAAAACTTACGGTGTAAAGGTCTGAGAAAATGCGATAAAGCCCTGTGAAATACGAGTTTTGCTCGTATCCGCTTCGCGGAATTTCACAGGGCAAGTCGGAGCGTATGAACCCCAGCACCAACAAAAGTGGTGCGGGGTGAATATGTCGGCGGGACGTAGAATCAGGTTTCTGCATCCACAGGAGCGCTAGCCAACCAATTTTCCTTAATATATAATTAATGGCGTTAATATTAATGGCAAATAATATGAAAAATAAATTTGTTTTGGTTTTACTGGCGGTATTGTTTTTCGCTTTTTATGCAAACACCGCTTTGGCCGGTTCGGCCACGGTGACTTGGAACGCTAATACTGAGCCGGACCTTTCGGGATACAAGATATATTACGGCACCGGTCAAAGGACCGGCACTGACCCAAAGATTTGCGGACTTTGCGGATATTCAAATACTGTGAATGCCGGCAATGTCAGGACTTATACTTTTAATAATTTGACAGACGGCCTGACATATTATTTTTCCGTCAGCGCCTACGACACTTCAAATAATGAAAGTGTTTTCTCGCCCCAGGTGAGCAAGGCAATCTCTCCCTCCATTCCCCCCTCCATCAAGTTTTTCGCTGGCCAGCGCGTGCAAACAACATCAAACCTCAATGTTAGGGCGGCCGCTTCTGCCACCGGCGCATTATTAGGAACTCAATCTCTCGGCTCTCTTGGAACTATTGTCAGTGGAGGAACAAGTGCCGACGGATACTTCTGGTGGAATGTGAATTATGATTCGGGCGCCGACGGCTGGAGCGTGGAGAACTATCTCGCTTTATATTCCGTCCCCATCATAGGCGACTTCAACAATGACGGCCTCGTTAACTCAATTGACTTATCTCTCATGATTACGGCCTGGAACCAAAACAATGCCATTTACGACCTGAACCACGACACCATCGTCAACTCCCTTGACTACGTCATTATGGTTCAAAATTGGACGCCATAGGGTATAATCAAGGCGTATAATTAATATAAAAACATGATTCAAACATTGCAACAAATCGTATCCATCCTTACCGCCATATTGCTCACATTGCAGGCGACTTTGGCGGGGATGCCAGCCGGCACCCAGCTGGCCCAAGTGTCGCCGACCGCATCTGTTTCTCTTTCGCCGTCTTCCTATTCCGCCTCAGTCAATAACACTTTTACTGTAAATATCGCCGTTAACACCGGAGGGCAGGGAGCTTATGGAGTTGATATTAACCATCTTCACTTTAATCCGAGTGTTTTGCAGGTGGTGGATGCCGATGGAGCGTCAGCAGGAACGCAGATTGCGGCGGGAGCTCTTATGCCTTTGACTATAATAAACTTGGCGGACAACACGGGCGGTTCAATCCAATTTTCTCAGCTGGCTAATCCCGGCTCCACTTATAACGGTTCAGGCACTCTGGCCGTTATCACTTTCCGCGCTTTGGCTGTTGGGATTTCAAATACCGCTTTTGATTTCTCTCTAGGCAACAGCACCGACACAAATGTTGCCGGACTGGGCGGGGATTTGCTGGCTTCCGCGGGAAGCGGCTCTTATACTGTTACTTCCCTTCCTGACATCACCGCCCCCACCGCTCCGGGCACCCCTTCTTTGAATGTTATGTCCTCTTCCCAAATAAATCTTTCCTGGACTGCCTCCACTGATAATGTGGCGGTAACCGGATACAGAGTTGAAAGGTGTTCGGGGTCCGCCACCTGCACCACTTATTCTCAAGTCGCCACTCCCGCCGTCAATTCATATTCTGACACAGGCCTCTCCGCGAGCACCATTTATAGGTACAGAATCAGAGCGACAGACGCCGCCGGCAATTTATCCGCTTATTCATCGGCGGCGAGTGCCACCACTCAAGCCCCGCCGGACATTACGCCTCCCACCATTTCCGCCATTGCCGTCTCCGGAGTCACCGTCTCTGGCGCCACCATTACATGGACCACCAACGAACCGGGCGATACCCAGGTTGATTATGGGCTTACCGCTTCTTACGGCGCTTCAACCGCGCTCAATTCCTCTTTAGCCACTTCTCACTCGGCGACTCTTTCGGGTCTTTCGGCCGGCACCGTTTATCATTACATGATAAGATCCCGCGATGCGGCAGGAAACCTGGCCCTCTCATTTGACAACTCATTGACCACTCAAACTTTGCCGGATACCACTTCTCCGACGGTACCCGCCGGGGTCACAGCTACGGCTACCAGTGAAAACCAAATCCAAATTTCATGGACCGCTTCCACAGATCCAACCGGTGCGGGACAGGCAGTGTCTGGAGTGTCCGATTACCAAATATTCCGCGGGGGTGTCTCTTTGGGCACCACGGCCAGCACCGCCTATTTGGATACGGGACTGACTGCCGGCGCTACATACAGCTATCAGGTAGCCGCCGTTGATGTCGCGGGCAATGTTTCGGCAAGGTCGGCATCAGTGAGCGCCACTACGCCGATGCTTTCCCTTTTAGTCCAAAGAAGAATAATCTTGGTTCCGGAGGGAACGCCTGCCAGCCAGAGAAATGTGTCAGGAACAGTTGAATTTCTTAACCCGTCAAATCTCAGTTCAAAGATATATCAGGCAAGCTTTACCACGAATACTTCCGGGCAATACACGATAGATGTGCCGGCAGGGCTTTTGCCGACAGTCACTCTCCGGCCAGTGGTTTCCGGTTATTTGTCTAAATTGCTTGGAGGCGTTGATTTGAGGAACATTTCGGTTCTTGATGTCAATTTCCCGACTTTACCGGCCGGCGATTTCAACAGCGACCAACTGATTAATTCCCTGGACTTTTCCTATATGAACGGCAAATGGGGCGCCAGTGATACCCTAGCTGACGTTAATAGGGACGGCTTGGTAAATTCTCTTGATTTTGCCTACCTTTCCAATAATTGGATGTTGGCGGGAGAGTAGCAACAATGTAAAATTACAAAGTATAAGATTAATAATTAACAAGATAATATTATGAAAAAAATATCTTTTATCGCGATTGGCCTACTGTTGCCGTTTTTGGCGTCGGCCGCCACATTGTCAGTTTCTCCTTCATCGCAAAGTGTTAATGTGGGAGACACATTTTCAGTTGTTGTAAATCTTGACACCCAAGGGGCATCCATTGACGGCGTTGATTTGAGATATCTCAATTACAATCCCGGTCTTCTCCAGTTGCAGGATGCCAATGCTTCCGTCTCTGGGGTCCAGATTGCTCCGGGAAGTTTAATGTCAATGACTTTGGCTAACAGCGTTGACACGAATTTCGGCAGAATCACTTTTTCTCAGGTAACCGCAGGGGGCAACAAGTACCGGGGTTCCGGCGCTTTGGTCACTCTTACTTTTAAGGCATTATTGGCGGGAACGGCCAGCATTATTTTTAACCACACTGCCGGCGCCACCACCGACTCAAATGTAGCCGCGGGCGGCGCGGATACCTTGAGCGCTGTTGTCAATGGAACTTACACCATAAATAGCCCATCTTCAGGCGGAAGCGGCACTGGCGGATCGAGTTCTTCCGGCAGTTCATCGGGCGGGGGCGGGGGCGGAGGAAGTTCGGGTGGAGGCGGGGGTGGGAGCACTGGCGGCGGAGGAACGGCCTGTGTTCCGGGAGCAATTATTTCTTCCCTGGTCCGCAATCTCTATCGGGGCCTCAAGGGGCAGGATGTCACCAACCTGCAGAACTTCCTCATTTCCAAAGGCCATCTGGATACTGGAAACAACACGGGCTTCTTCGGACCTCTCACCGAGGCGGCAGTCAAAAAATTCCAGGCAGCCCAGGGAATTGTCTCTTCTGGTACTCCTTTGACCACAGGTTACGGTTCTGTCGGCCCCAAAACCAGAGCCAGAATCAACCCATTGCTTTCAAGCGCTTCATGTCTAGCTCCCTCAACCCTATCTCTTCAAGAGCAAATCAAAATTCTGCAAGCTCAAGTCAACGCGTTGTTGCTTAAACTCCAAAACTCGCGATAGAAAATAAAAATTCATAAATCTTATCTGTGGAAATTAATGAATGACGTTAGAACCTATCTCTTGGAACCGAATGTGTGTTCGAGTCTTAAGATCGTTAATACTTGGTAATAGTTGAGAGGTCATAGAATCCTCTCTGGTTAAAGATTATCCTATCGGTAAGGAAAATACCAATGTGAGTAGAACCTACACATATCATACCCTTCTAGGATGTTAACAAAGTTAATGACATTAACAAAAACTAAATAAAAAAAATGACCCAAAATTGCGCTGTTTGGAACAACGGATACATCTCGGTCATTTTTGTTAGAATCTTTGTTTTGAAAAATTATAAAAGGGAAAAATCCTGGGCATATTTACAAAACTGACTTATAATGTTAGACTTTTCTTGGAGGAATTGATATGTCAGAACTCAAGTCTTGGGGTGTGGTCTGGACTGAAGCAATCCCGTATTCAGCTAGATGGGAATGCAAAAATCCAGAATGTTATTGGCGTCCAACTCTTGGTATGAGACTTTATGACCATATGGTTGGATTTGCTCACGAACCCATTGTTAAACGTGACCAGTCAATTGCGGGCAAGATGATCGTTGAATGCCCGAGGTGTTTTGAGAAATTTTGGTTCCATGTTCACGACATGAATGTCGAGGACATGATGGTTTCCAAGAATTGGCCAAGAAAGGATACTGCACCGTGTCAAAGCTAAATCCAAGGTCTTGGGGCGTGTTCTTTGATGAATCAATACCGCACTCAAACGGGTGGTGTTGCGAGTCTGAAAATTGTTCTTTCAGACTTGTTTTGACGCACGATGCATGGAAAGATCTCGTAGGTATACGAGATGACAAACTCATCTTTCGGTGTCCAGAGTGCTTCAGTCTGTTTTGGGTTCATTTGAGCAGAGAATCGTTTCTCGAATATGCTCAAAGATGGTGTCCAAACTTTCCAAAAAAGGAGAGCACAAAATGCCTGAACTCAAAGTAAGATCGTGGGGAGCTGAAATATACGGAATCCCACACTCTGAAGGCTTCTGTTGTGAAAACGGAAATTGTGAAGGGTGGAGCGCATTGGGAGCAAGTGATGAGGTGGTAAAGCAAGTTGTCGGTTTCAGTCTTAGTACAAACCCGTCAGCTGTGATCTATGAATGCCCGAAGTGCTTTGAGCGTTTCTGGGTTCACAGCAGTAGCGAGTCAACCATCAAGTTCTTGATCAAATTCTGTCCTAATTGGCCGAAGAAGAAAAGAAACAAATCGGTCAAAAATACCGTCTCGACTTAATCAGTTTGGACGGTCTTCTTTTAATAAAGAAATTTTGAGCATCAACACAAAAATGACTTCGGTGCGCACCTCATTCATTTACCAGTTTTGAAGTAAAAAGTTAAGAAAATGGGCACGATTAAGCTAAATCAACTTTAGAAACTTTTTTTGTGGACTTAGTATATCAAATATCGAACCGAGTGAAAACCTACCTTTCTCGCTTTTGGGACTTCTATAATTCAAGCCCGATTTTCCAAAAAGCCTTAGAAAATGCACATTGATTTATCGCTGGAACTTACACAATGTATGTATATAACTTATATATCTGTACTTATAGAAATGAGTGCATGCCAACATACAAATCAAAGGCAACGATTATGATGCCCCGATTGGCCTCGGCTTCTCGTGGTCTGATTGGATCGTCCCCGCCAACCAAAGTGCTGTTCACGGCATTGGCCTTGAAAGAGTCTCGTGATAGAATAGCCATGATGCAAGATCACTCTACAACCATATTAAAGATAAAGCCGAGTGTTGCTCTTGTCATTACTTACAATGAAAAAGGGACACCCGATAGCACCGGAAGCGGTTTCATTTTTTGGAAGAAAAACATTCTTGTAACTTGTAATCATGTGGTAAAGACAGCAAGTTCAATCTTTCTCAAGTTCTCCGGTGTCGAGATTCCAATACCAGCAAAAATTTTATTGAAAGACGAAGAACATGACCTTGCTCTGCTAGGATTCGAAGATAACACGAGGGCACCTTTGGAGCTTGCGGATCAAGATAGTGTTAGGGAAGGTATGCCAGTTATTTTTGCCGGTTATCCAATAAATTTACAGGATTTAACGACACATCAGGGTATCATCTCTTCTGTCACAAAGGATCCTACAGGAAAGAATGTATACCTTATTGACGGCACCGTAAACTCCGGCAACAGCGGATGCCCCCTCATGGATAAAGATGGAAATGTAATTGGGGTGGTAAATGCCAAGGGTGCTGTACAAGCAGACAAAATGCAAAAAGTGTTAGAAATGCCATTCGGGGCCATTTCTTTACACGGGATGGATTTAGTGGAAGTATATAAAGTTCTTATCAATAATTTTCAGCTTGGTATAGGATATGCTGTCCCTGCAAGTTACATCCCGGAGCACAAAGAAATGTCTATATCACCACCAAAGGTTGTTACTGGTGAGCTTGGTAACATGGCAGAGAAAAGCAAACAAAAAAATGGAAAAGACACAAAATAAAATTTTATATAGATCGAACGGTAATTATCTAGGCTTTATTCAAGATGATATCATTTTTAATCGTGACGGTATTCCTTTAGGTTGGATGGAGGGAAATTTTGCGTGGGATGTAATGGGAAAATTCAGAGGTAATTTAATCAAAACTCAGTTAGGTAGAGATGATACTTTTTATGTGTGGCTTAATAAATTCTCTCTTCTTCCATTACAAAGATCGCCTCGGGTTATTCAACCTGTAGCTCCACTTCGACCCACAACAGATAATATACCTCCTATAAATCCTCCCGTCGGGTGGATTGATGCATTTGAGTAACCTAAAAATTGTCAAAGCCTTGCTTTGTGTGAGTGCGCGAATGTGAAGCGTTTAATGCAATTTGAGTCTTTTCAGCACTTTGTTGGAAAGTTGGGCTATAATTAAGTGTTAGCGATTGTTAGTGATTCTACAAAGGCCTATGTACACAAGCGTCAAAAAACAGAATGTGGAAACAATAAACAGGAGAATAGATATAACGGATTACACTCGAACTTTTCTAATGATTTTGTCAGAAAATGAAAGAAAGCGAATAAAAATTAATAGACCATCAGAGGCAGAAAGAATAAAAGACCTTATGAACATACCCAAAAACACATTTTTTAAATCATTTACTGATTTGGAAGGCTATCCTTATTGGCAGGAGCAGAAAGTTGATTATATAGCTTCAAATTTACTACACAGGAACGCCTATATCTTTTATTTTATCTGTAGTGCCTGTGACAAGAGAGTCAAATTTCTATATGAGTATATGTCGACTCGCCCCCCGGTATGTAGAGAGTGCTGTTATATAAGTTACGGAAGAAATATACCCAAAAAACATGGAAGTTGGTGGCTTAGTAAAAAACACCTCAAAGAACTCAGGAGTATAGATTGGACATAAATCTTAAAAAACCATTTAAATACAGCGTATTTGACCCCTAAATGCTCCGGGGTGCGATTTCTGTGAAAAAGTTGAGGGTAATTACCTCTACAAGCAAAGGTTGCGGGGGTTCGCAAAATGTGAGCTATTGGCCAAATGCAGGATCTAAATTTCAAAGAAAGCGACCAAATCGATATAATACGGGCTTGTGTGAATTTGATTGATAAGCTCTCTCCAAAAATTCTCCTTTGTTCCAAAATCGCCGGGATCATTTTCTCTCCATGCCAGATCAACATATTTTTTAGCAGAAGCTGTGTTTCCAGAATAGATCAGATCCAGAGCATACTTCCACGCAACCTCAGGGCCGGCAGAGCCACTCCAGCTTTTTACGGCATTCGCTATTCCCCGTATCTCCAAATCTGCAGGAGCTGGTTGCCGCATAAAAGAGGGATCAGCTCTATATTCTCCATTTTGCAGACTTAGTACGACTCGGGGTGAAGGCGAAGCAAGATGGCTCGCGTTCCAGTAGTTAAACACGTCTTCGTTTGTTTCTATTTCAAAGACACCATCATTGTTTAAATCTTTGAAGTTGATTGATTCGTTCCCGGTATGAAGATCCATGAGTATTGAAATAGGGCTGCTAAATTCAATAACATAATTATCATGACAACAGCCAGCCCCTCCGGAGTGTCCGAGCAAAATAAGTTCTGGTATACCATTGCCATTTATGTCTTTGATAGCCCCATTCACCAAATCGTCCGCATTTTTTATCCAGTCACCAGGTTCGTCAATGTAAAAGCCACTAAAAAGATCCAACTCTTCCGTATTGAATACCATAGCACCATCCTGCAAAATACTTACCCTGCTCCAAATCATTGTATCCGGCCTTTTTGGTAGAAAACCTTTCTCAAATCTAATCTCATACCCTTGAATTTCAGTGGTTGTCATCACTGACTCGTTTTTGTTTTTATCGCGTAGGTATATATATCCAACACCCAAAATAGCTAAGAGACAAGCAAGTGTAACTATGATTTTCAGCCGATTATTCATCTGAGTCTTTTTTATTCATTAATTTAATATGTATCTATATCATCCAGGTCGTCTATGAGATTTTTACCTTGCATCTCTTCCTTCCAATCATACAGAAAAATGTGTAAATGCCTAATCTGTCTGCTTATGTCATACAAACCAATAATAATTAGAACGAGTGAAATAACGATAAAAATATTCATAATATTTTGATTAAAAAATCAAAAACATATTTAATAAATGCCACCATGAGAAATCATCCACCAAATAAAAGCAATAACAGCTCCTACGGCGAGTAAATCGCATATTATTTCGTAAATCTCACCGAATTTATTCATAGTATTTTAGAGATTAAATCATGGATTTGTTTATTTAATTTCTCCCCAACTTTTTTCACAATTTTCAATAGCTTGTTCTCTGGTCTCAAAATATTCCCCCGTAAATTCGCGTCTCCAGTGCCAAGCGTCCTTTTCCGGGTTATAGATTGTCCATTCCAGACAATCGCTATAAACCTCGTCTTCTTGAAACCACAAAAAATAAGCAATAACGGATAGGATGATTAAGGCAAAAATTATAATTTTCTTTATCATGGGATTTATTGAAGTTTAATAACCCGGACAGCCGGCGGCTCTTAATTCTCCGATAATGATTGTTGTTGATACGGTTCTATTCATAATAGCTTGGCACTTTTCCAACAGAGCAGTATCGACGGGGGGTGTAGTTGGTTGGCAATAAGCTGAACCCCCGCTTGCCGGGCAAATAAAATCATAGGAAGCCGGACAACTGGAATAATATGTCCCGTTGCAATAAGTGCCCTTTGGGACAGTGTTTGTGGAATAGTTGTTTTGTTGTTGCACTTGAGTAGCGGCTGAAAGATTATTGAGATAAGTGTTGAAATAACCCTGGTATTCAGCTTTTTGGCTTTCAAATTGAGACCGCAGAGACGCTAAAAGACTCAAAGTTTCTTTGAAGTTCGTGTCGGGATCAAAATTAACAAATGACTCCAAACTGTTTTGCTCAAACTTACTTTTTTCTGCTTTTTTGTTGTTTATCACCTGCTGTAAACCCGGCTTAGAGAATGTAAGTCCTCCAAGATAATTTATAGTGAGTGTTCTGAAAGTTTGACTGGCAGAATCAGCGCGATTTGCGGTAGAGTCTAGGTTGGTATTTGATTTTGCAATCTCTTGCTCCGTATCTGTCAGTAACTGGTTTAACTTCAATAAAATATCACTGATCAATTCAAGAGTTCTGGTCTTTGTCGCTTGATTGGCTATCTGAGCGGCTTGAGCCAATATTTCCGCTTGTTTTTTAGTGGCGGCTTCTTTTTCTCTGGCAATTCTTTCCGCCTCTTCTTGTTGCTGTTTAAGCCTTAACTCTGCTACTCGAGCTTCGTTTTTTAATCTTGTTTCTTCAGTTTTTTGGACTTCTGTTTTTTCCTTTATTTGATTGCCCTCTATTTTATTTTGGTCATCCAGTGAAGGAATTGTGGTTGTTGAAATATTTTTATCTTCCTCTTCTTGAGAAGATATTGATTGTTCAATTTTTGGTTGATTAAAAAATGATATTATTCTCTCAAACCAGGAGACGGGATTCCACCAGGCGGCAAAAGTTACTTGCGGGATTGCTATTAATATAACCAAAATTAAGACAAGAATTTTATTTTTCATAGTTTTTATAATAATTATTTTTTCTTTAATTCATCTAAAAATTTTCCGGCAGGTGAAATAATATCGAATTTTTCACCAATTAATACCATCGCAATCACAAAAGAAGAAAGCGAGAAAATTAAAAATGGAATCATGTTTTTAAAGGTTATTTTTTATACGCAAAAAGCCCACCACGGGCAGAGGGCGAACCCTCTCGTACCGGTTTCCCGATACGGCGTACAAAGCAATCCCATGATGGGTTTTTTACTTTGTACGTCTTCTTTCGCCATGCCCGGCAAGGCCGAGTTTAGGCTACTCCAATATTCAATTGTAGCTTAATACTAACTCCGCCACAGATTATTTACAACAACCAAAAGTGGCTCATTCTTGTCCACAGGTGGGCTTGGCTAAACCTTACATTCGTGTATAATTCATCTCATGAAGAGAAAGGTGGGGTGGTTGGAGACAGATAAATATTTTTTACCCAAAGGTGAAGTGTATCTCGCCACTTTCCCGAAATATTTTTCTAAAGAAAATTTTAACAATAGGATTATATTAAACATGCGTTCATACACAGTAGGAACATCAAACATAAGTTACAGAGTTATTAATCACTGGGATAAAGCCGGGTTACTTCCCCAGGGACTCAAAGATGGTGCCGGTTGGCGCAAATTTTCATTGGTTGAAATGGTCTGGTTAAAAGTCATACAACATTTTAGGGAGTATGGGTTTTCATTGGATAAAATCGCTCGTGCAAAAAAATCTCTCATTGACTGGGATAAGAAATTAAATGCTTATCCCGATCTTGAATATTATATTTACAGAGCTTGGTTCACCACAGACGATCCGTATATAGTTGCCCTTGTCAATGGAGTTGCTGGTATTGCAAGCAATGAAGAGATCGGGCAAGCAAAAATGTTGCATCGTAAAAATAATGATTTTCTGCTGATTTCCATTAAATCAATCTTGGACGAATTGGGAGCTAGTGTAGCACCTCCCAAACCTCTTGAATGGCTAACCGATGCTGAATCCGAGGGGATAAAAACTATAAGGCAAGGAGATGAGGTGATAATAAAGGCAAAGAAAAGCAAAATTTCTGAAATCGAAACATCAAAAACAGAAACGATTCCTCGGCCGAATTATCAAATCCAAGCAGAAATGGAGAGAGATGGTGCCTATGGGAAAATAGAGGTCAATTATGTGGCAGGAAAGCGTAAATCAGTAAAGGTTACAAAAAATAAGCGTTTAACAAATTAGCTATCGGGAAAAACCGAAGCATTAAGAGAACTAACATGAGTTATCAGGAAAAACTGAAACAAAGTCGCAACAATAGAATCAGATGGTTGTTACCATTGATGAGTATCGCAAAATACTCAATGATTTCAGTAGTTCTGATGACCAAATCAAAAAACGAATTGAATATCTGGAAGCGTTTTGTAGGAATATAATAAAAATCGAGTTGGAAAATTATGTCGTTCAAAGCAAACAGCCAAATAACCCAGAAGTCTAAGATAGAAAATCCTTATGAAGGTATGGAGGGTTTAGTATACGCCCGCGTATCGAGTAAAAGACAGGAAATTGACGGCACTGGATTGCAAACCCAGGAAGGGAGATGCGTCAAGGAACTCAATTCTATTCAAGTAACTTACAAACGATCTTTCAGAGACAGCTACTCCGGGGGTGGTGACTTTATGAAAAGACCGGCAATGAGAGAGATGCTCGCCTATATAGACGCAAATCCCCATAAAAAGTTCTTGGTTATATTCGACGATCTAAAAAGATTTGCTAGAGATACCGAATTTCATCTAAAACTTAGAGCGGTATTTAAAGCAAGGGATGTGGTTTTGAAATGTTTAAATTTCCAATTTGATGAAAGCGATGAGGGACGATTTGTAGAGACTATCATGGCGGCGCAAGCTGAACTGGAAAGACATCAAAACAGAAGGCAAGTTATTCAAAAAACAAAAGCCCGCCTAGAGTTAGGGTATTGGGCTTTCGTAGCCAAAAGAGGATATGAAATGGTGAAAGATCCTAAATGCGGAACTCTGGCTGTTCCCAACAAAAAAGAGGCCCCGATTATCAGGCACGCCTTGGAAAGTTTTTCCACTGGTAATTTTATAAGAAGGGTTGACGGATGTAGATATCTTATGGAAAAAGGATTTTGGAAAGGAAAATATCCCGAAAAGTATACGGATGAATTTACCAGCATGCTAAAAGACCCCTTCTATATGGGTGACATTGAATATCTGCCTTGGGAAGTATCTCGTAGAAAAGGCCACCACGAAGCTATAATCTCAGCTGAAACTTTCGAGTTAAATCAAAAAAGATTAAACAATGAATTGACGGGTAAAAGGATAAGGAAGGATATCACAGATGAATTTCCGGCCAGAGGTTTAATCGTGTGTGCCTGTTGTGGTAAACATCTTACGGGGGCCACAACAACGAAAAACAAAGGATTGTACAAGCGCCCATACTACTTTTGTCAGAATAGGGACTGCAAGATGTACAGAAAATCATTGTTTGGAGACGATGTAGAAAAAAAGCTTGATACAATCATAAAACAACAAAAGCTCAAGAAAAACGTGGGCGATGTGGTTAAACTGGTTTTTGACCGAACATGGAAGCAAGAAATATCTGCGTTTGTAGAGAGAGATATGGAGAAAAAACAAGAGAAAGCCCTTCTTGAAGAAAAAACAAAGAGGCTCACAGATCTTATCGTTAATTCAACTGATGATCAGTTAACTCGGGCATATAAAGGCCAACTGAAAGAAATCTTAAACAAAATAGAAATATTGGACGATCAGCTTATTGGAAAAACTGACTATTCAATCCCTTATCGAACTGCATTGGATAAATCTACCAATTTTCTAAAAAGTCCATATGTTGTTTGGAAAAAATTGCCTTTGGTTGAAAAACATAAGATGTTTTTCTTTATCTTTGAGGAAAAATTGTGGTATGACCAAAAAGAAGGTTATCGAACCGATAAAATACAAAGCTACACAAGGTTATTTGAGCAGTTTGCTGTCTCTAATTCCGACGATGTGGACCTGACCCGGTTCGAACGGGCGACCTCTGCTATGCCATAGCAGCGCTCTAGCCAGCTGAGCTACAGGCCCGAATTGCCCCGCTCGCGCGGGGCAATTTTTTATTTACATTCTCGGCCCTTCAACCGATTGGCCGGATTTCTTGCTAAATACATACAAATACAGAATATCCAGAATGCCGACAGTATTGACAAGAAGCAAAACAACAAACCAAACTTTGCTTCTTTTTTGGGCCGCTTTCCAAAGGGCCATACCCTTCCAAACCAACGACCACAAAATCACAACCGCCAACACCAATCCCACAGCTCCCGCAAAAAACGGAGGATCTGCGGGAGTAACAAAACTTTGCCAATCCATAATGTTAAGATTAATCCCGATAAATAATAATTTTTTATATTTATCGTGGATCCTCGATTTCCTAAACGGAAATCGGGATTATTAATAATAAAACCTGTCTTTATTTTATACTAGACGCTCAGCGTTTAGTAGCGAGTTATCCAC
This sequence comes from uncultured Candidatus Saccharibacteria bacterium, assembly GCA_964365465.1. GTDB lineage: Bacteria > Patescibacteriota > Minisyncoccia > Phycocordibacterales > WO2-35-19 > WO2-35-19. The sequence goes on along the minus strand of CAYIPT010000003.1, from coordinate 25,616 downwards.
ATTTCTATTTGACAGAAAATGTTGATATGGTATAATAGAAAGTAGATATGGATTACGAAAAAGAGTTATTCTCTTTGTCTAATTCCGTTGCTGAGCTGGTGAGAACAGGGGTTGGCTTTGGGAATGCATTCGGCATAGCGTTCCGCAAGTCAGATTTTGACCCTGAACTATTTCACCAAGTCAGGATCGGAGTGGGGAGCATCTTGAGGGCGCGGAGAGAAAAGCACCCCAATCAGCTTGTTCTGCCCAATATTCATCGCTCTACCCCGGCTAGCATCGTTCGCTAGCCGGGCGTTTTTTATATTTTATATTTCTCCAAAATAAGTTTTTCAACTTCCTCGCGGGGTTTGCCGTATTTTATATAAGACATCTCTTTCAGTTTTTCTACTTGTTCGCTGTTCCCTTGCGACCATGGAGGTATTTTTATATTAAAAGGTTTTGCCGGTTTGCCATTTACCATAAGCCGCAAATAAGCGTTAAGATTGTCTATATTCATCAAATCACTGGCGGAAAAAACGGGAGCAAATTGACTTTCCAAAACTTCGGAGTCCTCGGCGCCCACTCTAAAAGCGCAAATTGAACCGACATTGCCAAAAACCGAATTTTTAATCCCCTCTTCCAGTTGGGCAATAAATTGATGGGCAATTATAAGAGAAAGTTTATATTTTCTTGCTTCGGAAAGAATGGTGGAAATGGAATCGGTGGTTATATTGTGAAATTCATCTATGTATAAATAAAAAGGCGGAAAGTCCTTGCCGAAGGAATCGGTGCGCGAAAGAGCGGCGATAAGAATTTTGCCAACCAAAACCAAACCGATAAGATTGGCGTTTATATCTCCCAGCCGCCCCTTGGAAAGATTAACCAAAAGTATTTTTTTGTTATCCATAATGTCGCGAAAATTGAAGGATGATTTTTCCTGGGCAATAACCGGCCGCATAATATCGTTGGCCAGGAAGACATCAAATTTATTGGTTACATATTGGACATAATTGGCCAAACCCTGTTCGCCCGTGGTTTTTTCGGCATTGACCCAAAACTGCTTAACCAGAGGATTTTTGCATTTTGATATTTTAAGGTCTCTGTATGGCTTATTTGAAAGAACCCGAGACATATCAACCAAAGTGTTGCCCGAGGTCGGATCATCCATCACCAGAAGAGCCGAGTTTCTGAAATATTGCTCAAAAGCGGGACCCATTGATTCCGGTATAGCGCCATAAAGTTTTCTGAAAATGCTGAAAAGCTCATTAACCACAAATGTCTTTTGTTCCGGAAAATTTTCGTCATATTCAAGCATATTGAGAGCCATAGGCCGCGCCGTGTAAGCTGGATCAAAATAAATGACATCGTCAAAGCGCTCTGGCGGCACATTGGCCATTACCTGCTGAAGGTCGGAGCCATGCGGGTCAATCATACAAACTCCATGACCCATTTTCATATCTTGAATTATCATTTCTCTAATCAAAGAGGTTTTACCGGTGCCAGTCTGGCCTATGCAATAAAAATGTCTGAGGCGATCGCCGTCTTCCGACATTCTTATTTCTGTATTTATATTTTTGTGGTTGTTTACGCCAAGCAAAATTCCTTCTTTGGCAATATCAAGAGGCGCTGGCGCGGTTGCCGACCTTGATTGACGCAAACCCTCGGAAGCAGAGAGCGCTTTGGTGTGAAAATGCATAATGGAAGTGACTTCTCTCAAATTCATTGGCAAAGCGTTATTATTGTCAAAAATGCGGAAACTGAAATTTCTGACCAAATTTCTCAATCCCCCCTTTTCTTCTTTTTTCCACTCTAAGGCGTTGCCTAGAGTGTTATCAAACTGATTGAAGCTTGATTTAAGGGAACTTAATATTTCTTCCGCTTCCTCTTTGGTGCCGGATGATGCCAGCAAACGCAAATTGCATAATACTATGGGCGCCGAGATTTTATTTTTTATTTCTTCTACCGCTCCCTGATCAATGGGTTCCGATTTTTTCTCTTCCCCCTTTTCGTCTTTCTTTTTGGAAGACGAGAAAAGATCTTTGAAAGTATGCAGAACTTCTCCCGATATGCTATCGGGTATGTCTATGGCCTCTTTGAGAGGCGCGCCCTTTTGGATTTTATCCAAAGCGCTCTTGTATCTTTTGACATATTTTTCTCCTGCCGGCGACCAAATAAGCTGGATGGCGGCTCCTTCGCCGTCTCTATTCACTTTTGAAAATGAAGAAAGAATGACATTGAGAGGATCGTGCATAAAACTTTCATAGGTCTTCAGGGGATAAATGGGGTTTTTTGTAAAAGAGGCGCGGACGCCGGCAGTGTGACCGGTTTCGTTGAAAATATTATAATCATCCGGTTTTTCTGCAATTTTGGCGTTATGAAAAATTGATAAAATTTGCTTTTCAAAAAGATTTTTGCGGGCGCTCGGCACGGCTGCGTAAAAAACTATTTCTTGGGAAAAATTGGCATTGGCAATTTCCAAAGACATCCAGCTTTCTTCGCGCTTATCCGAATCGGCAATGGAAAGCATACCGGCATAAAATTGCTCCATGCCCGAAATCACCTCTTCCAAAGTATTTTTAATATTATCTTTTTCACTTTCCTCCTGTATTAAAATTTCATACAAAGCCATATTGAGCCCCTTTGAAATTTTTTCTTTTACATTCAGCCCCGGTATGGTGAATCCTTCTTTTAAATATTCGGCCATAAATCTGTGAAAATCATCCGTAATATGAAAATTTGCCATTTTTTCAACCACTGAAAGGGCATTTTTTATGCCTTTTTCTTTGGCCAGCAAAACCAGCTCCGAGATTTGCTTATCATGTTCTTCGGGAAAAAGTTTAAGGACTATTTTTTCTAATTCTTCTTTTTTTATTTCATATTCCGGATGAAGAGTCGCGCCGGCCGGCACTGTTTTATATTCCGCCAAAGTTTCTCTGGTTGGCGCTAGAGATTCTTTTTTAAGGCCTATATTTTCCAGCGCTCTTTCCTTTTCGGCAATTAAACGGCGCAAATGAGTTATCTCATCTTCCGTGTTTTTGAAAGGAGTTTTTGGCAGAGGAAATTCCATTTTATTTAATTATAACATAACTCCCCAAACCCCTCTTAAATTAAGAGGGGATTTGTGGATAGGCTATGGTGCTAGAAAAAATATACAGAAGATTAAATCGAGTATAATCCCAGGCTGTCTAGAAATGGGCAGCTTTCTTTTTTAAATAAAAAGTGTGCGAAGCACTCTATAAGTTCCCCCTTAAATTAAGGGGGATTTAGGGGGTTAGGTTTGGGGAGTTAGAATTAACTCGAGGAAAAAATTACATCTGAGGAGAAGAGGGCGCGGAGTGATCATGACCGCAGCAAGATTCTTTCAAACAGACAAAAGCGGAAAGACCAACAAGAACATAAATAATCCTTGAAATAATCTCCCCTTGCCCACCAAACAATTCCCCTATGTCCCAACTCAAAAGACCGACTAGGAGCCAGTTCAGGCCCCCAACTACCAAAAGCCAATGCGCTACTTTTTTCATAAAATTATTATTAATTATTAATGGTTAAATTATACAACGGATTTTTTGTAATGAAATAGCATCTGTGTATAAAGAATCTCAAAGGCGCCCTTTGAGTTTTAAGAAGTGTGGTGTAATTTGAAAAAATGACCTCACGGGGAATCGGACCCCGATTCTTGCCTTGAGAAGGCAATGTCCTAACCGTTAGACGATGAGGCCTATTGGTAAAATATAACACAAAATTTTCATTTTATACTTTTTAATTTTCCGGCCGGTCGGGAGGAATTTGGTAATAGTTGATGAGAAATTTGGTTATGTTAAGGAAGGGATCGGTCAAGGTTTCAGAAGCATATTGGACATTTTTAGGATAAATATGAAAAAGGAAGACCAAAAATTTTGGTTGGTAAGCGGGAAAATAACCGAAGAAAGAATGTAAATATTTTCCTTCCACATAACCGCCAACTTTGCCCTCTTCTGTCATCTGGGCAGTGCCTGTTTTAGCGGCCACCGAGTAGCCGGGAATTTTAGCGGTTCCGTTCCTCAGAGCTTTGTCAACAACATTAACCAGCATTCTGGTTATTTCTTCCGAAGTTTCTTTTTTTATAACTTGTTTTCCTGGATCAAAGAATATTTTTTTGGAGAGGCCGTTTTGATACTCTATTTTTTTAACTATATGGGGAGTTATCAAAGTGCCTCCGTTGGCCAAAACAGAAAGGGCCCTGACGGTAGCAATGGGAGTAAAAGCCACTCCTTGCCCGTAGGCGGCTGTTGCCATTTCTATTTCCCTGGCGCTATCCAAATTTTTAATAAGACCTCGGCCCTCATTCGGCAAGTCAATGCCAGTTTCGGTGCCAATGCCAAAACTTTTTATATATGATGAAAATTTTTCATTGCCCATTTTCAGAGCCACGAAGGCGGCGCCGGTGTTGAGAGATTGATTCAGAACCTCCTGCATATTGACGGTACCTCGGCCTTTATTGTCATAGTTGGAAATTCGTTTGTTATTTAAAAATAAAAAGCCGGCATCATAATAAGTGCTGGAGGCCGAGATAGTGCCGGAATCAATGCCGGAGACCATTGTTAAAGGTTTTATGATAGAACCCATTTCGTAAACTCCCTCCACGATCGGATTATCAAAAAAATTGACATCGCTTTCTTTAAAATTATTCAGATCAAAAGAAGGATTCCAAGCCATAGCCGTTATTTCCCCGTTGGTCGGATCAATTATTATTCCTCCGGCTCCGTCGCTACTCCATTTTTCTCTGACACTTTGGAGTTCGTTTTCAAGAAAAAGCTGGGTGGATGGTTCAATAGAAGTTATTATATCTCCCTCTCCCTGCGGGTCGCTGCTTATTGAATCCTTAACATTTGAAAAAAAATCGGTAAAAAAATTATTGTAGGCCTTGGCAGGATCTCTTTTCAAAACATCTTCATAATATCTTTCCAAACCGTAACGGCCAGCCAGTTCATTTTCATTGTAAGCCACAAAACCGATAACATGGGAAGCCAGCTTATTGCCGGGATAAAAACGCCATTTATCGGTCGATACGGTTACTCCGTAAATATTCAGGGTTTTTATTTTATCGGCTGTTTCGATATTTAGGTGTTTTACGATTTCTTCATACTTGGCGTCTTTCTTTTCGGCTTTGCTTAAAAATTCCGTTTTATCCAAAACTAGAACTTGGCTTAAATTTTTATAAATTTCTTCTGAATCTTTTATAATCTGGGGATTAATGGCAACAGTAAAACCGGACCTGGAAATAGCCGCTGGCACATTTTCCCCCGCTTGGCTTTGAAAATAAATATCCCCTCTGTTATATAAAATTGTATTCTCGTTTATATTTTGCCTTTCAGCGTCGGAAGCAAATAATTTTCCATACACAACCTGGACAAAATACAGGCGGACAGACATAATCAACGCCAACAAAATTATGATAACAGATATAAAACGAATTCTTCCGTTCATTTATATATTTTAATCTGTTTTAAGAGAAAGGGAAGCTTTTTGAGAACTCTTCATTATAAAAGTCGGATGGTCCACCGCCACAAAACCCAATTGCTCCGCTTTGGTCGCATTTATTTCGTCTTCCACAGAAAGCCGTTTGGATTCCATTTCGCTCACCTCCACACTTAGAGATCTCATTTCTTTTTTAGTTTTTTCCAAAAGAGTAACTGTACGAATGGCGGTGTTTGCAAAATATACATAGAAGAGAGCGGCGGCAAATATAAAAACCAAAAGTATATAATTGATAAGCTTACCCATTATCAACACTTCTGTTTTTTGTTTTATCAAATTAGTCATCTTATTTTTTTATAATTTATCATGAGATTTTCGAAGGATTCTTAGCTTGGCGCTTCTTGATCTTGGATTCTTTTTTATTTCATCTTCGCTTGGTATGATGGGCTTTTTATTTATAATTTCTCCCTTATTTTCAGCTACTAGCGATTTAAAAAAATTTTTAACTATCCTGTCTTCCAAGCTATGAAATGAAATCACGGCTATCCTCCCACCCTCTTTCAAAATATCAAACCCCTTTTTGATACCTTCTTTCAGAGCCCGCAATTCATCATTGACCGCTATCCTGATAGCTTGAAAGGTTCTGGTGGCTGGATGAATTCTGCCAAAGCGGTAAAATATGGGCACCGCTTTTTTTACAATTTCCGCCAGCTCGCCCGAAGTCCCAATCTTTTTTTTCTTTCTGGTCTCAACGATGGCCTTGGCGATTCTTCTGGCGTATTTTTCTTCGCCGTATCCATAAATGACATCGGCCAAACTTTCCTCCTCCCATCGGTTTACCACATCGTAGGCGGTAGTATCTTCCTCACTGACCCTGCTTTTGAAAGTCATCAGTAGAGGTTCGTCTTTCTTAAAACTAAATCCTCTTCCGCCCTCATCAAACTGGTCAGAACTCCAACCTAGATCAAATAAAATTTTGGTCGGATTTTTTATGTCCAAGATTTCCGGTGCTTGATCAATATTCCTAAAATTGAGCACCGCCAGTTTTGATTTGGCTTTTGAAAGATCCAACTTCTCTTTGGTTATAGCCACGGACATTTCATCCGCATCTATTCCGCAAAGCGTCACTCTTTCTTTCATTCTTAGCCAGACCTCTTCTAAATGTCCGCCGGAACCGACAGTCGCGTCCAAATAGACATCTCCCGTTTCCAGTTCAAGCCCATCTATTGCTTCTTTTAAAAGAACACTTTCGTGGGCCATAATTGCAATTACATGATGCCCAGGCCTGATAATTTTTCAGCCAAACCATCGGCTCCCTTTTCCACCTGTTTCTTGTAATCGGTCCACGATTTTTCGTTCCATATTTCCACCCGATTCTGCACTCCTATCAAAACCACTTTGGTTTTGAGATTGGCGCGCTCCCTCAGGAAATCCGGAACCAAAACTCGTCCGATATTATCCACTTCCACTTCGCTGGCTCCGCCGAACATATATCTGGTGAAGCTTCGCATATCAGAGGAAAGGACTGAAGAATTTTCCGACAACCTGCTCGCAATTTTTTCCCATTCCTTAATGGTGAAAGCAAACAAACACTGATCTAAACCCGGCGTAATTACAATCTTCTTGCCCATCAGAGAACGAAACCTGGACGGCAGAGAAACTCTGTTTTTGTCGTCTATGGTATGCGTGTATTCTCCGATGAGCATAAAAAGAAAGTTATCCACTTTTTCCCACTTGATTCCATCTTATACCACCTCATTATATCCGTCCACCACTTTGCCCTGTGGATAAGTGGATAACTCAAAAATCGCCATGTTTGGCGATTTTTGCTTGCTTGAACCAGAAAATTAAGAAATTTCTAGTTTGCTAAAGTGGTGAACAAGTTTTGGCTTGATGTCGCCGTGTTTCCCCTTTCGTCAGATGAACCTACTATGTAATAGTAAGTTGTTGATGTGGCCAAGCCGGAAAGCAATAGGTTGTGACCTTTGACTTTCTCGGACGAACTTATAGAAGCCGGTAGACCTAAATTAAGCGGAGTGGTGGTGCCAAACCAGACCTTGCTGTTGGATTTTTCATTAGTGATCCAGACAATATTGGTAGTAGTAGCCAAGAGGTTTGAAGTAGTCACCCCGGAAATAACAGGTGCCGTCGTATCAGTTATGGCGCCACGATCATCATCCAATTTATCTTCTATGCCTTTTGGCAATTTTTGACATTCGGGCACGATGGGTTTGACACTGTTATTTTTCTTGAGCCAACCGGGAGCTATTAGATGACCCGGAGGAATTTTGGCACAGAATTTTTTATCATTTTTATCTCCATCATTATCTTCATCATTGTCATCATTCTCTTGTGAAAGTGATAGCTTACCCACTTCCTCATTCAGTTTTTTAATAGTTTTGGGACCCACAAAACCGAGCATTTCAATGCCATACTTTTTTTGGAATCTTTTGACCGCTTCTGAAGTCAGTCGGCCATAAAAACCAGTTATCATTCCTTCCGGATATATGCTGGTATCGGCCGCCAAAATTGCTTGCAAGGCCTTGACATCATCTCCACTCATACCCTGCCTCAAACTGCGGATAAGCTTCAACGATTGGCTTACCTCTCCCTGCGCTTTTATAATTTGCCCCTGAAGAGCTTGGAGTGTTTGAATTTGCGTCTGCAAACTCTCTATTTGGTTAAGCAATGCTTGAACCTGATTTGAAACACTGGTTGTGGTTCCGGTTGTTTGGGCAAACGAATATATCGGACTCCCCAAAACAATCAAAGCTGCGATCATAGCCGCACTTGCAAAAACTTTTGTTTTCATATGTAATTTTATTAATAATAACTAGTGATAATTTATCACTTATTTTCTATGACGAGAATGTCTCGTCTTTATTACGAATATTATATCAGAATAAGAGTGTCAAATCACTCCCTTGGGCGCATCAAAGGAAAAGTTTGAAGTTCGCGGACGGGATGATTGGCAAGAATAGCAAAAAGGCGCTCGCCAAATCCGAAGCCGCAAGTCGGCGGCATACCGTGTTCCAACATTTCAACAAATTCCAAATCAGGCATCATGGCTTCTTCATCGCCTGCCCCCAAAAGTATTCCTTGTTCTTCAAATCTTTTTTGCTGATCAATTGGATCATTTAATTCAGAATATCCCCTGCCAATCTCCGAGCCGGCAATAATCGGCTGAAACATTTGCACCACCTCTTTTCCTAAAACTTTTTTGGCCAAGGGCGCTACCAAAACCGGATGATTAATAACAAATGCCGGTCCCGAAATATTTTTACGACAATATTTCCAAAGAGTGTCGGTTAATCTTTCTTTATTTTCTCCTCGATATGTAATTTTAAGTTCATTGCATTTTTCTTTCATTTCTTCTTCATTGGCTTCGGCAATATCAACGCTTGTTTGCTTTTTTATTTCACTTGCATAATCAATTTCAATCCAATCATCAGCCAAATCAAAAGTGTGGCCATTATATTCAAATTTTGTTTTGCTAAAAATTTCTTGGGCAATAGTTTTGTATAACTCTTTTACCAACTCCATTCCCATTCTATAATCGGCATAACTCCAATAAAATTCAACATTAGTAAACTCTTGTAAGTGCTCCGGGCTAGTGCCTTCATTCCTGTAGATCCTGCCTATTTCAAATGTCTTGGGAAAGCCGGAGGCCATCAGCCGTTTTTGCCACAATTCACCCACAGAAATTCTCAAATACATATCCATATCAAAATCATTGTGATGAGTTTTAAACGGCCTTGCCTCTGCTCCGCCGGTAGTCACTTCCAAGGTCGGCGTTTCCACTTCCAAAAATCCTTTTTCCCTAAAAAAGCTTCTGATCACATTCCAAAATTGCGACTTCTTAACAATTAAATCTCTCAGTTCTGGATCCATTAAAAAATCCAAATAGCGCTTGCGATATCTTTCTTCAACATTTGCGAGACCGTGCCATTTTTCAGGCAGTGGTTGCAGGCTTTTGGTCAGCATTTTCCAAGCCGAAACTTGCATGGTTTTTTCTTCCCTCTTGGTAGTAAAAAGAGTACCCGTAGCTTGTACAAAATCTCCAATATCAACTGTCTCTAAAAACAAATCAAAACTTTCATTACTCATTTTTTCTCCTTTTTTAAACAATATTTGAAATTTTCCAGTACCGTCAAAAATATCGGCAAAAGCAATAGCGCCCTGCAAACGCAAAGCCATTACTCGGCCGGCAATAGTTACCGACTTATTTTCGCTTTGTAATTTTTCAAATTTTTTTATAAGTTCTCCAATCTCAAAGTCCCTCTCTGTTTTGGCGGGATAAGGATCTATACCCGCTTTTCTAAGGGTCTCCAGTTTTTTGAGCCGTCCCTCTTTTATTTCTTCTAAAGAAGCCATGCCTCTATTTTATACCAATTATTTTATATGTGATAGGGCCGGAAGGCGCATTATAGGTAAATGTCTCTCCCTTCTTTTTGCCTATTATAGCTTCACCAAACGGCGAGTGCATGGAAATCTTTCCAGCAGCTAGATCGAATTCTTCATCTCCAACAATAGTATAAATTTTTTCATTCTTATCCCCGTTTTTCATTACTGTAATTTCCGATCCAACCGCTACCGCCTCAGTGTGATGAGAAGAAACAATAACCGCATTCTTGAGAATAGCTTCCAATTTATTAATTCTGTCTTCCACTACGCCTTGCGTATCCCGCGCCTCATGATATTCGGCATTCTCCGAAAGGTCGCCCAGCGATTTGGCATACTCCAACTGTTCGGCCACTTCCCTGCGTTTTGTTTTTTTTAAGTAATCAAGCTCCTCTTTTAAGGCCTGATGTTTTTCCTTTGTTAAGTATTCTTTTTCTTCCATGTTTTAAAATTAAAATAATAGGAACCAGTATTATAAGCGGTCAAGATTAAAAGTCAATCTTTTCTTGTTCATCCATTCTTTATCTTGGCGGACGAGTTTGGAGAAATCAGATGGATTGGCAAGAAGAGGTTTGAGAGATTCTTCAGTAAAGACCCCGTTTTGAGAGCCCTTGGCCAAAATAACAGCGCCTTCCTTTATTTTATTTTTGACAAAATTGCCGGCATCAACTGCATTTTTGGCCTCATAAACTTCGCAACCGTTTTTTCTAGCTTCTGGCGCCAGGAAAAGATTCGCGTCTTTGCCAATTGTAACTAGTAAATCTAAAAATTTAGGGTTGCAATATTTGCCTATTTTTTTGTGCTCCGCTTCCGATATGGCGCCCAGCTCATTCATCATTCCCAAAATGGCAATTCTCTGGGCAGCTGGTTGGGCACACAAAGTATCCAGGGCTATTTTGACCGCATCGGGACTGGCATTATAAGTATCATCTATAATTATAGAATTTTTGATGCCTTTTAGTTTTTGCATTCTTCCCGAAAAACTTTTAATTTCGCTCACAGCTTTTTTTATTTTTTCTTCATTAACACCAAACTTTTTAGCTATAATTATGGCTATGCTTATGGAATAAAGTTGGACTGGAGAAACAATTTCATATTTATAATCAGCATCAAATTCTTTGCCGTAAAAAATTATTTGGTCATGGTCAAAATCTTCGGGTAAAATTTTGCACAAATCCCTGTTAACAAAAACCAGGTCGCTAAAATAACGAACTGACCATTCTTCCTCGGCTACATTTTTAATATCACCAAAAAATTCCATATGTTCCGGCGCTATGGCTGTAACCACCGCCACATCCAAATGTAAATATTTTCTAAACAGGCTTATTTGTCCGGGCGCGTCAGTGCCAAGTTCTACAACAACAAAATCAAAAGGAAATTTTTTTATTATCTGCCATTCGTTATTCAAAATAATTTTAGCCCAAGAAAAAACATTCCAAATATCAGGCATCTTGTGTCCAAAAAACACTAAGGGTACGCTTATTATTTCGTTGTAATTTCCTTCTTGATATCTCACTCTCTTTTCCGACGCCAAGACCTTGGCAATGGCAAGTTTTGTGCTTGTTTTGCCAATACTCCCAACCACTCCTATAATCTTAAAATTATTCTTGCGTCTCAACCTTCTCACTTGCCATCCTAGTATTGCCACCAAAATATTTTTCAATAGAAATTTCATTTATTTATTATACTTTATTCATTCTTTAAATACTCCGGCGTATTGATCGCCATCCAGTCCAAAAGAGAACGCATAACGAAAACGGCGCCAGTTAAGTTAGCGGCTGGACCTTTTTCCATTACAACAGCAAAAGCGTATTTTGGCTTTTCATAAGGAAAAAATCCAATGACCCAAGAATTAACAAATTGCTTTCGTGAACCGAGTTCAGCCGTACCTGTTTTTCCCGCCACTTTCACCGCCTCTATATTTAACCCCGCAGCCGTACCGTTCTCGGCCACGCTAGCTCGCATTCCCTCCCTCACAATTTGAAAACTTTCAGAAGCGCCTTTTATTTTTGCACCGGAAGAAATGGTGCTGGTAGATGTAAATAAAATTGTGGGCGACACCAATTTGCCCCCGTTGGCTAGAGCGGCTGTTGCCACAACCATTTGAATGGGAGTAATTTGCATTCCGTATTGGCCAATAGCAGTATTGTAAGTATCTCCAATGCGCCATATTTCCCCATTAAATGTCTTCCCTTTCCAGACCGGGTCCGGAATAACGCCAACAGCTTCTTTTTGAAAATCAAAGCCTGTTTTTTTTGTAAAGCCAAATGTTTCCAAATATTTTTTTATTCTATCAATACCCAAGCCCTTTTGATTGCTAAATCCTCCGCCTATTTCATAAAAATAGACATCGGAGGAAACCGCGATAGCTCTTCTCATATCAACCGCTCCGTGAGCTTTCCAGTCCTTAAAAATAGACGGTTTGTCGGGATCATAGGGATTGGGCACTTCAATTTTGCCAGTGCTTATTATTTCTTTTTCAGGTGTAATAATTTTTTCTTCCAGAGCGGCAAAAGCCAAAAATGGCTTGACAATTGATCCTGGCGTATAAAGTCCAGATATAACTCTATTCAAAAAAGGGTTGTGCGCGTCTTTGTAATAATTTTGTATTTTTTGAGCGTCACTTCCTTCGGTCATTATTTCCGAATTGTATTCGGGAAAACTGACCATTGTTAGCATTTCTCCGGAATTAATATCCATAATAGCTCCCGCTCCGCCCTGAAAACCGACATCAGCGGAAAGATTTTTCATTATTTTATAAAATTCGTTTTGCACTCCGGCGTCAACAGACAAAACAGCGTCTTCGCCCCCTTTGGGCGGCTGAATAACGCTCTGAGAAACCATTTCTCCGTTAACCGATGTTTCTATAAACTTAAAACCGTTTCGGCCGGAAAGTATTTCATTCAAGTAAAGTTCCGCTCCGTCTTTGGGTAAAAATTCTTCTTCATAATAAAAGCCGGCTTTGTCTTTGGCGGGATATTTTAAAAATCCTAAAAGATTGGAGAATCCAGAATCTTTAATATATTTTCGTGAAGGAAAATCTGCTTCGTTATCTGTTTTTTCATTCCAGGCCAGTAGCTTGCCATCCCGGCTGTATATCGCGCCCCTCGGCGCCACCAGTAAAATTTGTTTTAGTTTGTTATTTTCGCTTCTTTCTCTATATTCCGAACCGTGGACGATTTGCAAAGAAACAAATTTTACTAAAAAAATAATCGCCACCAAGGAACAAACCAAACAAAAAAAAGAAAAAACTTTGGGAGAAATAGGTTTTTCAAGCCGGCCCTCAAATTGGTGCAAATCAAACCCCGGCAAATTTTCCGAGTCCATAAAAATTTCATCGGGAGCTATGTCTTTATAACTTTTTTTCATACTTTATATAACCTTGCGCCAATGGATTCTTTGATTTAGAAAGAGGGTAATGAGGATTAATGAGAGAGAAAAAATGGTTAATAAATGTTTGAATAGAAAGTTGTCGCCGAAATAGTAAACAGAATCAAGCAAAAAACCGGCTAAAATAATTTCGTATGGCAATTTGGCTAGATAAATAAAAAGCAAAACTAGAGGCACGAAAAGCCACCAGCTAAAAACAACGGGAATAATTATGATTGCTAAAAAAAATAAAATTCTACTCATTAATAATGGGTTCTATAAAAACAATATTGGTTTTTGAAATATTAACTGGCAAAGACATCATAATTTTTTTAAAACCGGAAGAACTATTCTCTTCTATGGCGCCAACGATGGCGACTGTATAATTAAAAGGGCCATTTACCATTATTTTATCTCCGACAACTATATCAAAATCAATGGGCATCTTGGTTTCTGTATTGTTGCCACCAGCCCCCTTTATTTCCAAAGGTTCATCGGTTCTGGCCACAAACCCATAAGTGACCGTTCCGACAAAAGAATTAAGAGCGACGGTAGCCCTGTTCTTGCCGACCTTGGTGATTTTACCAATTAAAATTCTTTCGCCAGTCAAAACAAAATCCCCATTATTTATACCATCTGCCGTTCCCTTGTCCAAAAACAAAGAATCAAGCGGTGTCTGGGGAGGTTTAGCAACAATGGAAGCGGTGATAAAATTTTCCGCCAGTTTCAGGCCGAGCTCTTTGCGCAGTTTTTGATTTTCGTATTTTACAGATTCATAGTCGATTATATTGTTGTATAAATTTTCCATTTTATTTGAGAGTCCCGTATTTTCTTTGATTAACTCGTTTTTATCAGTAAAAAATTTGGGCATTTGGCTTAAACTATTGTAAAAATAATCTCCTGTTTTAAAAAAGGGATAAAAAATATCAGAAAACAGGGAGTGAGCCGAATTTGTGTTAAATAAAAAAAATAAAATAAAAATAAAAAAAAACATGAGCAACATTTTCAAAAAATTACCCCCAAAAAAATTTTGTTTAGTATGTCTTATTTGAAATGTCATTTTCGTCGGCAATTAAAATATCTTTAAATTTATCGAGTTTTTCTAAAATAATGCCAGTGCCGCGAACCACGCAAGTGAGAGGATCATCCGCCATATAAATCGGCATTTTTACCTCTTCAGCTAAAATTTCAGCGAAACCTTTTATCATTGCCCCGCCGCCAGCCAGATAAATGCCGCGATGCATTATGTCGGAAAGTATTTCCGGCGGAGTAATTTCCAACACTTCTTTGACGGCCTCAATCAATCTTTCAACCGAATGCGAAACCGCTTCTCTTATGTCGGAATCGGTCACCATCACTTCCCGCGGCAATCCAGTGATAAGATCCCGTCCTCTGGCTTGGGTTTCAAGGGGGTTTTCTCCTGCCAAAAGAGAACAAGTTGATATTTTTATATTTTCGGCAGTTTTTTCTCCTATAACTATTTTAAATTCGCTTCTAATGTAAGAAGTAATATCGTTGTTTAATTTGTCTCCCGCAATACGAATATTTTTGGAACTGACCACTCCTCCCAAAGAAATAACGGCAATATCGGCGGTACCCCCGCCAATATCAATGACCATGTTACCCATTGGTTCGCCGATAGGCAGGTGCATGCCGATAGCAGCTGCCATTGGTTCCTCCACGATATGAACCTCACTGGCTCCGGCGTTTTTGGTGGCGTCCCGTACGGCCCTGGTTTCCACATTAGTGATGCCGGAAGGCACTCCCACCACCACCCTCGGCCCCAATATTTTTTTTGAAATCGCCTGGGCTTTATTCAAAAGATAATGAATCATTTCTTCCGTCACTTCAAAATCTGAAATGACTCCGTCCACTATCGGCCGTACTGCCACAATATGGGGCGGCGTCCGGCCAAGCATATTTTTGGCTTCCATGCCAACAGCAACTACTTGGCCCGTTTTTTGGTTGACGGCCACCACCGATGGTTCATTCAATATAACGCCTTTGCCACGAACATAAACCAGCATATTAGCCGTCCCCAAATCAATGCCTATATCATTGCGCAAAACACGTGTCCATTGTTCCAGTTTCTCTTTGAACATATGGGTAATCTAGCACAAATTTTTACTATTATAAACTGCCGATTTCTTCTCCCGAAGCCATTTTAATTTCGCCCGTTTTTCTATTTTTAATTTCAAATTTTCCAGAAGCCGCATTTTTATCGCTGACAATAATTTGATATGGCATGCCCAGTAAATCGGCATCGGCAAATTTTTCTCCCACCCTCAAATCTCTATCGTCATACAAAACATTTGTCGCGCCCAATTTTTTATAAATTTTTTCCGCTTCTTTTTTTACCTCTGTATTTTCAGAAACAATTTCTATTATATGATATTTAAACGGCGCAACACTCTCGGGCCAAACAATGCCCTTTTCGTCTGAAAGCAGTTCAACAATGGTACCCATTAAACGATCCAAACCAATTCCATAAGAACCCATGAAAACCAAATAATCTTCTCCTTTTTCATTTTTATATTTTAAATCAAACGGCTCTGAAAATTTGGTTCCAAGGGTAAATATGTTACCTACCTCAATCGCCTTTTTTTCTACAAGATCTTCTTTTCGGAGTCCTAAATTTTCAATAATTTTGTTATTATAAATTTCTTTATTGATGGCTATTTTTTTATTCTCATCAACATAAATAACATCTTCACCCGCTTCCGTAATGGTCTGAAATTCGTGAGAAAATTTTGAAAAAGTGCCTCCTGACGCAAGAGTGATATAAGTTAAATATCCTATTCCCGTTTTTTCAAAAATATTTTTGTAAGCAATTTTTGCCTTCTCATAAAAATTATTATGCTCAGTTTCATCTTTTGAAAGAGAATAAAGGGCCTTCCAATAAAATTCCCTGATTCTCAAGATTCCTGATTTGCTTCTGGTCTCATTTCTAAAAATTTCCTTGAAGTCGTATGGGTAAGCCGGTAAATCTTTGTAAGAATTTATATGTTGTTTTAGGGTGTTTGAATAGGCCTCTTCGTTAGTAAACGACAAACCGACTTCCCCGCCACTTTTTAATTTTGTCTTAAACCAGTTATCCACCACATTATCATCCCATCGATTTGTTTTTTCCCATATTTCTTTATTTTGAAGTATGGATGTTTTCATTTCTATGCCTCCAATAGCATTCATCTCTTCTCTTATTATATTTTCTATTTTTTTTATCACACTTAGGCCAAGCGGCAAATATGAATAAACCCCAGCCATTTCTTTATGGATATAACCACCCCGCACAAGTAGTTGAGCGTTTTTGGCTGTCTCATCCGCCGGCACCTCTCTCCTTGTCTTTGTAAAAAGTTGCGATTGTCGCATATCAAAATATTAGCAGAAAAATGGTTTTTATCAAAACAATTTCAAAATATCACGGTAGGTGACAATAAGCATTAGAGATATGAGAAGAATGAAGCCGGTGGTGTTTAACACACCAGCGATTTTGGAATTTATTTTTCTTTTAGTAACGCCTTCAATAATTACAAAAAGGAGGCGGCCGCCATCAAGAGCTGGAAAAGGAATTAGGTTTATTATTGCCAAATTTATGGAAATAAGGGCGGTGAAAGTAATCAAATAAACAAAACCAAGCCGCGAAGCATCCCCTACCAAACTTATGATACCGACTGGACCGGCCACTTGAGAAATATCCGCCTTCCATCTCACGGCATCTTTAATTAAATTTGAAAGTCCCCCAACGGTCAGATAAATTATTTCAAAAGTGGTTTTGCCCCCCTCATAAACAGCTCGATGAATGGGCAAAGAAAGTGTGCCTATCATATCCATATTAATACCTATTATTTTTTTATTTTCCACTATTCCTGTTTCGGGTTTAATTTCAAAATTTAAATTTTTGCCCCCTCTGTCAATTTCAAGCAAAACATTTCCAGCAAAATTGTTTTCCATTTTTTTAATCTTATCACCAGATTTGAGACCGGCATTTTGAGCAGGAGAATCAGGAATAACATCTATTACTGTCAGAATCGGATTTTTAACCGCTAAGCCAAAATTATTTTCCACCGGTGTCGGCAAGCCGATCATAAAACCCAAAGAAAAAAGTAGCCAAGCAAAAAGAATATTGAAAGATACTCCAGCCACAAGTATAGCCGCCTGCCATTTTTTAGAAACTTGAGTGAAATTTTTACCTTCCCTTGGCTCGCCAAAGCCAGACTTCTCTGGCGAAGGCGGCTCATAATTCTCTCCTAAAATTTTTACAAAACCGCCAAAAGGAATCCAGTTCAAGGAAAACAAAGTCCCCCATCTTTTACCTATTCTCAAAGCTCTCGGTGGATAACCAAAACCAAACTCATCTACCTGCACCCCCGCTTTTTTGGCAGCCAAAAAATGCCCCAACTCGTGAACCAAAACGAGAATTCCTAAAATAATTATAAAAATTAAAAATGTCATTCTTATTTTATCCGATTATTTCTTTCTCTTTTCTTCCTGCCAATTCTTCAAGTTTTCTGCTCGCTTCGTCTATTATTTTTTGCATTTCCTCCTTAAATCTGAATTTGTCGTCTTCTCCCATGCCTCCTGCTTTTTCTTTTTCTTCAATGACTTTTCCTGTTTTATCGCGCAGGCCCCGCAGAGATACTCTGCTTTCTTCCAGTTTGCTCTTGACTACTTTGATAAATTGCTCTCTCCTTTCGGAGGTAAGATCGGGAAAAATAATTCGCAAGCCCTTTTCAAACGGCGCCACCAATAATCCCAGATTTGATAAATTTATGGCTTTTTCAATATTTTTGCCGACACTGGCATCCCATGGTTCTATTCTCACAGTTTTGACATCTTCAACCACAATATTAGCCAACTCTTTAATTACCATTTTTGAACCATAGGCCTCCACTTGCACAAAATCAAGAATAGACGGGGTGGCTTTGCCTGTGCGAATAACTGAAAGCTCTTTTTGCAACCACTCTTCCACTACTTTTATATTTTCTTTTAGTTCCGAAAAATTAAACATGTTGTCAAAGACGCCCTTTGAAATGCCCCGTCCCAAAAGGGCGTCCTTGACAACCATTATATCACACACGCCAGCCACTCCAAAAGCATTTTAGGCGATGAGCCGCGAGCGGTGGCAAAAATTTTGGCCGTCAAAACATTTTTCATAATTCCGGCTTTTGAAATATCTTTGATATAATTTTCATAATAAATTTTTTCTAAATCCTTTATAAGCTCTTTCATTTCTGTTTTATCTGTTTTTTTTGACAGAGTTTGGATAAGAGAGAGTTTTTCCTTTTTGTCAGAATTCAAAAATTTATGGGCATTATTTTCATTTTCTTTCCTAAGGGGAGCCCTTAGGGAATTTTCTTCAAGGGCTCCCCTTTGAGAATTTTCCAAAATTTTAACTCTGGACAAAAAAGTGGGCAAAAGTCCGCCCCGATCTTCCAATTTTATAAAAAAATAAGTGCCTGGCGTCGGTTCTTCCAAAATTTTGAGCAAAGCATTTTGGGCTTCGTGGGTAATAGATCTGGCAATTACAAAACAAACTTTTGTCTCGCCGAGCAACGGTTTTCCTACGGCCCATTTTTTTAAATTTCGCGCATCATCAATGCCAAAACCATCATTCTCTATCATTAAAAAATCAGGGTTGGTTTTAATTTCAAAATTTAAATCTTTTTTCAAAATGCCAAAAACAAAATTTTTGCAATCTTCTCTGTTAATTATAATATTGGCATGATGCATTATCTTTTGGCAATTATGGTTTTTTTATAAGCGCCCAAATGTTCCAAAGCGATGCCGGTGCCTTTGGCCACGCAATACATCGGATTTTCGGCCAGAGAGGCCTTCACTCCTACTCTCCTGAATATAAGCTCTGGCAGGTTGCGCAAAGCCGATGTGCCTCCGGTCATAATGATGCCGTGGTCTATTATATCTGCCGCCAGCTCCGGCGGAGTTTCCTGCAAAACATCTTTTATGGCTTTTATAACTTCTCTTAATTCTTTTGATATGGCTTTGACTATTTCATTGGTTTTAATTTCAACAGCTCTCGGCAGACCGGAAATAAGATCTCGGCCTTTTATATTCATTGACAACTCTTCGTCCAAAGGCAGAGCCGAGCCGATATTTATTTTTATATCTTCGGCTGTTTTGTCCCCAATAGCCAAATTAAAAGTTTTTTTTATGTAATCGGCAATGCTTTCATCAATCCTGTTGCCCGCGCATTTAACCGAGGTGGCTGAAACAATACCGCCCAAAGATATGACTGCCACATCTGTAGTTCCTCCGCCTATGTCCGCTATCATATGACCCTTGGGTTCATAAATGGGAATGTCGGCTCCGATGGCTGCCAAAATCGGTTCTTTGACCACATAGGCATTTTTGGCGCCAGCTTTTATGGCCGCTTCAATGACCGCCCTTCTTTCGGTGGAAGTAATGCCGGCCGGCACGCTAATCAACACTTCCGGTTTTATAAAACTCCAACCACCCATGGCTTTTTTCATATAATAACGAAGCATGGCCTCCGTCACTTTGTAATCGGCAATTACTCCGTCTTTCATCGGCCGATAAGCGACGATGGCTTCGGGTGTTCGGCCTATCATGGTTTTAGCTTCAGACCCTACGGCCAAAATCCTATTGTCTTCAAGCGAAATAGCCACCACAGACGGCTCGTTCAAAACCACCCCTCTGCCAGGCACAAAAACAAGAGTGTTGGCCGTCCCCAAATCAATACCCAACTTTTTATATAAAAACGCCATACCCAAATACTACAAGCCAATCAAAAAATGAGCAATATTGAGCTTATTCAAAATCTCTGCCACAATCTTGATATGTTTATTATAGAATGCCTGCCGTTTTCAGGGGGTTTGAATAAAGAGTCGCTCTCGTATTTTTCGGCTGAAAGTTTTGAGCCGGGCGCTTTGCTTAAAGTAAATTTAAGGGGTAAAAGTATTAATGCCTTGGTTTTGGAAAGCCGAGATGCCGCGGACGCAAAAACGGAAATAAAATCGGCCGATTTTTCACTAAAAAAAATTTCCAATTTCGTCAGCAAGCCATTTTTGCAAAAAGAATTTTTGGAGGCGGTAAAAGAAACGGCTGAATATTTTGTCACAACCCAGGGCGGTGTTTTATCTCACCTGATTCCGGCTTTTGTTTTGGAAAGTCCGGATATTTTTTTCCCAAAGGTGGCACCTTTTAAAAATTTCCTAAGGTGCCACCTTAGGAAAGAAGAAGGCTCTATTTTACAAACGCCGGACGAGGAAAGGTTTATACATTATCGCTCGCTTATTAGGGAAGAGTTTGCCAAAAAAAGATCGGTCTTTCTTTGTTTACCTCAAAACGAAGACATAAAACAGGCCAAAGAAAAATTGGAGCGCGGTATAGAATCGTTTGTATGCATTTTTCATAAAGATATGAATAAAAAAGAATTGAAGGAAGAATTAAAAAAGATTTATCTGACTTCACATCCCATACTTATTATAGCTACCGCCAGATGGTTATTTTTACCCAGAAACGATTTTGGCGCCATTATTATAGACAAAGAAAACGAAAACGGCTGGAAAACTTTGGCCCGGCCTTTTATTGATTTGAGATTTTTTGCCGAAACTTTGGCCAGTAAAAAAAATATTCGTTGTGTCATGGGGGATTTATTTTTAAGAACGGAAACTTTGCATAGATACAAACAAGGAGAAGTGGCCGAATTTGAAAATGTTAAATGGAGATTGCCAACTGATATTAAAACAAACATCGTTGATTTAAAAAAAACAAATAAAAAAGAAAAAGAGTTTAAAACTTTGTCCTCGGAATTATTGAATCTGATAAAAGAAACAACAGAAAAAGGTTCTCATATGTTTATATTTGCCGCTCGAAAAGGTCTTTCTTCTGTGACCGTTTGCCGCGATTGCGGCGAGCAAGTTAAATGCAAAAATTGCTCCTCTCCTATGATTTTATATAAAACCAAAATTGGCGGGGCTTTTAGATGCCACCAATGCGAAGAAACGCGAGATGCCGCCGAAGTTTGCCGAAATTGCGGCAGTTGGAAATTGGCCGCCTTTGGTTCCGGCATTGACAAGGTGGCAGAAGAGATAAAAAAAAGTATTCCTGATATAAATCTTTTTGAATTGCATAAAAATATTGCTGGAACCGGCGCAAAAGCTTCAAAAATAATAAAAAATTTTTATGAAAACAGGGGTTCGGTGCTTTTGGGCACAGAAATGGCTTTTTCTTATCTTTACAAAAAAGTGGCTAATACCGCCATTGCCTCTTTTGATTCTCTTTTTTCTATTCCCGATTTCCGCATCAGGGAAAAAATATTCCGTTTGGTCTTGCAAACCAAGGAATTAGCCAAAGAAAAATTTTTAATTCAAACTCGCAATTCAAGCGATCTCACTGTGGAATTTGCCGTTGCCGGAAATTTAATAGAATTTTACAAAAAAGAAATTGAGGACCGACAAGCGCTTGGTTATCCTCCCTTCGGCATTTTCATAAAAATCACTACTAGAGGCACTAAAAATTTTGCAACTAGAGAAACAGAAAAATTAAAAAGTATTTTCGACAGTTATAGCCCAACTATTTTCAATTCAATCCATGAAAAAAAAGGCAAGCAATTTGCCGTTAACATTGTCATCAAATTAAAAAAAGGAAAGTGGCTAGAAGAAAATCTCTTCTCTCTCCTAAAATCCCTCCCTCCCCATTTTGAAATAAAAGTAGACCCGGATAATTTGTTATAGATTTTGATTAAATTTTGTTGTAAAATAGCGAATATGGCGGGAGAAGAGATTGTCCAAAAAGAAAATAAAATTTTGAGGAAGGTGGCTAAAGAGGTGGCCATTGAAGATATTGGAAGCAGAAAAGTGAAAACCATTATAAGAAGAATGGTAAAGGCGTTGGACAGCCAAGAAGACGGGGTGGCCATTGCCGCTCCGCAGATTGGAGAAAATTTGAGAATTTTTGTGATATCAAAAAAATTATTTAAAATGATGAGTGAAGAAAAAATAAAAAATAAAGAAAATTCTGAAAAAGAATATGAAGATATGGTTTTTATAAATCCAGAAATTATAAAAACCTCAAAAGAAAAAATGCTGACAGAAGAGGGCTGCCTTTCCATACGCTGGCTTTACGGCAAAGTAAAAAGGCCCCAAAAAACATTGGTCAGGGCTTATGATGAAAACGGCAAACCGTTTACTATGGGTGGTTCCGGCCTTCTGTCGCAAGCATTCCAGCATGAAATTGATCATTTAAACGGAATTCTTTTTACCGATAAAGCGACAAACTTAAGAGAAATGAAGCCGGAAAATAAAAATGAGCAAAAAATTATTATGAAATTAGTTTTCTTCGGCGGTTCGCAATTTAGCGTTTATGTTTTAGATGAGTTGAAAGCTTGCAGCATTTTGCCTGAGTTGATTATTACCACTTCCGATAAACCAAAGGGGCGAAAATTGGCACTCACCCCAACTCCTGTAAAAATATGGGCCCAAGAAAATAAAATAGAAGTTATTGACCCCAAGTCATTAAAAAAAGACAATGCTGATTTGGTGTCAAAGTTAAAAATTAATGATTATGGGTTATTTCTTGTTGCTTCTTATGGCAAAATAATTCCTCAAGAAATTTTGGATATCCCCCCAAAAGGCACTCTTAATGTTCATCCTTCCCTTTTGCCAAAACTACGCGGAGCTTCTCCTATTAAAAGCGCCATTTTGCAGGAAAATGAAACTGGAGTTTCCATAATGCTTCTGGATGCTGAAATGGACCATGGGCCAATTTTGACTGAAGAAAAAATAATATCGTGGGAAAACAACAATCCCCCTTACGAAAGGGGCTTGGCAGAAATGCTGGGGCGCAAGGGCGGTCAAATACTGGCTCAAATAATACCCAAATGGTTAGAAGGGAAAATAAAGGTTAAAAAACAAAATCATGATCAAGCCACTTTTTGCGGTAAGATAGAAAAGGAAGATGGTGAAATAAATTTAGGGGATAGCCCGGAAAAAAATTTAAGAAAAATCCGCGCTTACCACCAGTGGCCGGTGGCTTTCTGTTTTTTTGAGAGAAACGGCAAAAAAATAAGAGTCAACGTTAAATCGGCCCGCATTGAAGATAAAAAATTGATTTTAGAAAAAGTGATTCCCGAAGGCAAAAAAGAAATGTCTTTTGCGGATTTTATGCGCGGCCAGAGATAGCTTTCAATAAATTTTTTATTTTGGCCCCTCCGCGTCTAAAAAGACGCATGGCCTTTTTTCTTCTGGAAGTCAGTTCATGGATGATTTCATCTTTGACTTCGTCAATAGCGGCATAAAGATCATCTTTTTCCGCTACCGCGTAATATTCTTCACCTCTGGTATTAATGTGAATTTCGGCCCTAAAAACATCTCCTGACTTATGGTGTTTAGTCGTCCGACCAACTTCTATATTTACCAGCACTTCTCCTCCGCCAAAAAATTTTTCCAAAGTATTTATTTTCTTTTCTATATATTCCGATATGGCCGGGGTAAAAGAAATGTTGGTCGCCTTTTTATTTATTATCATATTTTTACTCTTACAATAATCTAATCAAAAATATTTATAAGATAAGCATCAATGGTTCGCTGGTCCAAATCGTAAAAGTTTTGCTTTTCCGCATAAAGCCGTTCGGATAATTTTTTGCCGACAAAACGCCAGTGCCATGGTTCATATTGGTAAAAGGCGTTTTCTTTCGGATAAGAAATTATAAAGCCGTATTTGTAAGCGTTCTGGGTAAGCCATTCGTATTCTTTGGTTTTGGAAAATCCGGAAAAACTTGAGCCGACGGAGGATGTTGTAAAATCAACTGTTGTCCCCAACTGGTGCTCCGAATATCCTTGGTCGGCTGAAAACATATTGGCCCCGTCGCCATAGCTGATAGTGTAAACGCCCTTCAAAATGCTCTGCTCTCCAAACGAACGATAAGCGGAAATTATTTTCAAATCCATTCCATTATTTTTGGCTGCATTAAGAAGATCCAAAAGATAAGGTAATACTTTGATATGAATCTGCATTTCTTTACCAGCTTCATAAATAAATTCACCAGGAATTGAGGCAAGCGCCTCCGGCACATAGTTTTCGTTCAAAAAATATACTTTGGAATATTTTTGCAAAAGTTCTTTGTCCGTTTTTGATAATTTGTCCAGCTTGCCGACCGTGCCGACTATTTCGCTTATCTGCCCGCCAAAAAGAGAATTTTTGTATTTTTCTGTTCCCAATTCATTGCTCAAGCTTGCGACTTTTTCTTGCGATTGGGTCAAATTTAATTTTGTATCAGCAAGCTCTACTTTAGTCAAATCAAGCTCTTTGGAAGTTTTGTAAAAATAATATCCGCCCACTCCTATAGTTATAACAAGCAATGCAATAACTCCCCCGATTATGATTTTTCTGTAATTATAATGTTTTGGAGCCATGCCACTATAAATTTTCCAGCATTTTTTCCAGAACTGATTTTAAGGAGTTTATGACACTGGCTGTCTGGTTTAAGGTATCTTGACGCAAATAAGAGGAAGGAGCAGAAGAGGTGGGTGGTAGATCATAGACCTTATTTACATAAAAACTTTCGCTTTTGTAATTATTTTTTTCGTCTGATTCGTTTACTGTTCCATACGGATCCGCCACAGCGGTAACTTTTATGTAACCGTTTTCAATAGGGTTAAAGTAAGTGGTAAAACGGTCTGTTTCGCCCGGATTCAAATAGTCGCCCGAAACGAGGTCGTTATTGGGAATAGAAACGCCGGAGAGACCGTTCCAAAAATATGACACTCCTTCATTGGTTGATGGAGTTACCGCTTGAGGCTGTTTTGGTTCAAGAGTTACTTGCAGGGTAAATTTTGGCGCGGGAGCGTTGCCTATATTTTTTACATAAACATAATACTTGTAAGCGGGACCACTGGCAATTCCTGTGGCAGTGTATTCAACGCTGATTTTTTCTATTATCAGATCAGGAAATTTTTCTATTGCGGCCGCTGTGTTTGGCGTTAAGACGGAAGTCGTTTGGCTTTCACTGATATAAAAAGGCGGCTCACTGCAATCTTCCGATATAGAATTTGCCGAATTTATGTTAAACAATCCTGAGACGCAAATTTCATAGCCGGTGTGTGGATTCAATCCGAAGGGGACAGTCCAAACATAAACATTTTCTCCTGTTTTCCCGGCAAAATTAACAATCGTATTTTTATACCAGGGCGAATACCCTTCTACCAGTTGTTTGTTCTGCAGTATCACCGTTATTGCCGCATCTTGCGTTTGCTTCCAATATACTTTATATGTGCTCCCCATTTTCCATTCTCCGCCGTTGGGAGAAAGAAGGGTGACGGGGCTAGCGGCAATAATAGGAGTTATTGGAATGGGTTGAGAGAAGGCGGCAACCGGACAAGCGGCAAATTCACAATTTGGTCCGGTACGACTGACATAGGAACCATTGGAAC
>CAYIPT010000002.1:0-42434 GCA_964365465.1 uncultured Candidatus Saccharibacteria bacterium | reverse complement strand
TACCCGGAATCGAACCGGAGCCTCACGCACCCGAAGCGTGTATACTACCACTATACTATATTCCGAACCGTGTTTTACCCCGTACCAAGCTTTGCTTTGGTATTGGGGCTACCTTTATACTACACCCCGAATGGTCTTTCGGCTTGTGCTCGAGGGGAGATTTGAACTCCCACGGGCTTGCGCCCATAGCGCCCTGAACGCTACGTGTCTGCCAATTTCACCACTCGAGCAATAATTCAATATACCAAATTTGCCTGATTTTTAATAATATGATAATCTAATTCTGCAATGTTAATGATACGACTGCAAAGAGTTGGCAGAAAGCATGAGCCGGTGTTCCGGCTTGTTTTGACTGACTCCAAAAATGGTCCCAAGAGCGGCAAGTTCTTGGAAATTTTGGGTTCTTATGACGCGCGCAGAGGCGAGAAAGCTGAATTTAAAACAGAGAGAGTAAAATACTGGATGGCCAACGGGGCCAAATTATCGGATACTGTCCATAATATTTTGGTTGAAAGGGAGGTTATAGAAGGCAAAAAAATAAACAAGCTTCCTAAAAAAACGGTTATAAAAAAGGAGGAAGTAAAAGAAGAAAAAATTGAAAAATTAGAAGAATCTGTTGTTGAAGAAAAAGTTGCCGAAGAAATTTCAATATAATATAATTAAACAGTCCGAATTATTAGTTAGCTAAACTTAGATGGAAAAAGACGCTGAATTTTTGGAATATGTCGTGAAGGGGTTAGTAGATCATCCGGAGTCCGTTAAAATTAATCGCACTGTTGACGAAATGGGGGTATTGCTATCTCTTGACGTCCATCCAGACGATATGGGCAAAATCATAGGCCGATCGGGCAACACCGCCAAGGCCATGAGAATTTTGCTTCGCGTGGTTGGCATGAAAAACAATGCCCGAGTCAATCTCAAAATAAATGAGCCGGTAGGCGGCCGGAAAACCGCCCCAACTCAATCTGCTGAAATGAAATCAGTTGATGATGTGATGGAGGACTTGAAGTTGTAAAATGACCTTTCATGTAGTTACATTGTTTCCGGAATCGTTTGATTCTTACACCAGCTCGTCTATTATAGGGCGAGCTGTTTGCAATAAAAAAATAAAAATTAAATTTTATAATCCGCGCGACTTTACTCCCGATAAATGGAAAAGGGTGGATCATAAGCCATACGGCGGAGGACCGGGGATGGTGCTGGAAGCGGAGTCGGTGATAAAGGCGGTAGAAAAAGCACTAACCCCCTCAGCCCCCCTAATAATTTGGCTTAGTCCATCTGGCAAGCAGTTTGATAATAATTATGCTGAAAAAATATCTAAAAAATATAAAGATGTGGTGATTATTTGCGGGAGATATGAGGGAATAGATGAGAGAGTGTTTAAGATAATTAAAAAATGGAAAGAAGTAAAAATGGAAAGATTATCGGTTGGACCATATGTTTTAACGGGTGGGGAATTGCCGGCCATGGTGATCTTGGATACGGTGGCGCGCAGAATTCCTGGGGTCTTAGGAAAAATTGAATCGGTTGAAGAAAACAGAGTCTCTTCGCCTGAAGTTTACACCCGTCCTGAAGTTTTGGAATACAAAGGCAAAAAATACAGAGTGCCAAAGGTTTTGTTGTCTGGGAATCATAAGGAGATTGAAAGATGGAAAGAAGAAAAAATTAAAAGATTCAGAAAATAACTCATCAGACGCAAAAACCGCTCCTTCACGGAACGGCTTTTGCTACTCAATCAAATTTAAGCAACAAAAAAGACGCGTCTTTTCCGTGCCTATTTGTCAATGAAAGAACTAGTCCACATATATTTTAGCATAAAAAAACAGAGGGAGTATAATGAAGTGTTAATAATAATTTTAAAAATATGAATATGGAAGGATTTGGTGGATCGGAGAATCTTCTTTTGACTCACATAGAAAAAGTAATGCGTGGACAAGATGGGGTAATTGGTATGTATCGAGCAAAAGGAATGTTTAATGGAAATGGGGAGCTTTTTAGTGAAGTATCAATACAAAGAACAAAAGAAAATCCTAGCATTAGCGGTCAAGAAGAGAGGGGGTTTCTATTTAATTAATTTTTATTCGTAGCAATTCGTTAACTAATTCGTTACTTCGTATATGAAATATCCAATAAAAGACGAGATAGATTTTTTGATTGCTCAGGCGCAGGCGGAGACAGATATAGCTAAAGAGATTGTAGAGAGCATCAGGGGCAAGGGTATTGATGATGATAAAAAATATTACGAGGAGAAACTTTCGCTTAAAATGCTTGAATTTTTTAAAGAAGAGGAAAAAGTGATTTCTTTGTACGCCGAAGCCAAAAAAAATTATCCTTTACTGGCTGAACTTATGGAAAATAAAAGACCTTACTTGAAAGAGATGCTGGCGGAAGCTAAAAAACTTTATGAAAAAAACATATTAGGAAATTCCTAAGGGGAACCCTTAGGAAATTTTTTAAGGGTTCCCCTTAGGAATTATGCAAATCAATAGTGACATTTTAGAAAAGCATTTGAACAACATCCGCTCTTTGCAGGCGCCGAGCGGTTTGTTTTTGGCTTCTAGAAATAATGTGAACACCGGCTACAACAAGGCATGGCTCCGGGATAATTTTTATACTTGCCTGCCTTTTGAGGAAATTGAGGATTGGGAAACGGTTAAAAAGGTTTGGAAGGCCTTACTCCAAATATTTGTAAAACACAAGAATAAAATAAGCTGGGCGGTTAAAAACAAGCCCTACAATACTTATCAATATATTCATGCCAGATATAATCCTGAAACCTTTGAAGAATTTTGGGAGGAATGGGGCAACAAGCAAAATGACGCGGTGGGAGCTATACTTTTTAAGATAGGGGATTTGGAAAGTCGAGAAATAAAAATAATTGAAACAGAAGAAGAGAAAGAAATCTTGCAGATTTTAGTTGATTATTTGAAATCAATAGAATATTGGCACGATCCCGATAATGGCGTTTGGGAAGAATATGAAGAGGTGCACGCCTCTTCTGTGGGGGCTTGCGTAGCCGGATTAAAAGCGATTGCTAAGCTGGGAATGGTGGAAATGCCGCGCCACCTTATAGAAAAAGGAGAAGAGTCATTAAAAAAACTTTTACCTAGAGAATCAAAAAGTAAGTTTACCGATCTAGCCCTTTTGTCCCTTATTTATCCTTTTGGTGTGGTTGACCAAAAAATGGCGCGAGAAATAGTCAGGCATTTGGAATATCATTTGGAAAGAGACAGAGGAGTTATAAGATACAAAAATGACAGATATTACAATAAAAACGAAGACGGAACCAGCGAGGAAGCCGAATGGTGTTTTGGCTTTCCATGGCTTTCTATTATTTATAATCAATTTGGCGACTCTGAAAAATCTCAAGAATATTTAAATAAATCATTCAAAACAATTTATAAAGACCAGATCCCTGAACTTTATTATTCCGATTCTGACAAACCCAACGATAACACCCCCCTCGGTTGGGCCGAAGCCATGTTTGTAGTGGCGTTGCTCAAAGTGGGAAAATAAATTCCTTATCCACAAATTTGGATCTCTAAGGGGGTTGACAAGATTTTTGAGAAGTATATACTAGTGCTTAACATTGATTGATTGAGTTATGGCTTGTCAATGGCGGGCTGTTCATATCCAAAAACAGCTATGTTTTACAAGCGGAATCCTACGATTTGACTTATAAAACCATAAATAGTTAAAAAACGGGGGAGATAAAAAATCCCAAGAAGCTTGGGGTGTGTTTTTTTGTGGATAGAATTAATTTTTAATAAATATGGATAAAGTATTGCCTAAAAAATATTTTAGTAAGTTTAGGAAATCATTGGTGCCAATTCCAAACCTGGTAAAAGATCAGGTAGAGTCGTTTAATTGGCTGGTTGAGAAAGGCATAAAAGAAGTGTTTGATGAATTTGCGGTTATAAATGATTTTTCCAGTAAAAAATTCAAGTTTGAATTTTTGGGCTTTGAACTGGAGAAGCCCAAATACGACGAGTATTACGCCAAAGAAAAAAAACTTTCCTACGAAGCGCCGCTTAAAGTTAAGGTGCGCCTGACAAATAAGACATTAAATGTTGAAAAGGAACAAGAGCTTTTTATGGCTGATTTTCCAATGATGACTTCGCATGGCACTTTTATAGTGAGCGGGGTTGAGCGGGTTATTGTGCCTCAGCTGGCCCGATCCTTTGGCGCTTTTTTTACCAGTTTGGAGGTAAAGGGCAAGACCTTATTCGGGGCTAAAATAATTCCCGCTCGCGGCGCCTGGATAGAGATTGAAACCGATGTTGATAAAGCGATTTATGTCCGCATTGACAGAAAAAGAAAGTTTTCAGTTACCTCTCTTCTGCGAGCTTTCGGGGCCGAAACCGATTCTGAAATTTACAACCTCTTTAAAGATAACAAAGACGCCAAAGAATATTTGGAAAGATCTTTTGTTAAAGACCACGCCAAAACTGCGGACGAATCTTTTATTGAAATTTACAGGCGACTGAGAGACGGCGACTTGGCCACCGCTGATAATGCCAAAGAATTTTTCAAAAATTTATTCGGTCCCGAGAGATATGATTTGCAAAAAGTGGGCCGATTCAGATTCAATTCCAGATTCAATTTGCCGATCAGCGGAAAAGGTTCAGACAGGAGAACTTTGAATATTGACGATTTGAGATTGGTTATAAATCAAATTATATCTCTGAATATCACTCCTAATTCTATAGAAGATGATATAGATCATTTGGGAAGCAGAAGAGTCAGATATGTGGGAGAAATGATGCAACAAAAATTCCGTATCGGCATGGCTCAAATAAAACGCAACATGCAAAACAGAATGTCTACGGTAGATACTGATGTCACTTTGCCTATTCAATTTATAATGCCCAAGCCACTACAAGCTCGACTTAAGGAATTTTTCACCACCAACCAGCTTTCTCAATTTATGGGTCAAGAAAATCCTCTGGCTGAAATTGAGCATTTACGACAACTTTCTGCTTTAGGTCCCGGAGGTCTTAATCGTTCCCGAGCCGGTTTTGAAGTGCGTGATGTCCACCCTTCCCATTACGGACGACTTTGTCCTATTCATACTCCTGAAGGCCCGAATATCGGTTTAATTCTGCACCTGGCTCTTTATGCGCGCATAAACGAATTCGGCATGATTGAAACCCCTTATGTCAAAGTTAAAAACGGCAAACTGACCGGTGAAATAGAATACTTGAACGCTTTGGAAGAAGAAAAATTTGCCATCACCCACGCCACCATAGAAAAAGACGAGCACGGCAACATAAAAGAAGAAATGGTTGAAGCCCGCCTTAACGGCATGCCCGATTTGATACCAAAATCCAAGATTGATTACGTGGATATAGCTACCAATCAGGCCTTTTCCATAGCCACTTCGTTAATTCCATTTTTGAATCACGATGATGCTAACCGAGCACTCATGGGTTCCAACATGCAAAAACAAGCCACGCCTTGCGTAGAGCCAGAGGCAGCCTTGGTAGCTACTGGTATAGAGAGTTCAGCCATGAAAGACACTGGCCGACTGATTATAGCTCTGAATGACGGTGTCGTCTCAAAAGTAGACGGCAGATTAATTGAAATTACCGAAGCCAAAAACATTAAAACCGGATATCAACTTATAAACTTTGCCAAAACAAACAGCGCCACCTGCTTCCACCAAAGACCTATTGTTAATGTCGGCGACCATGTAAAACGCGGAGACATTTTAGTCGACACCTTAACATCGGTGCAAGGAGAAATGGCTTTGGGTCAAAATGTTCTGATTGCCTTTTTGTCCTGGTCAGGATCAAATTATGAAGATGCCATTATTCTTTCTGAAAATCTTATCAAGAACAGCAAGTTCACTTCAATACATATAGATGAGGTGGTAGTAAGCGTACGCGACACCAAACTGGGACCGGAAGTAACCACTTGCGACATACCGAATGTTGGCGAAGCTAAACTTAAAAATTTGGCTGAGGACGGCGTTGTCAGAGTGGGAGCCGAGGTTAATTCGGGAGATATTTTGGTCGGCAAAATTACGCCAAAAGGAGAAAGCCAGCTCACTCCCGAAGAAAGATTATTGCGTTCTCTTTTTGGAGAAAAAGCTCGCGATGTCAAAGATACTTCCAAAAGAATGGAGGGAGGCAAGAGAGGTCGAATCATAAATGTTCAGATCTTTAGCAGAGAGAAGGGCGATAAACTTGAATCCGGAATTATAAAAAGAATTCACATAGAAATCGCCCAAATCAGAAATGTTTCCGTTGGAGACAAATTAGCTGGCCGCCATGGCAACAAAGGAGTCATTTCAAAAATATTGCCAGCCGAAGATATGCCTTATATGGCCGACGGCACGCCTATTGATGTTATTCTCACTCCGCTCGGGGTGCCGAGCCGCATGAACTTGGGCCAAATATTGGAAATGCATTTGGGATTAGCCGCCAAAACTCTCGGTTATCAGGCCATTGTGCCTCCTTTTGCCGGCGCCACTGATGAAGAAATAGAAGAAGAATTAAAAAAGGCCGGGTGGAATAAAAACGGCAAAGTTCAGCTTTATGACGGCCGAACCGGAGAGGCCTTCAAACAAGAAACAGCCATAGGATATATGTATATTCTCAAACTTGACCACATGGTGGAAGACAAGATACACATGCGTTCTATTGGTCCCTACTCCCTTATCACTCAACAACCATTGGGCGGAAAAGCCCAGGGTGGTGGACAAAGATTTGGAGAAATGGAGGTCTGGGCGCTTTTGGGACACGGTGTTGCCTACACATTACGAGAAATGCTTACCATAAAATCAGATGATATTTTAGGCCGAAGCGCCGCCTTTGACGCTATTGTCAAGGGCGAAAGAATAAAGGGAGAAAATTTGCCGGCAGCCTTTAATGTTCTTGTTAATAATTTAAGGGGACTGGCCTTGAATATAGAACTCTTGGAAAAAAATAATAATTTATAAAAAATGCAAAATAGAAACCAAAATTCAAATACGGACTTTGATTTAATGCGGCTTTCCTTGGCTTCTCCGGAAGTGATAAAAAGCTGGTCATTCGGAGAGGTGACCAAACCGGAAACCATAAATTATCGCACCCAGAGAAGCGAGAGACATGGTCTCTTTGACGAGAAAACTTTCGGTCCAGACAAGGACTATGAGTGTTATTGCGGAAAATATAAAGGCATCAGATACAAAGGTATTGTTTGCGAGAAATGCGGAGTGGAAATTACCCGTTCCATCGTTCGGAGGGAAAGAATGGGCCATATTGATCTGGCGGCGCCAGTGGCTCATATTTGGTTTTTGAAAAGCATGCCTTCCCGCATCGCTTTACTTCTTGATGTGACCGCGGCTGACATAGAAAAAGTTATTTATTTCGCCGGCTATATTATCACCAAGGTCTCGGCTGAAGAAAAACAAAATATTTTGCGCGACCTGGATGCAGAATTCAAATCAAAAATAAAACAGATAACGGAGGAAACGAAAAAAGACGAACTAAAAGAAAAGCTGCTTTCAACCAAAAGAGAAATAGAAAGCATTGCCCAAGGCAAGGTCATAGACGAGGTAGCCTACCATAATTATTCCATAAAATACGGCGCGTTTTTTGAGGCTGAAATAGGAGCGGAGGCAATTTATGATATTTTCAAAACCATAGATCTGAAAGTTTTGGAAGAAAATATAAAAAAAGAATTGGAAAGTTCAAAGTCCGCCGAGTCAATAAAAATCACTAAGAGGCTTTCGGTTATTCAGGCCATGATAAGATCAAATACCAGGCCAGAATGGATGTTCCTGACCAGAATACCGGTTATTCCTCCAGCTATGCGGCCTATGGTGCCCCTTGATGGGGGCAGATACGCCACTTCAGATGTCAACGACCTCTACCGAAGAGTTATAAACAGAAACAATCGATTAAAAAAACTTAAAGAAATAAACGCGCCGGATGTTATTTTGAGAAATGAAAAAAGAATTCTACAGGAGGCAGTGGATGCTTTGATTGATAATTCCATCAGGCACAACAACAAAGACCAGACGGTTTCCTCAAACAAGACCAGGGAATTGAAATCGCTGGCAGATAATTTGAAAGGCAAACGGGGATTGTTTCGCCAAAATCTTTTGGGCAAAAGGGTTGACTACTCGGGACGGTCAGTTATCGTTGTCGGTCCGGAATTGAAACTTCACCAATGCGGTTTGCCTAAGCATATGGCTTTGGAACTTTTCAAGCCATTTGTCATATCGCAAGTCCTGAAACAGGAGTTGGCTTACAATGTCCGAGGCGCCAGTCGTTTGATTGATGATGCCATACCAGAAGTTTGGGCCATTTTGGAAGAAGTTATAAAAGATAAATATGTTCTCTTGAACAGAGCGCCAACTTTGCACCGGCTTGGTATTCAGGCCTTCAAACCGATTTTAATTGAGGGTAATGCCATTCGGGTGCATCCTCTGGTTTGTAACGCTTTTAATGCCGATTTTGACGGCGACCAGATGGCCGTCCATGTGCCCCTCTCTCCCGAAGCCCAGCTGGAAGCCAAAATGATAATGGCCTCGGATAAAAATATTTTGAAGCCGGGTAGCGGCGATCCGACCATTTCAAACAAATTGTTGGATATAATTCTCGGATGTTACTGGATGACCAAGGAAGTAAACGGGGAAAAAGGCGAGGGTATGATATTTCCGACTCCTAACCGAGCCATCACCGCCCATGATTTTGATGTTGTTGATTACAGAGCCAAAATAAAGGTCTTGGGTACTGATTCCCCCAAGTATGCAAAATTCAATAATGAATTATTTGAAACAAGTGTCGGCCGGCTTTTGTTTAATGCCGTTTTGCCTAATGATTATCCTTTCGTTAACGCGGAAATAGACAAGAAAAAATTAGCTCTCATGGTTGACGACCTTATTCATAAATACGGCATAGAGTCCATACCGCCCATTATGGACAAAATAAAAGAATTCGGTTTCCACTACGCTACTGTTTCGGGTATAACATGGAGCATCTCGGATGTGGTGGTACCTAAAAATAAATATGAAATTGTGGATGGGACCAAAGAAAAAGTGGCTTTAGTTCAAGAGCAGTATGATACGGGATTGCTTTCACATAATGAAAAAAGGGCCAAAAATATTGAAATATGGACAGCCACCAAAAATGAGATTGAAAAATCAATGCAGGAGTCCATGGATAAAAGGGGTTCTGTTTATGACTTGGTGAAATCAGGTGCCAGAGGTTCTATGGGCCAATTGACCCAGATGGCCGGTATGAAAGGGTTGATTGTCAACACCGCCGGAGAAACCATTGACTTTCCTATAATTTCTTCAAACAAAGAGGGTTTGACGCCCATAGAATATTTCATCACCACCCACGGCGCCAGAAAAGGCATGGCCGACACCGCCCTAAACACCGCCAAGGCCGGTTATTTGACCAGAAAACTTTTTGACGTAGCTCAGGATTGTTTGATTACCGAAGAAGATTGCGGCAGCAAAGAAGGGGTAATCCTTTCCAAAATAACTTCTTCTGGTATTGAAGTTTCCATAGCCAAAATAGCCAAGGGCAGATTTTTGGCGGAGGATCTCAAGGACAAAGGGGGAAATGTTTTATTTAAAAGAAATCATTTTCTTTCCCGCGATGATGCCGCTAAAATAGAGGCGGCCGGAGTGGAAAATGTATTGGTCAGATCACCGCTTACATGCAAGACATTGGATGGCATTTGCATTCACTGCTACGGAGCCGATCTTGGAAAAAATAAAATAATTGAATTGGGAGAAGCTATCGGCACCGTGGCCGCTCAAGCCATAGGCGAACCGGGCACTCAGTTAACTATGCGCACTTTCCATGCCGGCGGTACCGCTTCGGTTGGCGGAGACATCACCCAAGGTTTGCCAAGAGTGGAAGAGGTCTTTGAAAATAGGCCCCCTAAAAATCCAGCAGTGGTCTGCAAAGTGGACGGCATAGTGAGCGAAATAAAAGTGGACGGCAAAGATAAAATAATAACAATTTTGCCGGAAGAAGCGGAAAAACCGGCTAGCAAAAAACAGGGCAAATCCAATACCGAATATCTGGCAAATTATCATCGGGTAGTTTTGGTTAAAACGGGAGATAAGGTGAACAAGGGCGATTTGCTGACTGACGGCTCCGTTGATTTGGATGAATTGTTCAAATATGCCGGCAAGGAAAAAACCCAAAATTATATTATTCACGAAATAACAAAAATATACGAGCTGCAAGGAGAACCGGTTTCCAGAAAACACATTGAGGTTATTATCAAACAAATGTTTTCTAGAAGAAAAATAAAAACTTCAGGCGAGACGAGATTTTCCCAAGGGGACATCGTCGCCCAAAGCAATTTCATAAGAGAAAATGACGCAGTCAAAGAAGCGGGTGGGGAAGAGGCCAAAGCGGAGGCTTTGCTTTTGGGCATTACGGAAGTTTCTCTTTCCAGAAAAAGTTTCCTTTCTTCCGCATCGTTCCAACACACAACCAGAATGCTTATTCAAAACGCCCTGCGCGGCACCGAAGACGAACTAAAAGGCCTTAAAGAAAATGTCATCATCGGCCGACTCATCCCCGCCGGTTCCGGCTTCCCCGGCAGCGAAAAATACAATATGATCAAAGAACTGCAAAAGGAGTTGGATCAAGGAAATTGAAATAAAAAATTATGGCTCGTTCGCCAATATGCACCGCGGGAATTTTTATAAGAGACAAAAATGTCTTGCTTGGTTTGCGTAATTACAAAACCAAGCAATACAAAGATGGAGATTTTTGGACCACACCAGGAGGAAGATGTGACGAAGGGGAAAATGTAAAAACTACATTGAGACGAGAAGTTGAAGAAGAAATTGGGGTTAAAAATTTTGAAATAAAAGAAGAACTTGGGATTGTGGCTGGAGCGAAAGAAGGAGACAAAGTTTATGTTTTTTTGTGCGAAACAAAAGAAGAGCCAATTTTGATGGAACCGGAAAAATTTAAGGAGTGGGGGTGGTTTAATCTCAAAAAAATACCCGAGAATTTTCTTAATAAAGATATTTTGAAAATAATTGTGAATTTAAAATCTTCTATGGATCAAAATTATGACAAATGGAATATTAAGAAAAAAGAACTTTCTAACAGGGAACGAGTTTATTTTCAAAAAGGAGAAATTTGGCTCGCCTCTATAGGTAAAAATATAGGAGATGAAGAGGATGGAAAACATTCTGATTATGAACGACCTGTTTTGATAGTAAGAAAGTTTAACAATAATATATTTTTAGGAATTCCATTAACATCTAATGAAGAGAAAGGGGGTAAATATTATCACGGGTTAATTTCTTTTTCCGGCTCAACTTTGATTTTATCCCAAATTAGGCTTTTTGATGCAAAAAGATTGTTAAGATTTATGGGTAAAATTGATAATGATGAGCTCAAAGAAATAAAATTAAAAATGGGAAATATTGTATAAAAACGAAACCCCCTTGTGGGGGAATCTCGGGGCTTTCGACAAGGAAAGCATTTACAGCAAAAGTGTAGCAAAACTAAAAATTATGTCAAGTTTTAAAGTGTGAATAATAAAATGCCATCAAATACGGAACAAATAAAGGAACGGCTGAATATTGTGGATGTTATATCCGGATATATAAAGGTAGAGAAGGCGGGGATTAATTTCAAGGCCAAATGCCCCTTTCATAACGAGAAAACGCCCAGTTTTTTTATTTCTCCGACCAGGCAAAGTTTTTATTGCTTTGGTTGCGGAGAAAAGGGGGATATTTTTTCTTTCGTCCAAAAGTTTGAAGGTGTTGATTTTAAGGAGGCGTTAAAAAATTTGGCAGACAGAGCCGGAGTTAAATTGGATAAATTCAGAGCGGAAAATTCGGCAGAAGTTGACAGAGAAAATAGAGAGAAAGAAAGGATGTACGAAATTATGGAAGAGGCAACCAAGTTTTTTGAAAAAGAACTTGTGGAAAATAAAATAGCTTTGAAATATTTAGAAAAAAGAGGGCTGGCAAAAAATTCAATAGAAAAATGGCGCTTGGGTTTTGTCAGGGACGAATGGAGAAGCTTGCATGATTATTTAATTAATCAAAAATTTTCCAAAGAAGAAATGCTTTCTGTCGGGCTCATAAAAAAGACGGAAAATGAAAATAAATACTATGATACTTTTAGAAACCGGCTCATGTTCCCCATATTTGACATTAACGGAAAAACAATAGCCTTTTCTGGCAGGGCAATGCAAGAGAATGAGAAAACACCTAAGTATTTAAATTCTCCGGAAACAAAATTATTTTACAAATCGGAAGTTTTATACGGATTCAATGTTGCCAAAAATTATATCCGCAAATTGGATTACGCGGTTTTGGTGGAGGGTCAGATGGATCTTGTAATGTCCCATCAGGCCGACGTTTTAAATACCGTGGCCTCTTCAGGCACCGCCTTGACCGAGTTTCATTTAAAAAAAATTCAAAAGCTTTCAAACCGGGTGATTATGGCGTATGATTCGGATGAGGCTGGAGAAAAAGCTTCTTGGAGGGCGGCTGAATTGGCTTTAAGCTTGGGAATGGAAGCAAAAATCGCCTCCTTGCCCAGAGGAGAAGATCCGGCTTCGGTGGTCAAAGAAGATCCAAAGAAATGGAAAAGAGCCCTGCGGGAATCGGAACATTTTACGGATTTTGCTTTGAATAAAGCCGTTAGAGAAAATGAGGGCCGAAATTTGACCAGAGAAATAACCAAAAATGTTTTGCCCCTGGCGCGCCTTATCCAGAGTGAAATAGAAAAAACTCAATTCATAAAAAAGATAGCCCAAAAAATTAGAGTGGGGGAAGAAGATGTTTGGAATGATTTTAAAAAAATTGAAAAAAGCAAAGACGGAAAGATGGAAAAATCAGAAAAAGAAAAAGATTTTAAAGACGAGAAAGAAGCGCTGATTTTTGAAGCCGAGAGATATGGCTTTAAAATAGATATTAAAAAAACAAAAGAAGAAATAGAAAGAAGAAGTGAATTAAAAAAAATGAAACAAGAGCTTCAAAGGGTGGCTGTTATGCTTGATGACAAAAATATTTCAAAAGAGGAGGAAGAAAAACTGAAAACCGAATTTAAAGAGATACAAAAAAATATTAAAAAAAATAATTATTAAAATAAAATGGCTAAAAAAATACACAAAGCAAAAAAGCTTAAAAAAATCAAGAGAAAAAAACTGCCACCCAAAAAGAAAACCATAAAAAGGGCCGGATCAAAAAAAACAAAAAAAACATTACCTGAATCTCTCTTAAAAAAGACAAACCTTGTGGCCAAGGGCAAAGAAAGGGGCTTTATTACTTTTGATGAAATTTTAAAGGAATTCCCGACCATTGAGGATAATGTTTTAATGTTGGAAGAAATATACGAGGAGTGCGCCGCGGCCGGCATAGATATTTTGGAAGGCGGTCGGCTTTTGGATGAAGTTGTAAAAGACAAGAGCAAGGATTTTTTCAAAGACGAGGCCTCTTACGATTCCATCCAAATGTATCTCAAAGAAATAGGCCAACACGCCCTCATTTCCGGCGCTATGGAAAA
This sequence comes from uncultured Candidatus Saccharibacteria bacterium, assembly GCA_964365465.1. Taxonomy (GTDB): domain Bacteria; phylum Patescibacteriota; class Minisyncoccia; order Phycocordibacterales; family WO2-35-19; genus WO2-35-19. Next base: position 28,941 of record CAYIPT010000002.1, on the reverse strand, counting down.
AGAATTAGCCAAAAGAATACTGGACGGGGACGAGGAAGCCAAAAATATTTTGGCCAGAGCCAACCTGCGCTTAGTGGTTTCTATTGCTAAAAAATATGTCGGTCGCAGTTCCGATTTAACTTTGCTTGATTTAATTCAGGAGGGAAATTTGGGTTTATTCAAGGCCGTCGATAAATTTGATTATACAAAGGGCTACAAGTTTTCCACCTACGCCACATGGTGGATTAGGCAAGCCATCACCCGAGCCCTAGCCGACCAAAGCCGCACCATCAGGGTGCCGGTTCATATGGTTGAAACCATAGCCAAATACAAGCAAGTTGTCCGCAGATTATCGCAGGATTTGGGACGGGATCCTTTGCCAGAAGAAATAGCCGTGGAAATGGGCCTGGAGCCGGAAAAAATTTATATGATTGAAAAAATTGACCAAGGCACCGTCTCGCTTGAGACACCGGTGGGAGACGAGGATGATAGCAAATCAACGCTGGGCGATTTTATGGCGGATGAAAAAATCGCCTCGCCGGAGCAGGATTCAAACCGCCGTATTATTCGCGACCAGCTCTCCGAAATTTTGGCTGATTTGCCACCAAAAGAAAAAAAGATAATAGAGATGCGCAATGGGTTAATAGACGGCATATACCACACCCTGGAAGATGTGGGGAGAGAATTCGGCGTCACCCGCGAGCGTATTCGTCAAATTGAAGCCAAGGCCCTTGAAAAAATGCGCCAGCACGAAAAAACCAAAAGATTGCAGCATTTTTTGTAAAAGTTAACGGCTCATTTAGCAGGAAATGAGCCGTTGGACAAAAGTGCTGAGCCGTTGGAAGATGGGCGGTCATTAGTGAACTACCATCCGTTTGTGGCGAATTTCACGATCTTTAATGCGTCGTGACACTTCATTGTAAGATTTAGACCACATATCTGTTACAATCAGAATTGTGTGCCTTTTAATTGGATTGGCTTCACCAACCAGTTTTTCATTGAGACTATAGATCTTGTTCTCAATGAAAGCTAGATTAATGTAGTCCCACATGTCAGCAAACCACTCTTTGAGTTCAAAAAGAAACTTCTTCAAAAGTGCTCTCATTTCTGCCTCCCCTTTTATTATAACACAAACAAAAAACAAAGGAAGCTTAAAGGGTGACCCTTTGGGACAGGGGCATTTCAGGGGTCACCCTTAGGAGCAAGTTTTCTTTGCTTTTCCCTCTCCTTTGCAAGGAAAGGGTGGGGTGAGGTAGTATTAAACTTATGACCACCCCAAAATTCAAAAGGGAATACGCCAAACTGAATGCCAGACAGAAAGAGACGGTAGATACTATTGAGGGACCGGTTATGGTTATAGCCGGACCGGGGACGGGCAAAACAACTATTTTAACGCTCAGGATTGCCAATATTTTATTAAAAACGGACACGCCGCCGTCGGGAATTTTGGCTTTGACTTTTACGGAAACGGGGGCAAAAGCCATGCGGGCAAAATTGAGAGAAATAATGGGAGAGGCAGCTCTAGAGGTATCCATACACACTTTTCATGGTTTTGCCGCATCTATAATTAATGAATTTCAAGATCACTTTCCACACCTCTCCAAATCAAACCAAATAACAGAAGTGGAATCGGAAATGTTAGTGAGAGAAATTTTGAAACAAAAAAAATTTAATAAACTGAGACCACTGGGCGAGCCCGATTTTTATGTTTCAAAAATACTAAATATTATAAGCGACGCCAAAAAAGAAGCTTGGACGCCTGAAATGATTAAAAGTTTCGCCGAGGAAGAAATCGAAAGGATTAAGGGGAACCCTTTGGGGCAAAATTCTTCAAGGGTTCCCCTTGGGAAAGCAACTGACTTAAAACGGATACAAAAATGCGAGCGCACTATTTTATTCAGTTATGTTTACGAAAATTATGAAAAACAAAAAAGTAAAAAAAGAAAAATGGATTTTGACGATCTTATTTTTGAACTTTTGAAAACTCTTCAAAAAGACAAATTATTATTGCAAATGTTGCAGGAAAAGTTTTTATATATATTATTAGACGAACATCAAGATACGAATGATTCTCAAAATTTAATCGTCAAAATTATAGCCGACTTTTTTGACACGCCAAATTTGTTTGTGGTGGGGGATGAAAAACAAGCTATTTATAGATTTCAAGGAGCTTCACTAGAAAATTTTCTTAATTTTCAAAAATTATGGAGCGGGATGAAAGTAATTTATCTAACGGATAACTACAGGTCGCATCAAGGCATTTTGGACGCTTCTTTCAAAATGATTGAGAAAAATTATGAAAAAGACGAGCATAATAATTTAAGGGTAAAATTAAAGTCGGGCGCGAAGGAAAAAAGCAGACCCCTTGATATAATAGCCGCGCCCGACGGGGAGAGCGAGGAGGCATATTTGACAAAGACGATTAAAAGCTTAATTCAAAAAAATAAAAAAATTACTGTGGCCATAATAGTGCGTAGAAACAGCGAGGCGGCAAAAATATTTTCCCTGCTCGAAGAAAATAACATTCCAGCTTCGGCGGAGAGAGGGGCAAGTATATTTTCTCATCCTGTCGGCTCTCTTTATTTTTCACTTTTGGAATTCATGGCTGACCCGTCAAAAACTGAGGCTCTGGCAGAAACTATTGCCGGCGGTTTGTGGAATTTAAATTTTGAAAAACAGGTTAAATTTATAAAACTTATAAGAAGCGGCAATTTGACTGAAATAGAAAAAGAAATTCCTATAATATTAAAATTGCAAAAGGAAATAAATAAGGCCGGAGTTATAGAATTTATTTATTTAGCAGCTGATTTATCCGGATTTAAGGAAATGGTCAGCCAAAACCCCCTTTCGGTTGAAGTATGGCGAGGTATTATTGCCCTAGCCGAAGATTTGGCGCGCGCCAATGATATTGAGGATCCGAAGCTTTTAATAAGAGAGTTATTGGCCTATAAAGAATCAGCTAAGCGAAGAACTATTAAAATAAATACAGGACAGGTTTTGTCTCAAATCACAATTATGACCGCCCACGGCTCTAAGGGACTTGAGTTTGATTATGTATTTTTGCCTTATGCAACAGAGGACTCATGGATTAAAAAAAATCGCAGTTCTTATTTTGTCTTGCCCAAAGAAAAGGAAGAGGGTGACAATATTAAAGACGAGAGGCGGCTTTTTTATGTGGCTTTGACCCGCGCCCGCAAGCATATTTCCATAAGTTATTTCGGTACCCCGCTTCGTTTTATTGATGAACTGGATCAAAATCTAATTTCTAAAATAGAATTGCCAAAAACCGCAAAACCGAATATTTTGCGAAGTTTGGATAAAATAAAAGAAAAACAAAATACCGAACAAATAGAATATGCCAAACGAGTTCTGCTTGAAAATGGTCTTTCGGTGACCGCTCTCAATCATTTTATAGAATGTCCCCAAAAATTTTTTTATAAAAGCATTCTTAAACTTCCCGAGCCGCCAAGCGCCAGTTCGGAAAAGGGAAGCGCTATGCATGAGGCGTTGGCTAATGTATGGAAAAACCCCACCCCCAAGAAGGAAATAACATCTATTATCATCACTTCCGTCCAAAATTATTTCAAAAAATCTCTTTTGCCACTCCACGAAAAAGAAGTTATTTTGGAAGAACTGCTTGCCAACGCGCCAAAAGTAGCGGCTGCCCTTGTTGATCACTTCAACCAAACTGGCATAGTTAAAACAGAAAATTGGGTTGAGACAAATTTTGAATACGAATATAAAAACCAAAAAATAAACTTAAAATTGCATGGCAGATTAGATGCTTTAATAGAGCAGGAAAATAAAATTTTAGTTTATGATTATAAAACTCGCGAGGCCATGAGTGAAAATGCCATAAAAGGCAAGACTAGAAACCCGGCTCCGCCAGCCGGCGGATATTTCCGTCAGCTTGTTTTTTATAAAATGCTTTTACAAAACAATCCAAAATTCAAGGGTAAAACAATAGAACCGGCTTTAATCTTTATAAAACCCGACAGTAAAGGCCGCTGCCCGACAATTTTTTTACCCATACAAAAATCGGATATAGAAAAAGTTAAAAAAGAAATTTCAAACCTTTTAGAATCCGTCTGGTCAGGAAAATTACGACTGCAAAATCAAATCAATGGCTGATTTGAGTTGAGGGTACGGATAAGCGCCCTGAATAGGGTAGTACTGGTTGGTTTTGGTGTCAATAATGATGCTGTACGGAGTGAAAAAATCCTGGCCTTGAAGCTCTTGGGCGTTTTTAATATCGGCATTTACTCTCGGGCCAAATTCCTCGCTTTCCAAGCAGGCATTAAAAGCAGTGGAAGAAAGTCCGACCTGAGTTGCAATATTGGTTAGTTCCTTTGGGTCAAGATTATTGTTTGAAGGAGTAGTTTCGTAAAGTTTATTTATGTATTCCCAAAACTTGCTGTTGCCTCCGAGATTGGCCGCGCATTCGGTAGCTTCCGCTTCTTTAAATGACTTGGAATGTATCTGAGCAATGGGGAAGTGCCGATAGACCCAGGCCACCTTTTCGTCTTTGCCGTATTCCTGCATTATGGAAAGCATGGTGGAGTGGAATGTTTTACAGAACGGGCATTCGGTATCGGAATATTCAACCACCAAGACCCTGGCTTTGGCGCTACCCAATATGTGGTCGTTGGCGTCTATGGGACGAATGGTATCGGAAAGATTTTCAGATTTAAGTTGTTGCTGTTGGGCGGCAGTCGGATTTTCTTTTGTAATTTTGCCGTTTAAATAAATCCCGCCGGCAATGAGCAATCCCGCCAAGATAATGGATATGGGCAATGATAATTTTTCACTCATAAATACATTGTATCAAATTAAAAAGGGAGAGTATAGTTTAGAGCGAAAGGGGAAGAGGGGGGGGATTCCCAGAGAGAAGTGTCCAGTTTGATTTCGTTTAGGTTGGGACCTTCTTTGAAAATAAGTTTATTGTTTTTGAGAGCGTATTCGTACAAATCCTTGGTAATGCGTACATCATTCAAACAATATTTTTTTACTTTTTCTATTTCTCCCTCTCTCCACCATTTTACCGCATCCATTCCGTCACCGCTTTTATTTATGCCCAAAGTGCCCTCGGCGATTTGGTCAAGTTTCATTCTCCGACCAGCCACTTTTTGCATTTCTTTCAAAAGATCCACGCTTTTAATTTTGAAAAGGTCGCCGGAATAATATTTGTTAAGCAGGGGAATATCAAAATGGTCGCCATTAAAAGTGACGAGCATGTCCGCATTTTCAATAATGGGCCAAAGTTTATTAAACTCTTCCTCCAAAAAAGCGCCGTATGAGTTATTTTCATATTCGTAAATGCCGACTACCGAAATGGCCAAATCGGTCGGATTATTTGATCCGACTTCCGAAAAAATATTTGAGGTTTCTATATCAAAAACTATTTTACGCATTTTATAATTTCATCAAGCCCGCCCGATTTTTCTTTTCTAGTTCCAGTGTTTCTGATAGTGAAATTTTGAGTTTTGATTTCCTCCGAACCAATGGCCATAACAAAAGGAATATCTCTTTTATCTAAGGACTTGAGCTGGTCAGTCAATTTTTTCCCGCTAATATCCACAGCCACATTTATTTTTTTCTCTCTTAGAACTTTAGCTATTTTGTTCACTTCCTCTATACTTGTTTCCGGGACTACGCATATGTAAATATCGGTAGTGGAGTTAATTTTAGGCAACAGTTTGTGCACTTCCAAGAAATCCCGAGTAGTTACATCTCCCATACCAAAACCAAAGGCGGGAACCGGCTGACCGGAGAAAGAATTAATAAGATCGTCATATCGGCCGCCGCCGAAAAGAGAGCGGGGATTTTCTTTATTGGTGTCAAAAACTTCAAAAACAACGCCGGTGTAATAATCAAACCCGCGGGTAAGCGTCGGCGCAAAAATCAGATTGGGGATGCCGTTTTTTCGCAGCATTTCAATAATTTGGTTTAGGCGTTTTGCCGCCGGACTCTGGCCCATTATGGTCAATAATCCCTCGCCAAAATAAAGAGTTCCCAACAGTTCTTCAGCGCTTTTTTCTCCGATTAATGTTACCAGCGAATGCCTGAAGCTCCCATCCGACATTTTCTCCTTTTTGTCCAAAAGACGGTAAACAAACTGTCTTCGGTCATCAGCTATATTTATTTTCTTAAAAACATCATCTAAAAGAAGGCGGCTATTTATTCTGATAAGGAAGTCCTTTTCTTCAGCCCCAAATTCTTTCATGATGTCAAAGGCCAAAGAAATGATTTCCACTTCAGCCAAAAAATCTGAGACACCAAATATATCCGCATTCAGCTGCCAGTGCTCCCGTAAACGGCCGCGTTGGGGCTTTTCATAGCGAAAAACATTTGGAATTGAATACCAGCGGATGGGAGCGGGCAATTCCTGGATTTTGGCGGCTATCATTCTAGCCGCTGTTGGCGTCATCTCCGGACGCAGAGCCACCTCTCGGCCGCCGCGGTCGGTAAAAGAATATATTTGTTCATTAACAATTTCCTCGCTGGTTTTTGATTTATAAAGTTCCAGCGGTTCCAAAATAGAGGCGCCGTATTCTTCATAACCCCAAGACCGCGCCACTTTGCTCATCACGCCAAAAATATAATCCTGCACCGCCTGGTCCTGCGGATAAAAATCCCGCACTCCTTTGTAATTTTCGGTGGATATTCTTTTACCGCCAATGCCAAACATCTTATTTAGCATTATAAGGAATATTCATAAAAATCGCAACAACTTGCTTGTTTTTACAATAAGAGTTATTTTAATAGTTGGAGGAATTATGTGTTGCTTGCCTTATCGCCGCCCAACCAACCCACCCCCGCCCAAGGTGATTAAAATCTTAGAGGACGGGGTTCAGGAAAAAGAGATTGACGGGAATAGAGTATTTTCTCTTTCTGTTGGCGACAATTTTATTGGTTCCGGCACATTGCCTGGATCGTCACCTTTGTATCTTCCCAATTTCAGCCGTTGTGGACGAAAGAGGAAGAAAGACGGATTAGGAGAGTAAGTGAATAGGTTCTTTTTTCACGTTTTGTTACAAATGATCCCGCCTTATGCTTCTGTGAGACGGGATTTGTTTTTGTCATACTAAACGCTCACTTGTCCCGCCGTAGCTTTAGCGAAGGAGGAGCGTCTAATATAGATTTTTATTAAAAGTATTGTATAATTTATTTGGTGGACCGTATCGGATTTGAACCGATGACCTCCACATTGCAAATGTGGCGCTCTACCAACTAAGCTAACGGCCCGACAAGTTATATTTATAACATAAAGAGACGCAAAAACAAAAACACCCCCGCGGATTGGGGGGTGTTTTTGCTAAAACAGCTTCAAATTTTATAGAGCGAAAGGAGTGGTAAAGGAGTTAGAGTAGAATCTGGTGTTACCAGAACTATCTGCGCTTGAGATTGTGAAGTAATACAGAGTGCTTGTGGCCAAGTTCGGCAAACTCAGATTGTGGAAATAAGAGAGAGCGCTTGAGCTGGCTACCGGCGCAGTGGTCGTGGCAACCGGTGTGGTTGTGCCAATCCAAATCTTGCTGTCCGAAGATTCGTTTGTTACCCAAATCAAGTTGGTTGTACTTGCGCTAGACCCAATATTGGTGGCAAAGAGAATGCTTGGCGCCACGATATCAGGGGTTGTTGTTGCGGTAGACGATGTTGAAGTTGCGTGATAATTTTTTCTGTTTCTATTATGTTTTCTTTCGTTTCTGTTTTTATTATTATCTTCTTGTTCGTTTTCATTATCGTTGTCGTCCTCTGCTTCTCCGCCATGACCATGGTTATCCCTAGCCACGGCGCTAACCACAGAACCATGGTTTTGACCATCGCTTTCAGAATGCGAACGCGCTACGGCTCTTACAACTGAACCGTGGTTCTCTTTATTTCCATGGTCTGACTTGGCCAAAGCCAATGCAGGAGTCATAGCAATCGTTCCATAGAAGGACATCAGAACTGCCAAAAACATACTATTTAACTTTTTCATATTTTTTAAATTAAATTAACTATTAATTCCGATAATGCTCCAACGCGCAAATATTATGACGCCAATAAAAGGCGCGTCTTACATGGCAATTCAGTAATAAATTTGTTAATCTATCGTCTATATATATGAAAAGTTTGGAAAAAAAATTCTTTGATTCATACAACGCTTATTCGGATGAAATATTTCGATTCGCTCTTTTCAAACTGAGTGACAGAGAAAAAGCCACAGATCTGGTGCAGGAAATTTTTATGAAAACGTGGGTTTTCATTTCAAAGGGTGGTAAAATTGACAATATGAGGGCGTTTTTGTATAAAACGGCCGGCAACACAATCATAGACGAATATCGAAAACAGAGTCGAAGAGAAGATAAAAACGAATCTTTGGAAACCCTTTCGGAAGAATTCGGCTACGATCCCGGCTTTGACGACACGGATTCTTTGATTGATAAGATGGATGGCAAACAGGCGATGGAACTAATAAAAGAGTTGCCTGAAATTTATTCGGAAGTTTTGTTCTTAAGATATGCGGAAAGTAAAAGCATTTCCGAGATAGCAGAAATAGTCGGCCGGACAGATAATGCGGTTTCCGTCCAAATAAATAGGGGCATTAAAAAATTGAAAGAAATAATAAATGGAAAAATTATTTAAAAAAATAAAAAAGGAGGCGCTTAATCCGGATGAAAAAGCCAAGATTTTTTCCGCTTTGCAAACTTTTGTGGCAGAAAATCCAATAAAAAATATTCCGTCGCCTTTTTATAATTCGTGGTTTATTTTTAGATATAGAATGGTTATGGCGCCAATCGCTTTTATTCTTATTTTTGCCTTAGCCGGTAGCGCCGCTTTTGCGGCCAAAAAATCTTTGCCGGGAGACAAACTGTACTCCATCAAAATGCTAAATGAAAAAGTAGAATCAATGATCGCCATAGATTCAAAAACCAAAGCCCAAATTGAAATATCCCACGCCATCTCTCGTCTGCAGGAAGTTGAGCAAATCGTCACTTCAAACAGACAGCTTGATAAAGGAGATGGAAAAAAAATAGGGGATAATTTTCAAGAACAAGTCCAAGAGGCAACAAATAACATAAACGAATTGAGAAACAGAGGACGCGAAAAAGACGCCTCAGAAATACATTCTGATTTTAGAACTATGCTGACCGAACACGAAAAAACAATCACCGAATTATCAAACAGCGGCGACACAAAGGATGAAATTAAAAAAGAACTGGATCAGATGGTTTCTGAAGTCCGTTCAGAATTGAAAAAGAAATTGGATGAAGACGGACGCGAATCCAAAAAACAAAAACAAGAAGAGGAAGAGGAAGAGGAAGAGGAAGAGGAAAAAGAGGACCATTAAATCATTTCCTGCCTAAAGTTTTGGCGAGCAGGTGGGAGAGAAATTCTTTTATGTTACCGCCAACGGCTTCCAGGGACTTTATAAAAGAAGATCGGTGGGAAAGTTCCGGCAGAGTGTTGACTTCTAAAACAAAAAGTCCGCGCCTTGGATGAATAATAAAATCGGAACGGGAGTAATGCCTCAAACCTAAAATTTTGTGTATTAAAGCGGCCGCTTTTTTTATTTGTTCATTTTCATCTTCTCTAAAATTGCCCGGTAATTTATATCTTGATTCTAAATCCGCATATTTTGAATCATAATCGTGGAAATATTTATTTTTTTGCGAAATTACTTCCACAGGCAAAAGGGAATAAAGAGGACTCTTGCGAAAATCTTCAATCACTCCGCAAGTGGCTTCTTTGCCGTTTATATATTCTTCAACCATAAGTTTGGGAGAGTGCCTAAAAGATTCCTCCAAAGCGTTTTTTATATCGCTAACTTTATCAACAAAAGAAATCCCCAAGGAAGAGCCGGAATTTACGGGTTTTATGATAATGGGGAAGGGCAATGATTCGTTTATTTTTTTTATTAAAATATTTTGGTTTTCGTCTTTATCCACAATTATGTATTGCGGGGTTTTGAGGTTGTAATTATTAAAAATATTTTTAGACATTATTTTATTCATACCCAAAGCCGAAGCCATGGAGTCCGAACCGGTGTAGGGGATGCCAAAGTTTTCTAAAAATTTTTGAACCGCGCCATCTTCACCATAGGCGCCATGCATTGCGTTTACCGCCACATCAATTGTTTTTAAAATATCATAAGGTTTTTTTTCCAAACCTCCAGTATGCCAAATACCATCTTTAGAAATAAAAACATCCAATGGTTCATATTCTTCCGGCAAGTTTGCCAAAATAGTTTTGCCAGTATTGAGCGACACCCCATACTCCGACGACGGCCCACCCCGCAAAACTCCGACTCGGATTTTTGTAGAAAAACTCATACCATGATTATAACGCCCCCAACCCCCTCTTACAACAAGAGGGAGCTCGGATTCCCTTCCCTTGTTGTAAGGGAAGGGTTAGGGATGAGTTATTTTAAATTTTAGTATAGAATACAGAATATGGAAATCGCTTTATATAGAAAATACCGCCCTACAAAGTTTGAGGAAATAAAAGGGCAAGAGCATATTGTGAGCGTTTTGGAAAACGAAGCCAAGACGGGAAAGGTCTTTCACGCTTATTTGTTTTCAGGAAGCAGAGGAACAGGTAAGACAAGCGTGGCCCGCATTTTTGCCAAATTGCTGGGAGTGAACAATGAAGACATTTATGAAATAGACGCCGCTTCCAATCGGGGTATTGATGAAATTAGAGAAATAAGGGATGCAGTTCATACTTATCCTTACTCTTCAAAATATAAGGTCTATATTGTTGATGAAGCCCACATGTTAACCAAAGAGGCCTGGAACGCTTTTCTCAAGACCTTGGAAGAGCCGCCCAAACATGTGATTTTCATAATGGCCACCACTGAGCCGCATAAATTACCGGATACGATGGTCTCCCGTTGCGAATGTTTCGCCTTTAAAAAACCGACTCATCAAATGTTGATTGAGTCAGTCATCAGAGTTTGCAAGGAAGAAAAAAATGAAATAGAAAAAAGATCCGCTTCGCTTATCGCCACTTTGGCTGATGGCTCTTTCCGCGACGCCCTTTCTATTTTGCAAAAAATTATAAATTCATCGGCAGATAAAAAGTTGTCGCACGCCGAGGTTGAAAAGGTCTTGGGAGCGCCCAAAGTCGATTTTATTTTGGAGGTCTTAGAAAGTATTACCGAACAAAATGCGGAAAAGGGGATTGGGGCGGTAAGAAAAGCTGGTGAAGAAAATGCCGATATGCAGGTTTTTTTAAAAATGATTTTGCGCTCTCTGCGTTTTGTTCTTTTGCTTCGTTTTTCAAACACAAAAGAAATAAAAGATTTAATAATAGATGAAACGGGCGAAGAAGAATTTGAAAAACTTTCGGAACTGGCCAAAACCGCCAAAAATATAAATTCCAAAACATTGTTGGCCTTTTTAGAGGCCTACTCCCGCCAAGCTTACGCTTCCATACCCGAACTACCCATTGAACTCGCGATTATAGATAGTTGTGGTATAAATAAAGAGTAATAAATTGGGAGGTCGTCTAACGGTAGTCGCCTCCTCGGCGACTCGCCGGAGAGGCGAGGACAAATCCATGTTTTATACTTATATTTTAAGAAGTAAGAAGAATAGCCGGTTCTATTGTGGCTCTACAGATAATTTAAAAAGGAGATTTGCGGAACATAATAGTGGAACAGGAGGAAAGTACACGAAGAACAACGGGCCATTTGAATTAATGTATTATGAGGCTTATACTTCTTACAGTTTAGCAAAGCGGGCTGAAAAATTTTATAAAACTGGGTACGGTAGAGAAATAATGGAAGGAAAGTTAAAAATTGAAAAATAAATATTGGGAGGTCGTCTAACGGTAGGACAACAGCCTTTGAAGCTGTGTATGAAGGTCCGATTCCTTCCCTCCCAGCACTTGATTTTCTGGTATATGCGTTTTGTTTTGTTATCTTCAAAAAGAATTTGATGCTATAATTTAGTAATTATGGTAGTAGCCGAAAGAAAAATACTTTCAATAGTTCAAAATAGACCATATTTTATAAGTGGCAATTTTGTGCTGTATTTAGGTGATTGCTTAAGTATTCTTTCCCAATTGCCAGATAATTCTATTGATATGATTTTTGCCGATCCTCCATACAATCTTTCAAATGGAGGATTTACCGTTCATGCAGGAAGAATGGTAAGTGTAAACAAAGGATTTTGGGACATAAGCAAAGGTTTTAATGATGACTATGATTTTCATTATCGCTGGCTTGAGGCATGCAAGAGAGTATTAAAACCAAGCGGAACGCTCTGGGTAAGCGGAACATACCATTCAATTTATCAATGCGGACACGCTTTGCAATCTCTCGGTTATCACATCTTAAATGACATTTCTTGGTTCAAACCAAATGCTTCGCCAAATTTAAGTTGCCGATTTTTTACTGCCAGCCACGAGACGATTATTTGGGCAAGAAAAGAGAAAAAAGCCAAGCATACTTTCAATTACGATTTAATGAAAAATGGGGATTGGATAGAAGATAAATTGAAAAAGCCAAATTTGCAAATGCGTTCTGTTTGGTCTGTTAATCCACCAAAACCAGAGGAGAAAAAATATGGCAAACACCCAACACAAAAACCACTTGATCTTTTAAGAAGGATCGTGTTATCTAGTACTAATAAGGGGGATGTAGTGCTTGATCCTTTCACGGGCAGTTCTACCACTGGTATTGCTTCCGCCTTGAATGACAGAAAGTTTATCGGTATAGACATGGAAAAAAACTATTTGGAATTATCAAAAAAAAGATTTGGGGATTTAAAAATTTAATAAAAAATAACATGATAGAAAAAGGGGTTGGCGGAGGAAACACAATAACAGGACTTAATTTTGAAAAAGAAACGGATATTCTACAGCTCTTAAAAAAGAAGAAAGGATATGAAGTAAAAGGCAATGTTATTTTTTACGAAAAGAAAGAAGTAGCTAGAAGTTATAGGAAAAATGCTCTATATAAATTTCTTGAATCTCAAAAAGTTGACTATAAAAAAATTCTTTCAAAAAAATTACTCCCAGACGAAGCCCTGTATGTGATCATAAATAACACACTGTTTGTCATTGAGGTTAAGTTTCAAAAAGTTGCTGGTTCGGTTGATGAAAAATTGCAAACTTGCGATTTCAAAAGGAAACAATACGCTAAACTGATGGCTCCTCTAAATATAGAAGTTGAATACATTTATATTTTAAGCGAATGGTTCAAAAATCCAGTTTATAAAGATGTCTTGGATTATATAATTTCTGTTGGTTGCCAATATTATTTTGAATATTTGCCTTTGCAAAAATTAGGATTGCCAGTACCCAATTAATCGTTTTATTTATGGCCATATATTTTAATACAACTAATCCACAATTGCTTCTTGGTGAAATAAAAAAAGCTATAAAAGATGGGCGAATAGTTACTTGGCTTGTTGATGAAAATGGAGACTTTACACATAATACCGAACAATGGAAATATCAAGCATGGCTCCGTCCAAAGATTAGCTCACAGCAACTTATTTTTTCTATACTCCGACCAAAAAATAAAAGCATATCATCTGTTATATACGCAATTTACCATGGCCGTTTTATAGAATCTGTTCTAACTCATTTTGATGGATTATTTTCCACAGCAATGGCTTCTGCTCTTCCTGCCGAGGAAGACAATGTAACGTAAAGAACTTATGAAAAAGACTATTTCAAAAAGAGTTAAAAAGGTTAAAAATTTTTACATTTTATCGCTTACACCACAGAAAGAAAGAGATATTTTTTACCCGGAATATGTTTCCTTATCAAAAACAGTTGAGGCAGTAAATAGTTTCAGATCGCTTTATCAAGCTGGTAGAAAAGGGATTCTTGGTGGCCCTTCAACTTCTGCACAACAGGATTTATATAGAGCCATGCTCGTTTTTGCCTGCTCGGGCCTAGACGTGTTTGTTAAACAACTAATAAAAACTAAATTACCAGAACTAATTAATGTGGATCAGCTTGCCATAAATAAATTTAAAGACTATGTTAAAAAAGGATTAAAAAGAAATGAAGCAATTGTGCTTAATACGATTGCGCTTGCGCTGATTGATCAAAATCCGAGAGCCATTTTTCTTTCAGATTATATTGAAAGCTTGTCTGGAGACAGCCTTCAATCAGTTAGCGAGTTATGTAAGGTATCCGAGGCATCTGGGCTAGACACAGAAAACTTAGTAAACAAAAAAGAAAAAAGCTTAAAAGAAACTTTTGGTGTTAGAAATCAAATAATCCACGAAATGGACATCAACACTACTAATAAAAAATCGGGAACTACGGGTTTTCGGACAAGAAAACAACGTGTTGCAAAAGATATGGAAAAACACACAAAAAACATACTTGATTTTGCCACAGATCTTTTTAATGCCTACAAAGAAAAATTTGATAAATACCAAATTGGAAAAGAAAAAGTACCAATAAAAAATTAGGGTTAAACAATACTAAAATTCCAAATTTATACCAAATAGTTTTATGAAAACTAGAGATTTAACTCAAGAGCAGTTGCATGAATATTTTGCGGAACATGTGCGATACGAAGTTCAAATGTTGCTTAATATGGCAAGTGGAATATTACAACGACTACAAATCGCGCAAGGATTACAACATGCACCCATTGAGTCATACGCAATACACTTACGCAATTTGATTACCTTTCTTTATCCTTCTTCCCCACGAGATACTGATGTATGCGCAAAAGATTTTTTTATTGACGAAAAAACTTGGGAAAATATTAGACCAGAATTAAGCAAAACACTGGTAGATGCTAAAATTCGCGCCGATAAAGAAGTTGGACACCTCACGACTTTCAGACAAAATGGCACACCAAAAAGTAAAGAGTGGGATGTTAGAGGTTTAACTAAAGAATTGATTCTAATATTTAAACTTTTTTGTGAGCATGCCGACAAAGCAAAATTAGGATCGTCAATCAGAGAAATTATAATCCACTACGGTATGGTTATGGCTCTACAATGTTAAACTAGTTCCAACTTCGTACCCAACCTTCGCTGAAGCTTTGCTGGACAAGTCGGCTTAGCAAAGCAGACCGCCAGCCCGTAAGTTGGCTTGAATTTGGGGAATTAAAATATAATCATGGATATTTAGGAGTAAATTTGCTATAATTTAGTTTTATTATATTAACCCGAATAGAATGAAAAAAATTATTTGGCTTGTGGTTATTGTTTTACTGGCTGTCGGCGGATATTTTATTTTCAAAAATTTTTCCGATAATGCGGTCGTGGTAAACACACCGCCGGAAGAACAAAACACAAACGCCACAACCACAAAAGAACAAAAAATGGGAGAAACGGTTATAGGCAAGTCAGTCCAGGGCCGAGATATCACGGCTTATCGCTATGGCGCTGGAAGCGCTGAAATTTTGTTTGTCGGCGGCATACACGGCGGATATGAATGGAATACGACTCTTGTCGCTTATGAACTCGTAAATTACTTAAAAGAAAATCCAAATGTTATTCCTAATAATCTAAAAGTGACAGTTATTCCCGTATTAAATCCGGACGGCCTGAATAAAGTGGTGGGCACTTCTATAGGCAATTTTTCACAAGCAAACGTTTCGTCGTCTCAGGCCACGGTAATAGCCGGACGCTTTAACGCCAACAATGTTGATCTTAATCGCAACTTTGATTGCGATTGGCAAGCCGTGGGCAAATGGCAAAATAAAACAGTGAGCGGCGGAAACACAGTGTTTTCCGAACCGGAAAGTTTGGCCATAAAAAATTATGTGGAAACAAACAAACCAAAAGCGGTTGTGGTTTGGTACAGCTCGGCCGGCGGTGTCTACGCATCAAGTTGCCACAATGGCGTTTCTGCGGAGACCAATACTCTCACCAAAACATACGCGGACGCCTCGGGATATCCCGCCTACCAAAGTTTTGATTTTTACACCATAACGGGAGACATGGTAAATTGGCTCGCCAAAAATAATATTCCCGCCATAAGCGTGCTCCTCACGAATCACACCGACATAGAGTGGGCTAAAAACCAAAAAGGCGCTGAGGCGCTGCTTAAATATTACGGATCAAAATAAATAAAAGTATGCGCTCTACTTTTATTAAATGGCTTATTGCAATTGTTATTTTTGCAATGCTTATCATTGGCGTTTTTGTGTTTATTGGTTCGCAAAAACAGGTCAAATCAAAATCGGTTCCAAATTCTAATTTCATCCCGGTATATAAAATAATCGGCCTGTCTGCAGAAAAGAGAAAAATAGAAAGTTATAGTTATGGAAATGGAGAAAAGAAAATCGTGTTCGTTGGCGGCATACACGGCGGGTATGAATGGAACAGCGCTCTTTTAGCTTATCAATTTATGGATTATCTGGACAAAAATTCAGAAATTATTCCAAAAAATTTGACGGTGACAGTAATTCCGGACGCCAATCCGGACGGAGTTTATGCAGTAACAGGCAAGGTCGGCCGTTTTGATATTACAGATGTGTCAACCAGCACAAAAATACTAGAATCAGGACGATTTAATTCAAATAAAGTTGATCTCAACAGAAATTTTGACTGCAAGTGGCAGCCAAAAAGCGCCTGGCAGTCAAAAACAGTCAGCGCCGGCTCAGCCGCTTTTTCCGAACCTGAAACTCTGGCTATCAAAATTTTTATCCTAGAAAACAATCCATCTGCCGTCATATTTTGGCACAGCAAATCAAACGCCGTGTATGCGTCAGAGTGCGAGAATGGCGTTCTTCCGGAGACACTCAATATTATGAACATTTACTCAAAGGGCTCGGGCTATCCAGCAATCAAATCGTTTGGCGCTTATGCGGTGACCGGTGACGCTGAGGGGTGGCTCGCTTCCATAAACATTCCCGCCATTACGGTAGAGCTTAAAACCCACGACGCCATTGAGTGGCAACAAAATCTCGCCGGCATCAAAGCTCTTTTTGAATATTACAGTCAGAAAAATTAAATGTAGTCAGCTCTTGATTTTTTATAATTTAACCATTATCTTTACAAACAGGAGATCTTTCAATGGGACATTTTAGCGAACATGGTGGAGTTCCTCGAGAACAGGAGAAACAACCGCAAACAAGAGAACAAACTCTCGTCCAAAAAAATATTGAACGAGAAAAACAAGGGTTGCCCAGGTTATCGCACCTTTGTGTGCCATATGGCATGCCGCCTACCACTTATCAGGGTGGCGAGGATTAGTTTGTGTCGGGGGGTGTCGCCACGCCAACTTGCAGAATTATAGCTCCGCGACAGGAAGATATTGTTGGCTTCAGAAAGGATGGATATTCGGCAGAGTGTATTCTCCCAAGATGCCACTCTTGTCCACAACATGTCATAAAAACTCCCGAAGGAAAGTATTTTCAGTGGGAAGATGATTATGGATGCGGATGTTGTTCTCCTGATGAAGATGACCGTTGTTATGTCTTCTCAGAGATTATGGAGGTAGAGGCCAAACGGCTTTTAGAAGGGCGGGAATAACACCTCGCCCTTTACAATTTATGCAATATCAATGTTCCTGGGGAGCCAATCCATAACTTTTTTTCTATATTGATCAAGCGACCAGGTGTCGCTTTTTTTGAATAAAGATTCGTGTTCTTTTTTGAACCTCATCAACTGCTTCTCGGATACTTGAGGAAAATTAGAAGGCATATTTTGATTAAATGATTTCAAAAATTCAGAAAGAGTAAGCGATATTTCATTTAGTTTGACTTCCAGTGTATTTTTCATAATTTATATGATATCATAGTTTTATAAAAAAGCAATGGAACAAAAAATAATTGATAACATTCAGCATTGCTAAATAGTTGCTAATAAGCTATAATGAAAGAGTATTAGAAGAAGGCAAAATAAAGTCGAGTTTCTATCTATACATAATAAATAATAAAAAAATAATTTCATGACAGGAACAATAAAGAAACCCATGGAAGGAAAAACATTTGGATTTATCTCTCCCGATAATGGAGAAAAAGATGTCTTTTTCCACGAAAGTTCGCTTGTTGGTGTTACCCTTGGAGATCTGAAAGAAGGTAATAGAGTTACCTTCGAAGTCAAGCCGGGCGAGGAAGGAGGTAAAGGCCCTTCAGCCGTCAATGTCTCCCGCGCTTAATTAGTGTGGTATAATTGCAGTGTGTTTATTAGCAAGTAACTTAAAAGTATGGCAAAAACAAATTCGGCTTTTATGAAGCCCCACGCTCTAAGCCCGGAGCTTGAAGCGGTGGTAGGCGCTGGTCCAATGCCCCGTTCAGAGGTCGTTTCTAAAATTTGGGTTTACATTAAGGCGCACAATCTTCAGGATTCAAAAGACAAACGCTTGATTAATACCGATGAAAAATTAAAGAAAGTTTTAGGCGGCGAAAGTGTTGTTCATATGATGAAAATGGCCAAGCATATTTCCAAACATCTCGTTTCCTAATAATTTGCGGCAAAAAGGCATATTTGTTATAAATAATAAAAGAGCAAACGCTCTTTTATTGTTGTAATTTTCAAAATTAAGTGTTTATATTTTTAAAAAATACATTAAGTGATATAATAAACTCATGGCCAAAGGTGATGGACATAAAAAAGAAAAAAAGAAACCTAAAAAAGTGAGGGTATAAATTTGAATGAAAAAGCCCGGCGCAATTGCGTGCGACGGGCCCCTTTTCGGGCTGAGAGAACTTCTTGGTTTAGGTGGCCATGGCCATTTCGGCCAACACTTTTTTGGGGCCGAGCCATGATTTGGTTCGGCAACTTCTGGAACTTGTTATTTTGTCAAATCCAAAAATATGGCTTAAAATAAGAATAATTCAAGACATTTAAATTTTGTAGTATAATGGATAAGATAAAAAATGAACGGATTAATAAAATTTTTGATTGATAAAGGGATTTTGAAAACGCCGCGGATTGTTGATGCCTTCAGAAAAGTGGATAGGATTGATTTTGTCCCCGAAAAATTGAAGAATTTGGCATATGCCGATGAAGCCCTGCCCATAGGATTCGGCCAGACAATTTCCCAGCCATATACGGTGGCTTTTATGCTTGAATTATTAGAACCAAAAAATGGAGACCAAATTTTAGATATTGGCAGCGGCTCGGAGTGGCAGTCGGCGCTTTTGGCTGAAATAGCGGGGGATAGCGGCAGAGTTTATTCAATAGAAATAAATCCAGATGTTTTTGATATTGGAAAAAAAAATATTTCTAAATATCCCGCCTTATCAAAAAGGATAAAAACATACTGCCAAAATGCAAATAATGGCCTTCCAAAAATAGCAGAAAGTGTTGGGGGTTTTGATAAAATAATCGCCGCCGCGGAAGTGAAGGAGGTTCCTCCAAGCTGGAGAGAGCAATTAAAAATAAACGGGAAACTGGTTTATCCGAAAGGCCATTCGATATTTTTGGAAATAAAAAAATCCAACGTCGATTTTGAAATAACCCAGTTTCCCGGTTTTGTCTTTGTTCCTTTTGTGGATAATTAAAAGATTTATTTCATCAGCGTCTCCACGCCGTCCCACCAGCCGTCGCCATCGGTGTCGCGGAGTTTGGGGTTGGTTGGCACACAGGTGTCTTTTGTTTCGGCGGGAATGCATTCTTCTGTATAATCCGCTATGCCGTCCTGGTCGTTATCTTCGGTATAGCGAATCAATCTGGCGTCAACCTCTTCTTGGCTAGCCGCTCCTTTATTGGTAGCGCCGCCTTTGGCGGGACTAAAGCTCAAAAGTTTCCATTCGCCGTCCGCTCCTTTTACAAAAAATATAATGCTTCTAAATCTGCCGTATTGGTCCAAATCTTTTGACGATTCCAACCAAAAATCGGTGGCTAAAATTATTTGCTTTTCATCGCTCCAAATATTTGTGAAATCCTCTTTTTTTAAGACGCTGCCATAAGAATAAGCCGCGCCCATCCTGCCTTCGCAATCAATTCTGGTTTTTGGATCCTCGCAAACAGAAGCTATTTTATAAACCACACTTCTTACCCCTTCTATATCTTTATTTTTATTGTATCCCAAATACTTTTGGAAAAGCGCCCAAGTCACATCTTTGGGGGCGTTTGAAAATGGCAAAGTTTGCCCAGGAATGTCAGGATTAATTTTAATTTTTTCAGTATCTGTTTCTGAATTATTATTAACCACCGGCGCCAAAGAAGTATTTCTAAAAATAAAAAACAAAACCAAAATTAAAGCTAAAATTACGATTATTACTATTATTTTTTTCATATTGCATAGTATAATTAAAAAATGAAAAAAATCAAAGGCCTTAATACTCCTGCCAAAGTTCAGGATTTTTTAGACAAGATACCTTTTAATTTTGAGGAGAAAGGGGAAACATATATGTCGCCGGCAAGAATGTTGCGGGAGAAAGAAGCTCATTGTTTCGAGGGAGCAATTTTCGCCTGTTGGTGCCTACAAAACGCTAAGATTGAAAATTATTTGATGGATTTGAAAGTTAAGAACTTAAAAAAAGACAGTGATCATACTCTTTGTATTTTTAGAATTAATAAATTTTGGGGAGCAATTTCAAAAACAAATCATTCCGTTTTGCGCTGGCGCGATCCTATTTATAAAAATTATAGAGAGTTGGCAATGAGTTATTACCATGAATATTTTTTGGATTCGGGTGAAAAAACTTTGCTCTCTTTCTCAAAGCCGTTTGATGTCTGGAAAAAATTTGGCGCCAGCTGGATAACACAAGAAGAGGACTTGGATGAAATAGCGGAAGCTCTAGACAAGTCGCCTCATATAAATTTTGTGCCGAAAAAAAATGCCAAATTTATCAGACCGGCGGGAAAAACAGAAATAAAAGGGGCAGGCATTACGGAGTGGAAGAAAAAATAATCCCCAGTTTTGTTTGTTTGCTTTTTTTGTTTATTAAAGGTAATATATTTTTTAGAAAGCAGTTATACCACCTTTAGGAGAGCAAGTGCTTGGACAGGACAAAGTTCCATTTCACATTGTTCGTAGTTTGGCTATCAGCGAACCGCTTTTCTGCGAACAATCCAACATACCGGAAGAGGATGTGTTGGCAGAAGCTCGGCGGAGAATTCATCCGGAGACGCAGATTGTTTTCGGTAGTCCACCAACGTGTGACGCATCGCACTTAGTATTGAAGGTTTCTTCGTCCGGGACCTCGCACATCCCGAGAATGGAGGTGTTGGGAGTTCTCTAAATCAACAAGGTGGGAGTTGTCAGGGGTGAGTAAGATTGGAATCATCCGGGAAAGGGGGTGGTCCCATGAGGCCGCGGGGAAAATTCAACCGAGTTTTCCCCAGCGGCCTTTCAATTTTTATCCTCTCTTGTTGTAAGAGAGGGAGGGGTGAGTTATTATGAATGTATGGAAAAATTTAAGGATTCCAAATATATTTTTGTGGTCGGCATAGGCGGTTCCGATTTGGCTTCAAAGGCGGTTTGGAACGCCATGACCTTGCATAAGCCAGATATGGATAAAAAAATATTTTTTTTGGAATCGCCAGATGCGCGCGAATATGAAGAGGTGGAAAATTTTGTTAAAAACGAAATAAAAAATATAGAAGATATGGTTTTGATTGCCATAAGCAAGTCCGGAAAAACAGCGGAGACACTTGAGGCATTTAACAAAACTTATGAAATTTTAGAAAACAAATTTGATGAGAATATTAAAAAAAGAGCAATTATTATATCAACAAAAAATTCGCCACTTTGGCAAATAGCTGAAGAAAAAAATATAGAAAAAATAGAATGGGAGGGAAATGTGGGCGGACGATTCAGCGCTTTTACTGTCGCCCACACAACAGTTCTTTCCATTGCCGGTTTGGATACCGATGCTTTTGTTGCCGGAAGTAAAGAAAAAAAAGAAGAAGAGGCAAAACATCTGGCTGAAAATATTTTTCAAAATTATAAAAATGGCTTCAACATTTTGGATTTCTTTATTTTCAATTCGGAGCTTGAGGATTTGGGCAAGTGGTGCCGCCAGCTTATAGCCGAAAGTTTGGCTGTGATTACTCCCACTGTCTCAATAGGCCCTACTGATTTGCATTCAATGCTAGAACTTTATCTGGGCGGACCCAAAAATAGGTTTACTATTTTTATTTTATCTCTTAAAGAAAACAAAAATAATATAAATCAAGCCGCTTTTGAAAATGTTACCAACGCTTACCAAAAAGCCGGCCTGCCTTTTATAAAATATGAAATGCCGGAAATAAATGAGAAAGAGCTGGGAAGTTTTATGGCCTTTATGATGGCGACAACTATTGAACTGGCAAAGCTATTGGGAGTAAATCCTTATGACCAACCGGCAGTGGAGGAATATAAATCCCAAATATCAAATACTTAGTTCAATCCTCCAAAAATCAGAATGAGTCAATGGCATTAAACTCACTCTCTGTCAATTTGCTATTTTATTCAACTTATGATTAAATATATTAGGAAATGAGTGTTTAGAAAGAGAGGTTCATATGGCAAGAACACGGCCATTGCTTGAGTTTGCAAAATACTTGAAGGAAGCTCGGCTCAAAGCCAAGCTGACTCAAGTTGAGGTTGCCTCCCGCTTGGCCGAGAGTAGTTATGGTCATGGGATACAATCTCTGGTAGCCCAGATAGAATTAGGCAAGATTTCCAACCCAGACAGCGAGTTGCTTCTAGTATTCGCTGAGATCTACAACTTGGATTATGAGGAAGTCGTATACTCGTGGTCAATGGACATCGAGAAGTACGGTCAACTTTACGATAAGAATCCCGATGCTCCCGCGATCATATACCGCGCCTCAAAACGGTATCCTGTATTTGCGGGGGTTGAAGGGCTGGAAGTAGTTTGCAAGTTCACCAAGAAGTACAACATGCCTCCGATGCTCGTAAAAGACGATGTCTTGGAGTGGGCCACAAAATACCCAGCATTGAATCTTCTCTGGCTTTGGACGCCGCATTTCGCCGATCATCATGGCGACGGATTGAATCTTAGCCGAGCGATCCAAAAAATCGTTCAGGTTGGGACGAAAGCAGTGTTCTTTGTCAGCGAAAGAGAGTCTGCGCAAGGCGGCAACTTCTGGTTCTGGCATCAGCGTCTGACTTACGGTTCTGGAATAGCGGAAGTATTTAGAGAAAAAACAGCGGTGATACCAGTTCCGGAGGAAGCAGGTATGTGGAATGTTAGCGATGTTGTGCTGGCAAACCCTCACATTGGACCGACTCACGGCGTTTTGATTCACGGCCAGATCGCTGTTGAAATCTATCAGCCAGAGCTTGCTAACAACATGAAGGTAATGCTCATGTGTGCTGATCTCTGCGGCAAAACAAAAGAAGCTTTCCTTTAGAGGCAACCGCCTCTCGAGAGCCGACCGAAAGGTGCGGCTCTTTCTGTTTTTATGCTACAATATTATTGTTTTAGTTTTGGATTTGTAATTTTATTATTTTGAATTTATTTGGAATTTGGTATTTGTAATTTGGAATTTAATAATATGTATATATTATTTGATATCGGGGCGACTAAAATAAGAATGGCTTACTCGGCAGACGGGGAGGTTTTTGAAACGCCCAAGGTTTTTGAAACGCCCAAAAGTTACGGGGAAATTTTGAAATTTTTTGTTGGAACAGCAAAAGAGTTGGCGAAGGGGAGAGAAATAAAAAAGATCGCCGGCGGGATGAGCCGAAGCATTCCCGATTTGACCGATGAAAAATTAAAAAATGATTTGGAGAAAGAATTCGGAGTGATCGTCTTTATAGAAAACGACGCCGCCGTGGTGGGGTTGGGCGAGGCCAATTGGGGCGCCGGTCGGGGGTTTGAAATCGTAGCTTATATAACCGTTTCCACCGGTGTGGGCGGAGCCAGAATAGTGAATGGGAAAATAGATGAACGAGCCATAGGTTTTGAGCCTGGCAAGCAGATTATGGATGTTGAAACAAAAATAACTCTTGAAGATATGATTTCAGGCAAAGCCCTTCAGGAAAAAACGGGTAAAAATCCTAAAGAAGTAACAGACCGAGGCGTTTGGGACACCCACGCCTGGCTTTTGGCCATCGGACTTAACAATATAATTGTAGAGTGGTCGCCAAACTGCGTCGTTCTCGGCGGTTCTATGATTACAGGCGATCCGTCTATACCGCTTGATAAAACAGAAAATTACCTGAAAGAAATTTTGAAAATTTTTCCTCAAATTCCAGTTATTAAAAAGGCCGAGCTGGGCGACTTTGGCGGCCTTTATGGCGCACTGGCGTACTTGAAAAACATAAAATAACTTTATGCAAAAATACATTTGGACGGAAAAGTACAGTGTTGGAGTCAAAGAAATAGATAAACAGCACGAGCATTATTTGGAAATTGTGGACCAAATCATAATAATGACCAGCCAAGAAAGCGTTTCTCTCAAAGATCTTTTGGTTAAAATCAATGATCTGAATAATTATGCGATTTACCATTTTACAACCGAAGAAAATCTTTTTAAGCATTACGCCTATTCCGGCACCGAGGAGCATATTGCCGAACATAACGCCTATGAGGAAAGAATGGATGAATTCATAGCTAAAGCGGAAAAAGAAGAAGTGGACACAAAAAAGATAATCATTAAGATAGCTGAATTCGCCGGTAGCTGGCTCGTCAATCACATCATGGATATGGACCAAAAGTATGTTGAATTTATGCGCAGTAACGGGATAAAATAATTTAATGATGTGTTAATATGGTGGTATGGATATTTTTTCCCATGGTTTGTACGGCGGTATAGCCGCCGGCAGAAAAAGTAAGAAAAATTATTTAGTGGCTCTTTTGTTTGGCATGGGACCAGACCTTTTAGCTTTTGGGCCATTAGTTTTGGCTTCTCTCTTGGGATTTCATTCTTGGATAGGCAATGGTTATATTCATTATATTTATAATGCCACTCATAGTTTTATTGTTTTTGTTCCACTACTGATTTTGTTTTATATTTTTGGGGGCAAGAATTTCGCCAAATTGACTTTGGCTTGGCCTCTTCATATTTTAGTTGATATTCCGACTCACTCTGTCGATTTTTTTCCCACTCATTTTCTCTGGCCCATATCCGATTTTTTCATAGACGGCATCGCTTGGGCCACACCTATTATATTTTTCCCCAATATCGCCATTCTTCTTACTATTTATTTGTATTGGTATGTAAATAAAAAACACTCTCCCAATAACTAATAATTATTATGACTCTCACAACCCACGCCATAACAGGAGCGGCTCTTGCCAGTTTGACTCCCAATCAGCCCTTGGTGGGTTTTGCTGTCGGCTTTGTGAGCCATTTTGTTTTGGATGCTATACCTCATTGGGATTATCCTCTGGCCAGCCAAAAAAGAGATGGGGACAATCCGCTGAATGATGACATAGTTATAAACAAAGATTTTGTAAAAGATCTTTTTATAATAGGTTTCGATGGGGTCATCGGTCTTTTGCTGGCCTGTCTGTTTTATATTTATTATTTGAAATATTCAGCCCTAGTTATTTTGTGCGGAATTGTCGGCGCCACTTTGCCGGATGCTCTCCAATTTATTCAAATAAAATTTAAGCATGAGCCATTCAACACTCTTCGAAAATTTCACATCGTTTGGATTCACTCAAAAACAAGATTGGACAGCAGACCATTTTTGGGCATTTTGTTGCAAATCATTATCATTGGGTTTGTAATGTGGCTGGCGAATTTTATGACAAATGCCGTATATTAAAATTCGTCTTCCTTCAATTCCACTTTTTAATTTAAAGTCAAACTCCCACCGCCGCTGTGCAGGGGAGCGGTACGGGCAGCCTTTGTTTTTACACAAATGTTTTTACACAAATCATTCTACTAAAAAGTAGAATGATGTATAATATGGGATATGGCAGGAAACAGAAGAAAAGATCGGGGAAGTGTAGAGTTGGCTAAGATATTCAAAATATTTGCAAACGAGGACAGGTTGGCAATTTTGGCGTTTCTTAAAACCAAAAGGGAAAGGCCTGTCGGCGACATCGCGGATAACATAGAAGCTTCTTTTGGGATCACTTCCAAATACCTGCTTTATCTGGCAAAAAACGGGATTCTCCGCAGACGCTACGACAGTCCGTTCGTCCTGTACAGCATTGCGAACGATATTTCCGGACCAGCCCGTCTTATTCTTTTTATTCTTTCCAAATTGCTCCCAGCCAATCATTCTACTAAAAAGTAGAATGATTGGGGGATAAATTTTTAAATTAAAGGATTGAAAGTTTTTTATTTAGTGGTAGAGTGAGGGTATAAAATTATGAAGATAAAGGATCTTCCAAAAACAATTAAAAATAGGCTTTCAAAAACTTGCTCCATATGCGGCAAAGATATCAAGGTTGTAACTTATACAAACCGAACTTATCGCGGCGGCCATTACTTTTTCGACATTCCCATTTGTTCTAAAAAAGAATGGGATAAAACTATAAAAGCAGGTACCTTTGAGTCCGATTTCCATGGTTTAAAAATGAACGTTTTAAAAAGAGATCCCAAACCGTACAAACACATTGAATACTGGGAATGCCCGAAGTGCTATTGGAAAGGGTAGTGAAAGCAAATGAGCAGGGTATAGTTTGGGAAATGAATTTATCCACACTTTTTCTTTTGACTGACTAAATGGTCAGGTACAATATATGTATGGAAAAAGTAATTACAACAAGACAAAAAGAGCTTTTGAAAATAATCTACGAATACATAAAAAGCTTTGGTTACCCGCCTTCGTTTGAAGAAATGAGACAAGGTCTTAAAGTGTCTTCCAATCAATCTGTGATTGATTTGCTTCAAAAACTAGAAGAGAAAAAAGCTATAAAAAGAGACGAGGGTTCGGCACGCGGATTGGGATTAACGTTTTTTGGTTTTCAGATTTTAGGCAAACAAAAACTTGTCCCGATTGTCGGCACTGCTGCCGCCGGTGTTTACATAGAATCGTTTGAAGAAGTTGATTTCAAATGGGTAGAAGTTCCTACGGGTCTTGTTCCAAACGAATCGCTTCAGCAATCAAAAGAAGTTTTCGTAATCAGAGTCAGCGGCGATTCTATGGTGAATGCCTTTATAGACGACGGAGATACATTACTTGTAAACAGAGCCAAAGAGTTCAAAAGCGGAGACATAGTGGTGGCCAGGAATAACGATGGCACTACGGTCAAAAGGTTTATTGCCGAAGGCGGGAAAAGATATTTAAAGCCAGAAAATCCAGCTTATAATATTATCCCTATAATTCCCGGCGAAGTGTTTTTTGATGGCAAAGTAATAATGAATTTAAGTAAAATAAGATGAATCAAACAACAACACCATTTTCAAAAACAAAAATTGATCATTCATGGTCTTTCTCTGATAAAACCAGAAAAGACACGGCTTATATTACTCATGGATATCACCGCTACCCGGCAAAATTTATTCCCCAAATAGTTTCTCGTTTGGCAGAAAAATACACCAAAGAAGGAAATTTAATTGTTGATCCCTTTGGTGGCTGCGGAACAACACTTGTTGAATCAAAGGTAATGGGGCGACCATCAATTGCTGTTGACATTAACCCCGTTGCGGTTTTAATTACGAAAGCAAAAATTACCCCTATTAATCCAACTAAAATTGAAGCAGAATTTACAAAACTTCAAAAAAAGTTCGATACATATAACCAAAATACAGAAGTAAAAGCTCCAGAACACGAGAGAATTGATTATTGGTTCAAACCTGAAGAAAAAAGAAAACTTGCTTTTATATTTTCTGAGATTTCAAAGATAAAAGATCAAGATATTCAGGATTTCTTTTTTTGTGGATTTTCAAATATTCTTAAAAATTGCTCAATTTGGTTGCAAAAAAGTAACAAACCAACAAGAGACTTTGAGAAACAGCCATCAGAACCAATCAAAACTTTTTCAAAACAAATAAAGATGATGTTGCGGGGGAATGCTCGGTTATTTGAATTGTTATCAGAAAAAGGTTATTTGAAAATTCCAAGTAAGGTAGTCTGTACAGACGCAAGAACAATCCCTACAAAAGATAATACCGTTAGTTTAATTGTTACATCTCCGCCCTATGTTACATCTTACGAGTATGCCGATTTACACCAATTAACTGCTTTGTGGTTAGAGTATACAAAAAATTTAAGTGATTTTCGCAAAAGATTTATTGGCACTTCTCATCATAACAAAAAGGATTTAGTCTTGAATAGCGAACTTGCCGAAAAAATAAGAAATGAATTATTAAAAAAAGATAAAAAAACTGCCGAGGAAGTTTCTACCTATTTTAGTGAGATGAATCAAGTTTTTGCTGAAATGAAAAGAATGTTAAAGAAAGGCGGAAAAACTTGTATTGTTATCGGTAATACCAGTTTAAAAGGTGTTGAAATCCTAAACGCCGAGGTTTTTGCTGAACAATTACAAAATTTAGGATTGAAAATTACAAATATTATTAAAAGAGAAATCCCATCAAAAAATTTGCCTTCCGTTAGGGATGAAAAAACCGGTAAATTTGCCAGCATTTCAAACAAAAATAAAATTTCTGTTTATCCAACAGAATATATATTAATAATGGAAAAATAAATCTATGACTATAAACGATCTTATAAAAATTTACGAAGCGAAAAAGAAAAAATATGATACGCAAGCATATCGCCATATTTCAAATGTTTTAAAGGAAGCAAAGGAATTGCACAAAAAAGATTTTACCGGCGATGACCATAAGCAATCATGGCGCGCCTTCAAGGGTAAAAATTTGGAAAAATTAATTGAATATATTATCACAGACGAGGTTAATGCTCTCGGCTTGCAGGTAGTAAATGGAAATAGCCTTGAAAGAACGAACGGATCAAATCTTTCAAAGGAGCTGAGTTTGGTTAAAAGAAATTTGATTGTTGATTATGGCGAGTTTGGCTCTCATTTGCCCGATGTTGATTTGATTATTTATGATCCAAAAACAAGCAAGGTTGTCGCTGTTTTATCAAGTAAAGTAACCTTGCGAGAAAGAATCGCTCAAACTGGTTATTGGAAAATAAAACTTGCCTCTGACGAAGCGACAAAACATATCAAAGTTTATTTCGTAACGCCGGACGAGGACGGAACGCTGACAGTCAAAAAACCGA
>CAYIPT010000001.1:0-57309 GCA_964365465.1 uncultured Candidatus Saccharibacteria bacterium | reverse complement strand
GGGGTCACACCCGTTCTCATTCCGAACACGGAAGTTAAGCCCGGTAGTGCCGATGGTACTCGCAAGGGGAGAGTAGGTAGCCGCCAGCACAGAGTTCTCAACTTTTTACTGACGATTTACTACAGTTATTGTAACAGAATTAGATTTCGCTACAACTTTAGATCCCCCAAGTATTTCAGAATTCCTTCCGACAGCAACTATTTTATATATTCCTATTCTATCAAAACGTATTGAATGAATTGTTTTGTCTGAATTACGAGTACCGTAATACCTTTCGTTCAGATTTCCTTCATTTACAAAACTTACATCATTGCCATAACTAAAATGACCTATAACTTTCGTTTCAAAATTTACAGTATCGCCTAAAGAAATTGTAATTTCATCTTTGGGACTAATAATTTTGATAGTTGGTTTGATAATAGTTGGTAGAAAACTCCAAAGAGAAAGAAACCATACAACCGATATTAATATAACGAAAACCATGCCTGATATAAGAATTTTCTTTTTCACACTTTAAAAATATCACATAATGAGATAAAAGGGTATAGTGAAGATGTTGATATTAGCTGCCTTTATACTTTTCATTTTCTATTTTATACTTAACGGATGAATGAAATGAGTCCGTGGGCATCTCGGAGAAAAGCGATTTATTTAGGAGCGATGGTTTTAATACTATCGGGAATTTCTTTTGCCATATTTTGGAAATTTTGGTATGCAGTTCCAACTTGCAACGATGGTCTTAAGAGTGGAGATGAAACGGGTGTTGATTGTGGCGGATCATGCTCTCTGGTTTGCGACAGTGGAGCTATGGGGCCTATAATCAGATGGGATCCCCGCCTGTTTGAAGTTTCGTCGGGGCTTTGGAGCATTTTGGTTTACGTTGAAAATCCAAATACTAATATTGATGCTGTTTATGCTCCTTATACTTTTACTATCTATGATTCCAAGAATAATGTTTTGGAAGAAAGAAAAGGGGCTACTATTTTGCCCAAAAATAAAACAATCGGAATTTTTGAGGGAAACATTGTTTCCAAAAATGGAGTAAAACCAAAAAGAGCTATTTTTGAACTTGGCAATAATATTGTCTGGAAGAAAAATGAAGAAGCAAGAGATAATCTAAGCATAACTCACAGCCCTCTTTTGGAACTGGACAGTGGTCCGAAAGTTGAAGCCAGCGTGAAAAATAATGGCATTGAAGAAATCAAAAATATTGAATTAATCATAGCTATTTTTGACGGGTCTGATAATGCCATAGCGGCCTCCAGGACATTTATAGAAAAACTTAAAAAAAATGAAAATACCGATGTGTTTTTCACCTGGCCGAAACCATTTGAACTGGGTACTAGGATATGTGAAAAATCTTCGGACATAATGCTTCTCTTGGATCAATCGGGATCAATGGCATCGTTGGGTTCAAATCCACCGCAACCCCTTTCTGATGCCAAAGAAGCCGCCATCTCCTTTATTAAGCAACTTGGTGTAAAAGATAAAATCGGAGTTATTTCTTTTGCCACTAGGGCTCCAGATCCAATGGAAACATCAATTACTGCTCCTGAAGTTGGCTTAGCTCTTACTTCTAATTTTGATTTAGCTCAAAAAGCAGTTGAATCCATTAATATCAAACCTGGTAGCATTCAATATACAAACATATATGAGGCTTTACATTCTGCTTGGCAAGAGCTCGTTTCTGTAAGATCTGAAGATGATGGCTCAAAAATTATTATCCTTCTAACCGATGGGGTGGCTAATAATCCTAAAAATCCGCAAGGAAAAACTGAAGCGGAAGATATAAAATATGCAGAAGATTTAGCTCTAAAAGAATCTGTAAATATAAAAAAAGAAGGTCTCACTATATATGCTATTGGTCTAGGGGATAAAATAAACGAGTCCTTTTTGAAGGCCATTGTTTCTAAAGAAGATAATTACTTTTTTGCTCCAACCGCTTCAAATTTAGAGATCATCTACAAAAATATATCATCCGATATGTGCAAGGAAATGCCGGCAAGAATAGAAATAACTTATAAAATATTTGGCACGATTAATTAAAAATATTGATTGGTTGCTTTTGGGGGCCATTTTTTTCATATCGGTTACGGGTATTTTGACAATGAATTCTTTTATCGAAGAAAGGGGTCTATTTTTTAAGCAAACCATTTGGTTTTTAGTATCAATAGTTGCCTTGTTCGGCGCCAGCCTGATTGATTGGCGGTTTCTCAGGAGAAGCGGTTCCATCATCATTTTGTTTATAATTTCATGCCTCATTCTTTTGTTTTTATTTATTGCCGGCGCCATTTTCAAGGGCGCCCAGAGCTGGTTTGATTTGGGAGCTTTTTCTTTTCAGCCAGTTGATTTTGTTAAAATAGCTTTAGTATTGCTTCTGGCCAAATATTTTTCCAGGAGGCACATGGAAATAGCCAACATAAAACATATTCTGACTTCTGGATTTTATACTTCCATACTTTTTATTTTGGTTTTCCTGCAGCCGGATTTTGGCTCGGCCATTATAATCTTTCTCATCTGGTTGGCCATGGTTTTGTTTTCAGGCATATCAAAGAAACATTTAATGGCGGTTTTGCTCATAGGCGCTTTAACTTTCGTTGGGCTATGGTTTTTTGTTTTTAAGAACTACCAAAAAGCCAGAATCATCTCTTTTATCCACCCTTTAACCGATATTCGCGGATCGGGCTACAATGCCTACCAGTCCATGATAGCGATTGGCTCAGGAGAAATTTGGGGAAAGGGAGTGGGGCTCGGCAGTCAGTCAAAATTGAAATTTTTGCCCGAGTACGAAACCGATTTTATTTTTGCCGCTTTCAGCGAGGAATGGGGTTTGATTGGGGTGATTATTATTTTTGGTTTGTATGGGTTGATTTTTTGGAGAATAATTTATATTGCCAAAAGAGGGGCCACCAACTTTGAAACTCTCTACGGTTTGGGCCTTTGCTCCGCTCTCTTTTTTCATTTTGTTATTCATGTCGGCATGAATGTTGGATTGCTTCCGGTTACGG
The DNA here is from genome assembly GCA_964365465.1 of uncultured Candidatus Saccharibacteria bacterium. GTDB lineage: Bacteria > Patescibacteriota > Minisyncoccia > Phycocordibacterales > WO2-35-19 > WO2-35-19. The sequence continues at coordinate 54,301 of CAYIPT010000001.1, read as the reverse complement.
GCATTACAATGCCATTTATGAGCTATGGCGGTTCCCATATGTTGGCTGAATTTTTAGGCATCGGTATTTTGATGAGTCAATATTCCTATGCCAGAGCCGTAAATAAAGAAGAAGCCAAAAATGAAATTATTGAAATAATTCAATAAATTTTAATTGTCTCATCAATCATTTTGTTCAGAGAAAAAAAGTTTAATATGGTCTTTTTTATTTCTTTACCAAATTCTTTTTGTTTATCTGGGTGATCTAAATAATACAAAATGGCCTCGGCGATTTCTTTGGGATTTTGAGGATGCACCAAGATGCCGTTTTGCATATCATGCAAAACTTCCGGCACGCCGCCGACGCTGGTGGCTATGATCGGCATGCCTGCAGCGCCCGCTTCCAAAATGGCGTAGGGAAAGGCCTCGGTTCGAGAGGGGAGAAGGAATATATCAGCACCGGAAAGAAGTTTTTTGGCATCTGGTACAAACCCCAAAAATCTAATTATTTTTTTAATACCCAAATCAAGAGCCAATTTTTCTAAATTTTCTCTTTCTTCGCCGGGGGAGGCAACAACATAAATTATTTTTTGTTTTATTTCTTTAGGTAAAAGAGCTAAAGCGTTTAAAGCCACATCGACACCTTTATTTTTATTAAGTTCCGATATTGAAAAAATAATTATTTTTTCTGAATCTTTGCTTGCTAATATTATCCTACTTTCTTCTCTGGGTAGTGTTTCAAATTTATTTATACCGTTATAAACCACTTTTATTTTATTTTTTACAAAAGGTAAGAAATCAATATTTCTTTTGGCTTTTTCCGATACGGCGATTGTTATGTTGCAAATCAAAATTGTCAAATAATGGCCTAAATAAAAGATAAATTTGGATAAAGCCCCCCTACTTTTTTCATTAAAGGCCCAGCCGTGAGCGGTGAAGACGGAATGGGGTATGGGATATGTATTATGTATTATGGATAAAAATTTTAGATATGAAATTGCAAGAGCTCCGAGTAAACCAATTTTAGAAGAATTTAAATGAATTACATTTGGCTTTTCTTCCTTTATTATTTTTATTAAATTTTTTAAAACTTTTAAATCTTTACTTGCTTTTATCTCTCTCCCAAGCTCTTCAATTTGTATTGTTTTAATCTTTGCTTCTTTCAATCTTTCAATCAACAATTCTCCATCCCCGCACGCGACAACCGCCTCAAATTTATTTTTAGGTAGGCTTATTGCCAAATCATAAACATACCTCTGCGCCCCCCCAAAATTGCCTTTGGTTATAAAATATAATATTTTTTTCTTGCCATTTATATTTTCCTGCATACCAAAATACTAACTTAATTTGACTAAAAATACAAGGCGTGATAAGATATTAATGGAGGTGTCTATGAAGAATATTCTCTTTTTTGCCTGTCTTTTCCTTGCTTTTTCTGCCTTCGTCTTTCTAGCAGTGAAGGCCGACAAAAGGCAAGGAATGATGCTTGAAAAACAACAACAAGAATTTGCTCGGCTGGAAAAGCAATTTAAACAGGATGTATAACGCGCCAAACGGGCAACGGCTGATCCTTGCGCGATGATTTTTTACGAGTTTATCGCGCCACCGACAGTTATTGGTGGTCTTTGGGATGTACCAAGGTTCATTATGTTTGGCGAGGAAGTTCCTTCTTTTGTGGATTCGTCGGTATATCAGCTTCGTCTCAACGGAGGCAAAATGGAATTGTGGGGACTCGATGTTCTGAAGACCGGGGATACAGGAACCATAAAATTCCGCAAAATCGGCGAGAAATACAATCCCGATAGCAAATTCTGTCGGGAACAAAAGTAGTTCGTCTCTCTCGGGGGCGAAATTAGGGAGCCAAACCGCGGCTCCCTTGTTGTATTCAAACAAAATTTTGGTTAAAATAAAATTACGCTATAAACTACGATCGTAGCGAATAGTGTAATTCAAAAAATAAAAATGAATTTGGAAAAAGAAACAAAAAGAGAGAGAAGAAAAAATAAATTTGAAAGAGCTCTATTAGAATCTTTAAAATGGGGAACGTTTATAAGCGCGGCAGTTTTGGCACCCAATACTCTAAAGGCTTTGAAGTATTTTGGGTGGTTACCTACAGCAAGGGATCCAAAATATAGTTTGGAAAGTGCCATTCAGCGTCTTAAAAGAAAAGGATTAATTGTTTTACAAAAGAAGGAAGAAGAAGAATTTTATAAAATAACTCAGAAAGGAAAATTATACTTGTGGAAATATGAATCAAAAGCGTTTACGGTAAAAAAGCCTAAAAAGTGGGATAAAAGATGGAGGTTAATTATTTTTGATATAAGGGAAGAGGACAGATTTCATCGGGACGCAGTGCGTGTAATGCTTCAAAATATTGGGTGCGTAAAATTACAAAATAGCGTTTGGGTTTATCCATATGATTGCGAAGAGGTGGTTGATTTACTCAAAGTTAACTATGAAATAGGGGATGAGGTTTTATATATAATTGCCGAAAAAATAGAAAATGACGAATGGTTAAGAAAGCATTTTAAATTGGTTTGACTAAAAATTCAAGGTGTGATAATGTAAATTCGGAGATCCATTATGAAATGGTTTTCGAATCTGATGCCAGAGACAAGAATGAGAGTAATTCTTGGTTCTGTGTTCCTGGTTCTTGATCTCTGTCTATGGTTTGGCCGTGGGGGCTAGTTGCAGACTGCCCCCTTAATTTTTGTATTTTTTGTAAAATAAGGTATTATATCCTTTAATATGACCATATCGGGCAAAAAGGAAACCATAGCGTTGTTTTTGGGTGATGTTATTTTGCTGTATTTTTCTATTTGGTCTGCTTTGGCGCTTAGGGAATGGGGCATTCCCTCCAAATATTTATGGAACCTGCACTTTTGGCCATTTTCCATAATTATTGCCATTTGGATTTTGGTGTTTTTTATATCCGGACTTTATGAAAAACACACTTTGATTTTGAAAAGTCGTCTGCCCAGCACCGTTTTTAACGCTCAAATCGCCAACAGTTTTATTGCCGTTCTCTTTTTCTACTTCATTCCGTATTTCGGCATTACTCCAAAAACCAATCTTTTTATTTATTTGATTATTTCTTCAGGTCTTATCCTTGTTTGGAGAATATACGGCGACAGATTTTTACATCCGCTGGCTAAGCAAAAAGGCATTATTGTAGGCAGTGGAGAAGAGATGAAAGAGCTTCTAGAAGAAGTCAATAACAATCCAAGATACGGTTTGGAGTTTATATCTTCGGTTGATCTTGATCGTGTCTCTGGTGTGGATTTCCAGGAGGAAATACTCTCTCGGGTTTATTCGGAAGAAGTGCAGATAATCGCCGTGGACTTGAAAAATGAAAAAGTGGAGCCGATTTTGCCGCATCTCTACAATCTCATTTTTTCTAAAGTGAAATTCATAGATATGTATAAAATTTATGAAGATATTTTTGACAAAGTGCCTTTGTCTTTGGTCCGCTACAACTGGTTTTTGGAAAATATTTCCACTGAAATACACATAACCTACGATTTTTTAAAACGAATTATGGATATTTTAATTTCTATTCCACTTTCTGTTGTTCCAGTTATTACATATCCGTTTGCATTTTTAGCTGCCAAAATAGAAGATGGTGGACCGGTTTTTATTAAACAAGAACGTGTTGGAAAGGACAATAAAATTGTGCATCTTTATAAATTCCGTTCCATGTCTAAAAATATTACCGATCTTACAGCAGAACAATCTGATAATAAAATAACTTGGTTTGGAAATATTTTGCGCAAAACGCGTCTAGACGAATTTCCTCAGATATGGAATGTGTTCAGGGGAGATATTTCTCTAATTGGCCCAAGACCAGAACTGCCTTCTGGGGTTAAACGCTATGAAAATGAAATCCCTTTTTATAACATTCGCCATTTAATTAAACCCGGTCTTTCGGGCTGGGCCCAGCTTTATCACGAGAACCATTCGCACCACGGCCTTGGCGTTAAGCAAACCAAAGAAAAACTTTCCTACGACCTATACTACATCAAAAACCGTTCCTTTATGCTTGACCTTAAAATCGCTCTGAAAACTATTAAGACCCTTTTATCTAGAAGCGGAGTATGATAACTTAATTACATGGCTAAATACAGATTTTGGGCGATTATAATAGTGGCGGTGGCAGTAGTTGCTGGTTTTTTTGTGTGGAATTCTCAAAAAGAAGGCTCAGACAAAAAATTCAAATTGGGACTAGATTTATCAGGTGGCACACATTTAGTTTACAAAGCTGATACATCAGGAGTTTCAGGCGCAGATATTTCGGGGGCCATGCAATCCTTAAAAGAGGTTATTGAAAGACGTATAAACATTTTTGGAGTTTCTGAGCCTATTATACAAGTAGAGCAGGGAGGAGTTTTTGGCACAACGAATACTGAGCAAAGACTTATTGTGGAACTGCCCGGCGTAACGGATGTAAATCAGGCCATAAAACGACTCGGCGAGACTCCGGTTTTGGAATTCAAACTTTTGTCCAAAGAGGCGGAAGCTAAAATAAAAGCGGGTGAAAAAAATCAGGATGTTATAAATACCCCGGGAACATTTTTAGAGACCGGCTTAACCGGTCGAATGTTGCAAAAGGCCAGTATTCAATTTAATCAAGATTTTGCAAGCAAACCCATAATTGGTTTGAAATTTAATGAAGAGGGAGCAAATCTTTTTGCCAAAATTACTAAAGAAAATGTTGGCCGAGTGATGGGAATTTTTTTGGACGGCAATTTGATAGAAGCTCCGTCAATTAAAGAAGAAATAAAGGGCGGGGAAGCGGTCATTACGGGCGATTTTACACCCGATCAGGCCAAACAAATTGTTCGTGATTTGAATTATGGCGCTCTGCCCATGCCCATTTCTTTGGTTAGCACTGAGACGATTGGTGCCACTTTGGGCGATAAGGCGGTTGACGCTAGTGTCAAAGCTGGCCTTTATGCTTTTGTTGTTGTTTCTTTATTTTTAGTTATTTGGTATCGTTTTCAGGGATTGGTGGCTGCTTTGGCCTTGGTTATATACACCATTATTAATCTTATTTTATTCAAATTTATACCGGTCACCTTGACGGCTGCCGGCATTGCCGGTTTTATTCTTTCTCTCGGTATGGCCGTGGACGCTAATATTTTGATTTTTGAAAGGACCAAAGAGGAATTAAAAAGAGGCAAAAACAAGCACGATGCTTTGAAGGAGGGATTTCACAGAGCTTGGAGCTCTATCAGGGATTCAAACCTTTCAAGCATCATAACGGCGGTTATTCTTTACTATTTCGCTTCCACCCCGATCATTAAAGGTTTTGCTCTAGTATTTTTGATTGGTGTTTTGGTTTCAATGTTTTCCGCCATTACCGCTTCAAGAACTATATTATTTGCTATCACGACCTCACCCCCAACCCCTAAATAAATTTATGTTAATAGTCAAACACAGAAAAATATTTTACGCTTTATCGGTCATTCTGATCGCCGCCTCTCTCCTCTCTTTTTTCTCCTGGGGCCTGAAACCAAGCATTGATTTTGCGGGTGGCAGTTTATTGAATATTTCTTTTGCGAGCAAAGTACCGACAAGCGAGGAAATGAGCAAAGTTTTGACCGATCTAAATTTCAAAGACGCTTCAATAAGGTCGTCTGGCGAGGGTTTTTTCATAAGAACAAAAGAAATAACGCAGGACCAAAAAAATTCCATTATTCAAAATCTTTCTTTGGGTGGCAAATATTCTCCTATAGAAAAAACATTCAGTACCATCGGGCCCATCTTAGGCAAAGAAGCGCTTCAAAAGTCGTGGCTTTCTATAATTTTAGTTTTGCTTGCCATCGTGCTCTTTATAGCTTTTGCTTTCAGAAAGGTCTCCAAACCGATATCATCTTGGATTTACGGCATCGTCACTGTTTTGGCCCTGCTCCACGATGTCATTGTGCCGACGGGGGTATTTGCATTACTCGGACATTTTTACGGATTTGAGGTGGACACTCTTTTTGTAACCGCTCTTTTGGTTATACTTGGTTTTTCTGTCCATGACACCATTGTTGTTTTTGACAGAATCAGAGAAAATTTGCACAAAAACGAGGATTATGGAAATAAAAAAAGTTTTGAAACAATAGTGGGGGAGAGCATAAACGAGACATTTATTCGCTCCATAAATACATCCTTGACCACGCTCTTGGCCATCTTTGTTCTCTATCTTTTTGGACCGGAAGCCATAAAACATTTTGCCCTGACTCTTCTTATAGGCATAACCATAGGCACTTATTCTTCTATTTTTATCGGCTCTACGCTTTTGGTCACCATCAATAATCTAAAGAAATAACCCCACCCGCCCTGCGGGCACCCTCCCCTTGATCAGGGGAGGGAAGACTCCAAACTTGACTTAAAAACATATATCTGCTATCCTGTGAAGAGGAGGTTCCTATGACATGCAATTCAAAACAGGTTTTGATTTCGAGGAGGCGGTTTTTGGCTGTCGCTCAAGTGGCGATCGGCTTGTCAACAGATTTCTGAACAAAAGGGTGGATTTAAGTGATGGAGTGAGACGTATAATCCAAACACTCGACATAAAACACCCGCCAACGGCGATAGGAGAGTATCTCTACAACCAAATGTTGAGACACTTGGTCCGTTTAGGAATTAATCCCGAAGAATTGGTTTTTCTTCCTTCGGTGGACACAGAGGTGGATTTTTGCGGCGTAGACGGATTGTTTTTTTTGCCGTCCCTTTTTCCTTGCTTTGTTATGATAGATGTTTTCAATATCAGTCCGAGACAGCTCTTGGCCGAAAGAGAAATTTGGATTGATACTTTCCCCGGAAGAGAATACTCGGAGTTGGATTATCGCTCCGATCTCTGGCTTTTCAAGAGAGGAATGAATATCTGGAAAAAAGAAAACAAGGAAGCACTTGAACTGGAAGCGCAAGGCAAGGGTTCTGTAATCAGACCCAAGGACTTTAGGCAGTTTGCCGATAAGGGCAGGGTGAAAAATCACTTCATCTTCACTCCTCTTGATACTAGGCGATGCAAAGATTTTAGTAGGATAATCGCAGAGTATTTTGCAAACTCCAAGGAAACCGGTTGTAAAAATATGGCTCAACAGAGCCCTTAGAGCTCGATTTATACTAATGTGTAGATTGGGCTCTTGACTTTTTATACAGAGTTTGCTATACTATAGGTGGAGTTATTTTTTGTGTTTCGCAAGCGCGGAATGCATGTGTGGTCTTTGTAACAACAAAAAAGAAAGGAAACCCAGGTGAGTATTCAGAAGCTGGTTTTTAATGCGATCGAGAAACTTCGCCATCAGGCGAAAATTCTCGCGGTATTGGACAACCCGGACGCCTCTTTGAGGGACCGGGCGAAGGCGATTGAAATCGTTCTCTCTGGTGACCCGAGCCTCTGGCTCGAGATTGCTAAAAGAACGGCCCCCAAGTCCACTCTGTCTCCAGTTGTTGTGGCGCCGGTTCCCACCAAACAGGTGGTTGATCCGACCCCGACCGGTATCAAGCCCGAAACGATTTTGTCGGCACAACCGGTGCCGGCGAAACATCTTCCGCCTGACAGGCCGGAGAGGATGATGAGGGGTAAGCCGGTCGGAGATTTCGCCACCAAACTCAACGAAGTGGCGGTGACGCTGAAGCCCGAGGACAAATCAGTTATCGGCCGGTTCCGCAAGGTGCTCGGCGATCTAAACGGCAAGGGTTTGGATTATTGGAATCTCTGCCGCGAAGTTCTGGAGGACGCTCTTCGTGGGGCGGAATTCGAGGAGTCCGACTGGGATTTGTCGGTGGAGAAGATGAAGAAAAATCTCTTTTTCACTGGTGGAAGGGCGACCCTTTTCATTGAGCGTTGCCCCAAGGAGAAGCTTGCTCATCTCCTTCTGGACCAAGACGGCCTGATCGGGCTTGTGGCCCAAATCCGTGCCGAGGAGCACGAGAACAAGTCCTCGGCTTACCGCATTGGCTTTATCCTTGAAGCCTGCGCCAGAGTTGGCCGCGACGCCAAGACCCTTAGAATCAACTGCACGCATGCGGTCAATCGCATGAAGCAGTTGGGATTCATCCCCGCCGATCACTGGTTAGTAAAGAGGGTGGCGGACATGAAGACCATTCGCACTGCCATCCCTTTGAAGAAGTACGCTTCTTCTCAACCGCCAGCGCCGGCTTCCGCCGAAGTTTTGGCGGAGACCCCGGCTTCGGAAGTTCCTCCGGTTCAGGCCGAAACGGCCAGGCCGGTTGAACTGACTGACGAGAAGTTGGAATCCCTCACCGCGCCGGATCCCGATGAGTTGGCGCGGTTCAACGGTGGCAAGCCGCCACTGGATCCCGCTTACGAGATGGAATTCGCGCAGCTAATGATGGCTAGTGAAGGCGCCGCAGTTCAGTAATGCTCTTTGGGCTTTGTAAACGCCCGCAAAACAAACCCCGTTAGATAACGGACTCTTCCGAGCCTATCTAACGGGGTTTTACCATTTCAAAAATTTTTATGCTAATATATCTGCATGCGCAAAAATAATTTTTATATTTCGTTTGGAGTTTGGCTCGTTATTATTCCTCTCCTTGGCGTGCCCATAGTTTGGCGGGACACTCTGGTTTTTATTTCAGGAATATTTTTGATATTGGTTTCTTTGGGCCCGACTATTCTCAGAAAATTGCAAACAAAGTCAAAAAGAAAAATAACTCATCCCCCAACCCCTTCTCTTAATTTAAGAGAAGGGGAGTCAGAAAATTCCTTAAATTCCCCCTTAAATTAAGGGGGATTTAGGGGGTTATAAAATGAAAAAAATTGGCAGAATTTTAAGCGCAAGCATCGGCGGTACCGCCCTAATTTTTTTTATTTATTCTTTCACTTTTTCTTCTGAACTTTCTTATGACAGGTCTTTGGCTGCCACCACAAGCATTGCGGTAAAAAAAGAAATAAAACATTTAAAGACCCCCGAACCGCTAAAAGGAATTTATATGACCCAATGCGTCGCTGGCATGCCGAGCTTTAGGGATAAATTAGTGAAATTAATTGATGAGACCGAACTAAATTCTGTAATTATAGACATAAAGGACTATACAGGCACAGTTTCTTTTTTTGGAAGTGGTCCTGGTTGCCAAGTTTCTGATATGCAGAATTTTGTAGAACGACTTCATAATAAAAATATTTATGTTATTGGCCGGGTGACGGTTTTTCAAGACCCTCTTTATGTCAAGCTGTACCCGGAATTGGCGGTCAAAAAAATGAGCGATAAAAATGCGGTTTGGAAAGACAAAAAAGGCATCTCTTTCATAGACCCCGGAGCCAGACCCTTTTGGGATTATATAATTTCCATTGCTACTTCTTCTTACGCTATTGGATTTGATGAAATTAATTTTGATTATATACGTTTTCCTTCTGATGGCGATATGAAAGATATTTATTTTGCTCATACTGGGACTACAACCAAAAAAGAAATGTTAAAAAAGTTTTTTGAGTATTTGGACTCTAAACTTGCCGGAACGGGCATTGTCACTTCGGCTGATTTATTTGGCATGACCGCCACCAATTCCGATGACCTCAATATTGGACAAATTTTGGAATACGCTCTTATGAATTTTGATTACGTCTCGCCGATGGTCTATCCTTCGCATTATCCGCCTGCATTTAACGGCTGGCCCGATCCCAATAAAGTGCCGTATGAAATTGTTAAATTCAGCATGAGCGCGGCCGTGGCAAGAAATAATTTTCTTTATAAAGAAATTGCTTCTTCTAGCCCTAATTCACTTTTATTAAAAAGAATAAAACCGACCCAACTAAGGCCCTGGCTTCAAGACAATGATTACCCAATACACTACACGGCCGATATGGTGCGCAAACAAATCCAAGCCACCTACGACGCCGGCTTAACCTCATGGATGCTGTGGGACCCAGGGAATACATATACAAGGGAAGCTTTGCTGAATAAATAACTCATCCCCCAACCCCCTTCTCTTATAACAAGAAAAGGGGGCCTTGGAACCCTCTCTTGTAGTAAGAGAGGGTAGGGTGAGTTATAATAAATGAAATGGACGAGAAAGAAAAAATCACTTATTTTGCCGAGACGGACGCGCGCAATAAGCGAGTCAAGTTTGGCATTAAAGACGAGGATAGATTGAGGCATATTTATTCTATTGGAAAAACGGGCATGGGAAAATCAACCATGCTGGAAAATATGGCTATTCAGGATATTCAAAATGGCGAGGGCATGGCCTTTTTGGACCCGCACGGCAAGACAGCCGATATGCTGCTTGATTATATTCCGGAGCATCGCATCAAAGATGTAATTTACTTTGCTCCGTTTGACACCGAATTTCCCGTTTCATTTAATGTAATGGAGGATGTCGGACCCAATAGGCGACACCTGGTTGTTTCCGGGTTGATGAGCGCCTTTGAAAAAATTTGGGAAGACCAGTGGTCGGCCAGAATGGCTTACATTTTGCAAAATACTCTGGCGGCTTTGCTTGAATATCCGGGAGCGACTTTGCTTGGGATAAATAGAATGTTGATTGATAAAGAGTATCGCAAAAAAGTTGTGGATAATGTAAAAGACCCGACTACCAAAGCGTTTTGGACGGAAGAATTTGCCAAATATACGGATAAATACGCGGCTGAAGCCACTCCGGCCATCCAAAACAAAGTCGGCCAATTTGTTTCCAACCCCCTCATTAGAAATATTGTCGGCCAACCCAAGTCGTCTTTTGATGTCAGGAAAATAATGGACGAAAAGAAAATTTTGATAGTCAATCTGTCCAAGGGACTGGTAGGCGAAGGCAATGCCAATCTTTTGGGGGCAATGCTGGTCACCAAAATATATTTGGCGGCCATGTCTCGAGCCGACGCCGACCCCAAAGAGCTTAATAAACTGCCTAATTTTTATTTGTATGTGGATGAATTTCAGTCATTTGCCAATAAAAGTTTTGCCGATATTTTATCCGAAGCTCGCAAGTATAAACTTTCTCTTAATATCACACATCAATACATAGAACAAATGGCTGAAGAAGTGCGGGCGGCTGTTTTTGGCAATGTTGGCACAATGATTACTTTCAGAGTCGGTTCTTATGATGCTGAGGTCTTGGAAAAGGAATTTGCGCCGGTATTTACAATGGAAGATATTGTCAACTTGGGATTTGTCCAAATTTATTTGAAGCTTATGATAGACGGAGTGGCTTCCCAGCCATTTTCGGCCACCACTTTGCCGCCATTTCCTAGACCGGAAATTTCTTTCAGAGACAAGACGATGGAAATGTCACGCAGAACCTATGCTCAGCCAAAAGCGAAAGTTGAGAGTGCGATTAAAGAATGGCATGAGTCAGAAAAGAAAAATGAATTAAGAAGTATGAATTATGAATTAAGAAAAGAAAAACCGGAATTAAAAAAAGATAAACCTTTAGAAACAAAAAAAGAGCAAAAATTTGAACACTTAAAACCAAAAATATCACCGGAAATTTCCAAAAGCAACTCATTGGCGGAGGTAATAAGAAAGGCAACTGAAGTAAAAATAGAAAATAAAATACCGGAGCAAAAAAAGGAAGCAATATCGTTGCAAGAATTGAAACATGAAGAAAAAAATAAGAACAAAGAACCAACACCAGAACACAAAAATGCGCTGAGGGAGGCGATAAATAAAGCAGCCAGTAGTCAACAGCTAGTAGCTAGGGAAGAAAAGAAAGAAGTAAAAAAAGGGGAAAAAGTAAAAGAAGTACCAGAAGAAGTTCTTAGGAAAATATTGAAAGGAGAGTAAATTTTTGGTATAGTTCGGAAGTGGAAAAAACCAAAAAAATACTCATATTTTCAACCGCATACTATCCATTTGTGGGAGGAGCAGAAGTGGCAATTAAAGAAATTACAGACAGAATTTCTGATATTCAGTTTGATTTGATCACGGCACGCCTGGATAGTAAAGTGTCAAAGGGAACCTTTGACAGGTCGGAGAGGATTGGGAATGTTAATGTTTATCGTTTAGGTTTTGGCATTTCTATTTTAGATAAATTAATTTTGCCTTTTTGGGGAGCTTTTTATGCTCTTCATTTGAATTCAAAAAATAACTACGGTTATTACTGGTGTGTGATGGTCACATTTGCAAGTGGTGCCGCTTACATTGCAAACATAATCCGTTTTTGGAAACCGATGCCCGTAATTTTAACTCTGCAAGAAGGGGATTCGGAAGAGCATTTCAAAAATCGCTGGTTTGGGCTTATAAATTTATCTTGGCGGTTAGCGCTTAAAAATACAAAAATTTTGACTGTTATTAGTTCATATCTTGCAGAACGGGCTAAAAAATTTGGATATGAAGGCAAGATTGAAGTAATTCCAAATGGGGCTGATATAGATAAATTTAATATTGAATTAAATAAAGAAGAAAAAGAAAAAATCAGAAAAGATTTAAATCTAGAAAAAAACGATATTATTCTTATCACAACTTCTAGATTAACAGAAAAGAATGGAGTAGGAGATGTGATAAAGGCCTTACCAAAACTGCCTGAAAATATTAAATTTTTAATTTTAGGTGGAGGTGAATTGGAGGAAAAATTAAAAGAATTAACTAAAAATCTAAAAGTTTCAGACAAAGTAATCTTCAAAGGTTGTGTTTCTCATAATGAGATGCCAAAATATTTGAAAGTGTGCGATATTTTTATTCGCCCATCTCTTTCTGAAGGTATGGGCAATTCTTTTGTAGAAGCCATGGCCGCTGGCATTCCCATAATCGGAACTCCTGTTGGGGGGATAGTAGATTTTTTGAAAGACGAGGAAACAGGCCTTTTCTGTAATGTGAACGACCCGGAAAGCATTGCAAAAAAAGTAATGGAGTATATAAATAATCCTGATCTTGTCTCTAAAATTGTAGAAAATGCCAAAAAATTAACCAGAGAAAAATATGATTGGAACCTGATTGCCAAAAAAATGGAAACGGTTTTTAAAAATATAAAATAATAAATATGGTAAAAATATCAATCAATCAAAAAGAATGCATCGGCTGTAGTTTTTGCGAGAGCTGCGTTCCCGAGCTGTTTAAATTTGATGAAAAACATTTTAAGGGTAAAATAAAAAAAGAAGAAAATTTGGTTGATTCTATATCGGTCGAATTATCTGCCGAGCAATTAAAAAAAGTAAAAGAAGCCGTTGAAGGCTGCCCGGTCATGGCCATTAAATTAAATGAATAATAAAAAAATACTCATAGCAACAGGCATATATCCGCCCAAAATAGGAGGCCCGGCCCAATATGCCAAAAATTTAAAAGAGGCGTTTGAAAAAATGGGGCATGAAGTTTCAATAAAAACTTTTTCCATTGAAAATCATATACCTACCGGCTTGAGGCATATTTTTTTCTTTTTCAAAATAATTCCAAGTTTGCTTAAAGCCAATATGATTTTTGCTTTGGACACATATGGGACGGGTTTCCCAACCGTTTTTGCTTCCAAATTATTTTTTCGAAAATGCGTTATCCGAACAGGGGGTGATTTTTTGTGGGAACAATATTGCGAAAGGCACAAAAGGAAAGTTTTATTGAAAGGTTTTTATCAAACAGAAAAAATAAATTTTTCTTTGAAAGAAAAAATAATTTTCTTGGTTACAAAATGGACTCTGAGGAATGCCTCAAAAATAATTTTTTCTACCGAATGGCAGAGAGATATTTTTTTAAAAGCTTATAAACTTAATATAGAAAAAACCCGCATAGTTGAAAATTATTACGGACCAAAAGAATCAGATATGGATTACGAATCGAAAATTTTCATTTCTTCTTCGAGAAATTTGGTTGTAAAAAATTCAAAAACGCTTCGTGAAATTTTTGAAGAAATAAAAAGAAGCCAAAACGGGATTTTCTTGTTTGATGGGCGTTTGCCTTACAACGATTTTATGGAGAAAATGAAAAAATGCTTCTGTGTTATAACCGTCTCGGTATCAGAGGTAAGCCCGAACATAATTTTAGACGCCATAAGATGCGGACGCCCGTTCATTTGCACCAAAGAAGTTGGTATTTATGAGAGAATAAAAGAAGCGGGGGTATTTGTTGATCCCCTGAATGGAGAAGAAATAAAAGAAGCCGTTTCAAATTTATTGACTGAGGAAGGTTATGCCGAGGCAAAAGAAAAAGTCAGGAATTTTAATTTCGTACATAACTGGGGAGATATTGCTGAAGAATTTATTCAAACTTCAAATATAAAAAAATGAAAGTAATTTCTATAGGTTCGGACAGAAAGCTTTTTGAAGAAAACTCGGCAGTTCGGCAGAGACAGATTGAATATGGGAAGTTTTTTGAAGAAGTTCATATCGTAGTATTTAATAAGCGAGATACGAAGCACGAGTTACGAGTTACGAAAATTGCAGATAATATTTTTGTTTACCCAACTAATTCCAGAAGCAAGCTTTTTTATATATTTAACTCTCTTTTAATCATTAAAAAATTAATTAAAAATTTTAAATTAAAAATTGAAAATTGCGTGATAACGGCGCAGGACCCTTTTGAAACCGGATTAATCGGGGCAATAGCCAAACTTTTTTTTGGTCTACCCCTTCACATACAGATACACACGGATTTTATGGCCAAATATTTTACCAGAGTTTATCGGTTGAATCGGATACGTATCATGATTGCTGAATTTGTGCTCAAATATTCGGATAGAGTAAGAGTCGTTTCGGAAAGAGTCAAACGGTCAATTGAAAAATTTTCTAAAAATATTGATGTTTTGCCTATAATTGTTAAAAAATCCGAAATCCGAAATCCGAAATCCGAAACAGAAAAATCTAAGACAAAAAATATTTTAACAGTGTGCAGATTAGAAAAAGAAAAAAATATAGAGACCGCCATAAAAACATTCAAAATTGTGTCTGAAAGATTTCCTGAAATGACTTTTACTATTGTTGGTGATGGCGGCGAAAGAAAAAATCTTGAAAAATTATCTGAAATCTTGAATCTTAAATCTAAAATATATTTTGTTGGCTGGCAAAGCGATTTGAATAAGTATTATGAGGAAGCTGATATTTACATCTCAACTTCTTTATATGAGGGATACGGCATGTCCATGGTTGAAGCCGCTTCCTGCGGGCTGCCCCTTATTTTGTCTGATACCGGTTTGGTTGGAGATGTTTTTGAAAATAACGAATCGGCCATGGTCTGCGACGCCAAAGATACGGACTGTTTCGCCCAAAACATCATAAAAATTTACGAAAACGAAAACTTGGCGCGAAAAATAGGGGAATCCGCAAAAACAGCCGCAAGCAATCATTTTAAGCCGCACGAAAATTATTTTGAAAAATATGCTGATTCCATCAAAAAAACAGCCGATAATTTCAAAAAAAGAAATTTCATGTCAAGAGCATTTAATTTTAAGATTATGGTCTGGAATTCTTTCATTACTCTGCGATACTTTTTTTGCGGTATTACAGCAACGGCTGTTAATCTAATTACACTTTACCTTTTTACCGATATCGCTGGCATTTGGTACCTGTATTCTTCCACATTAGCTTTCTTAGTTTCTCTTATTGTGAGCTTCACCTTGCAAAAATTTGTGGTCTTCAGGGATATGAAGGTCGGCAAGATGCATCGCCAATTTTCAAGGTTCTCTATAGCCGCCGTTTTGGGAACGATAACCAACACCGCACTAATGTTTGTTTGCGTGGATGTTTTGGGGATATGGTATATATTTTCCCAAATAATCGCCGGCTTCTTCGTAATGATTCAGAATTTCATTCTTTATAAATTTTTTATATTTAACAGAAAATAAAATGCGGCTTTTAATAATCACCCAAAAAGTGGATAGAGAAGACCCGATTTCAGGTTTTTTTCACAATTGGATTTCAGAGCTTTCAAAAAAATTTGAAAAAATTTCTGTTATTTGTTTAGAAAAAGGAAAATTTAATTTGCCAAAAAATATTCAAATTTTTTCTTTGGGCAAAGAGTCGGGAAAAAGCAAAATAAAATATATAAAAAACTTTTTTAATTTGATTTTGGGTTTGCACAAAGAATACGATTCTATTTTTGTGCATATGAATCAGGAATATATTTTGCTCGGCGGATTTATATGGAAAATTTTGAGAAAAAAAATATATTTATGGCGCAATCACCAATATGGCAATTTATTTACTAGAATTGCCGTTTGCCTTTCAAACAAAGTTTTTTGCACATCAAAATTTGCTTTTGTGGCCAAGTGTAAAAAAACTATTTTAATGCCGGTTGGCATAGACATTGAAAGATTTAAAGATTTAAAGATTGAAAGATTGAAAAACTCAGTATTGTTTTTGGGAAGAATAAGCCCCATAAAACAACCACTTTTGTTTATAGAGGCACTCAATATACTTAATAAAAAAAATATTGATTTTGTCTGCGATTTCTATGGCGACCCCTTGCCTAAAGACCAAAGTTATTATGATTCTCTCAAGGTTAGAGTTAAAGAATTGGGATTAGACAATAAAATAAAATTTTATAAATCTGTGCCAAATTACGAAACCCCAAAAATTTATAATGAACATAATATTTTTGTAAATCTTACTCCTTCTGGTAGTTTTGATAAGACCATTTTAGAAGCGGCTGCTTGCGGTTGTTTATTGGTGGTAGCTAACAAAACTCTAAATGGAGAAATTGATGATAGAACGATAATAGAAAAAGAAACTTCAGAAAATATTGCAGAGAAAATAAAATTTTGGCTAAATATAAATAAGGAAGAGAGAAAAATAGCTTCAGAAAAATTACAAAAATATGTCTTGGAAAATCACAGCTTAAATGCTTTAATAAACAAGTTATGTATCACAATAAAAAAGTTTCGGTAGCGTTCTCAACATATAATGAAAAAGAATCTATTAAGAAATGCATTGATGATTTGTTTGAAACAAAATATGTTGATGAAGTAATAGCGGTTGATAATAATGCAGTAGAAGGGACAAAGGAAGAGATTTTAAAAACCAAAGCAAAATACTTTTATGAACCCAAACAAGGATTCGGGTGGGGGTATAGAAAAGCTTTGGGAGAATCAAACGGAGATCTTACAATAATGATAGAACCGGATGGGACTTTTGATCCGGGGGATATAATAAAGTTTTTAGCGTATTCAGATGATTTTGATGTTGTGTTCGGGACAAGAACCACCTCAATTATGATAGGCGAAGGGGCTAATATGGGTCAGTTCTTGAAGTGGGGGAACCTTCTTGTTGCAAAATTTATTGAATTGCTGTTCAATACATCCCATCTGTCAGATGTTGGCTGTACATATAGGCTTATCAATAAGAAGGCGTATACAAAAATAAAGCGCAAATTCAGTGTTGGGGGAAATGAATTTAATCCAGATATGATGCTACAGATTATAAGACACAAGATTAAATATATAGAGATTCCAGTTAAATATTTAAGGAGAGTAGGAACATCTTCGGTGACCGGCAGGTTCTCTAAGGTGGTTAGTGTTGGCTTAAAAATGATTCTATTAATATTGAAACACCGATTCGGTATTATTAATAAGGAAGATAAGTTTTGATATGAAAAAAGTACTTTTAATAAATTTGCCGTTTGAAAAAATATACGAGAAAACCAGCATGAAAGAAGTAGCCCCTTCAACGCCACCCCTGAGTTTAGCTTGCATCGCCAGCAGCCTTTTGGGGAAAAAACATATTGTTGAGATTTTTGATTTCAATTTATATGAACAGGGAGACTTGAAATTATTAGACCGACTAGAGAAATTTAACCCGGATTTCGTGGGTATAACTTTCGTCACCCCTTTAATAAGGGAAGCAGATAGAGTAACTAAGATAATCAAGAAAAAAAATAAAAATATAGTTATTGTTGGAGGAGGACCTCATTGCTCATCATTTCCAGAATCTGCACTAAAAGAAACTTCCTTAGACATAGCGGTTATCGGCGAAGGGGATTTTTCATTAAATGAAGTGATGGAAGGGGAAAAACTTTCAGAAATAAAAGGCATTGCGTATAAAGAAGGGAAAGAAATTTTTATTAATGAAAGAAAAGAATTTATACAGGATTTAGATGTTCTGCCCTTTCCGGCATATCATCTTTACGATATAGATAAATACAAAGTACCCTCCGCAATAGCAAAGAAAAATCCGGTGGCTTGGGTGGAAACTTCCAGGGGTTGCCCTTATGGGTGCACCTATTGCAACAAAAGCTGTTTTGGAAAAACTTTTAGAGTCAAATCTCCCGAAAGAGTTGCAGAAGAGTTCATCAAAATAAAAGAAATAGGTTTTAAAGAGATACATTTGACTGATGACGGGTTTACGACGAATTTAGATAGGGCAAAACAGATATGCGATTTATTGATTGAGAGAAAAGTAGATATAATCTGGAGCACTATTACAGGCATAAGAGTTGATAGGGTAGATTTTGAATTGCTGGATAAAATGAAAAGGGCCGGATGTTACAGAGTTTATTTCGGAATTGAATCCGGAAATCAAAAAATATTAAATAACATAAAAAAAGGGATAAATTTGGAGCAGGTCATTAAAGCGGTTAAAATGGCCAAAAAAGCAGGGCTGGAAGTGGCAGGATATTTTATGATCGGCCTACCGGGAGAAACTGAAGAAACCATGCAGGATACAATCAACTTTGCAAAGTCACTTAATTTGGATCTGGCAAAAATCAGCATTACAATTCCATTGCCTGCCACGGAAATGTTTAATGAACTTGAAAATAAAAAGTTAATAAAAACTCATGAATGGGAAAATTTTAAATTCTATTCTGCACCTTCTATGATTTACGACCACCCAAATCTTTCATGGGACACTATAGAGAGTTATTACAAAAAGTTTTATAGAACAGTATACTTAAACCCTGAGTTTATATTTAAGAGAATAAAAATAAGTATCAAAAACGGAACATTATTTGAAGATATTAAGATGGCATTATCCATAAAATTTATTTAAGACATGAGTTTTGAGTTTTTTCGCAAATATGGAGATTAAACTTCACAAACAGCATCAAAGCATCCAAAAGAGTCACTGGTGGTTTAGGGTGAAAGATAATATCTTAAGAGATGTGGCCCAAAAATACTTCAAAAAAGGGTGTACCATTTTGGACTACGGGTGCAATTTTGGCCACATCACCAAGTTGTTGCAAAATGAAGGCTACGATACTTGTGGAATTGATATATCAGAAGAAGCTATAAAATATGGTCGCGAACATAATATAAAAAATATTTATCTTGACACTGAAAAGATACTTTTCCCGGAGTCTTTTGATGTCATTGTTTCTCTTGATGTTTTGGAACACATAAATAATCATGAGAAAACTTTTAGATATTTCTACTCCCTTCTCCGCCCAGGCGGTTTTATTGTTGTTATGGTTCCGGCTTTCATGTTTCTTTGGGGGGTCCAAGACGAGATTTCTCAACATTTTAGGCGGTATACCTTGAGTGAAATTATAAAGGTATCAGAACAGGCGGGAGAATTTGAAATTATTAAAAAAAGCTATTTTAATACCATATTATTCTTGCCCATTTCCCTAATACGTCTGGGCAGCAGATTTCTCAAATTTAAATCAAGGTATTCGGATCTTAGCATTAATAATACACTCCTTAATGATTTATTTTATGCGATATTTGATTTTGAGAGAAAGATATTGAAATATTGTAACTTTCCTTTCGGGGTATCTATTTTGCTTGTCATAAAGAAAAAAACCTTAAATAATCTTTAGTTCATATTTAAGAAATCACCTTTATATAAAATTGTTTTCATGGTAGCCTTTTTGTATGAATTTTGATTTTTTGCGTAGAAAAGAGTGGGTTTGGCTTGTTGTTTTAGCGGTTTTTTTTGTTATTCTTCGCTTGCCGGCCGTTCATCATCCCTATCATCAAGATGAATATAAATGGCCGATGTACGCCAACCCTGCCATATCCGCACCCGGAGCGGTAGTGCATCCGCCTCTGGCTGAGCTGGTCTACAGAGAATTGGGCCCCGCCGTGGGCTACGACAATTTTAGATTCATTCCGTTTGCTTTCGGCCTGATAAATTTATTTTTGATTTTTTATCTGGCTAAGATTATTTTTAATTCAAGTAAAATTGCCTTTTGGACCGCCTTTCTTTTTGCTGTTTCTTTTTATTCAATTTTGGCTTCCCTTATGGTTGATGTTGATGGGGCGGTAATGCCGGCTTTTTTCTTAATTATGTCTATAGGTTATTTCCAATTAAGAAAAACAAATTTTCAATTTTCCCCAAAGCGAAGCAAGCTTGCAACGGGGCAGGCAATTTTCAATTTTCAAAATTGGATATGGATGATTTTATTCATTGTGGGAGCCGTTGGAGGGTTTTTGGTTAAAGTGAGCGGAATCCTGCCTCTAGTCGCATTTGCTTTGGATTTTGCAATAATCAGGGGATTTTTCGCTGACAGAAAAAGGTTTATAAAATTTATAGAGCTCGGCATTCTTCTGGCTACTGCGGCGATCATTGTGCTTCTATTGGCAAAACTCATTTTCCCTTTCTTTCCTTTGGAAAAATCAATTGACTACTGGGAGCATTTTTGGAACTCATCCGGTTTTCTAAACAGAGGATGGCTCCAGACATTTGTCCAGTTTGCCAAGTCTGTTTTGTATACTTCACCACTTCTGTTTCTGCCGGTATTTTTTGTTGACAAAGATATTTGGCAAAAACTCAGGCCGTTTTTCTTTTTTATTTTTATAGGCCTTTTCTTTTACCTTTTTGCTTTTGATTTTTCCATTGGAGCGCTAGACAGATACTTTCAGTTTTTGATTATACCTCTTTGTATTATTTCGGGAGCGGTTTTTGCCAAATTGGTTGGTAAAAAAGAAAAAATCTCCAAAAAAGAAATAATTTCTATTTCTGCGGTTTCATTTTTAATTTTTTTCATCCAATTTTTAAACCATTTTACTCCACCACTTTACCCAAAAACTGAATGGATAGGCCGGATAATTTCTCTGAAGTGGAATTTCCTGTTTCCTTTTATGGGCGGCTCCGGCCCAATACCTTTTTATGTCTCCTTTGGTTTTATGGCTTTAATCTGGGTTTACTCTTTTGCTCTGGTGATTCCGTCTTTTATTAAAAATAATTTTAAGAGACAAGCTCTAATTGGTATTTTGGTTCTAGGTCTTTTGTATAACGGAGTTTTTGCTGAAGAATATCTGTTTGGCAGAATAAACGGTTCCGCTTCAAAACTAGTTTACAATGCTGTGGAATTTATAAAAAATAATGACGATATAAAATCTATAAGAGTCTATAATGATAACGGTGGATTCAACATAATGGAAACAGGTAAATACGAAAAAAGACTTTATTTAGATCCAAAATTCGGTTTAAATCAAAAAGTTGCTTCACTAAGTGCAGAAAAGGGTTATTTTTTAGTAGTGGATATACCACATATTGATTCCAGTACCGTGTTCGCAAAATATTTTGCATCCTGTGAGACAATATATAATCAAAAATCCGGTAAAATCGAGACTTTTATTTATGATTGCAAAAATGCTCCAGAAATTAAATTATAAAAGAATAATCATTTGTTTCGTTTTTGTTTCGGCTGCATTTTTAATTGTTTTTCGTTTTACGGATACTCCAAAAGTTTGGGTTGATGAGGGAATACTTACTAGTATTGCAAGAAGTGTAGCATCAAGTGGGGTATTCGGATTGCAGACCCAACCAGGGAGTTTTTTTCAATTTGGAGCCTTACTTACGACTAATTATCCTGTCATTTTTCCTGTGGCGGTATCCATCAAACTTTTTGGTACGGGCATATGGCAGGCTCGTTTGCCGATGATACTCTATATGTTTGTCTTAGTTGTTCTTTTTTATTTATACACCAAAAAAAAATACGGTTTTTATCCTGCAATTTTGTCGGTCTTAATGCTCATTTCTTTTTCTCCTTTTTATGGTAATGGTAGACCCGTACAGGGGGAGGTGCCAGGGTTGGTCTTTTTATGCTTGGGAGCTATCATGCTTTTGTATTTTGAAGAAACCAATTTTGAAAATAAAAAATTTGCCATATTGGCAGGTCTATTTTTAGGATTAGCTGCGGTCACCAAATCTCTTTATTTGCTTCTACTTTGTGTAATCCTGCCTCTTTCTTTGTTTTTTTGGATTAAGAAAATTAAGAACAAAAAAAATATATTGATACTCTTATTGGCGTTTATTACCCCAATATTTTTTTGGTTCGTGATAAATTTTCCGACTCCAGATTTAATTACAAAAATTATTCCAACGATGGTTTCGCAATCCGGTAATAACGGCCCATCTTCTCTGTCTAATACGTCTTTGTCGCTTGTAGAGACTGTTTCCGTAAATTTATTTAGATTTGTGACTGAATCCACCCCCGTACTTTTCCTTTTCCTTTTTATTGTATTAGTTTTTTTCTTCGGGCGGAAATACTTTAAAAAAGATAAATCAGATTTCAGCATATCAGAATTTCTTTTGTTTTTTGTCATATTTTTCAATTGGCTCGGTTATCTCCTTGGAACAGGATGGTATCGTTACTTCTTTCCGGCCAATGTTTTGCTATATTTATTTTTTCCGATAGCCATCATAACTCTTGCTAAAAAAGTTAGTAATGAATATGTAAAAAAAATCACAATGCTTATTCCCGTAGTTTTAATATTATTTCAGTTTTTTCATTTAATTTTTCTTTCCGACACTTCTTTTTTTGTTTCGCGCACGAGAAATATTATACTTTCCCAGGCATTATCTGTTGTGCCTTCATCTCAGAAAGTTTTTTTTTACAATTCTCCAGAAGCGGTGGTTTTTTTGAAAGGGGATAATTATTTTCAATATCTCACTGTGCAGGGGTTGTTTGAAGCGGGGGACAAAAATGCTCTAACTGATATGACAAAAGATTTTATTTTGACAGAAAACAATCCTGAGTATGGGGATATGCTTTCTCCCTGTTACACTAAGAGGGAACTTGATAGTTATATTTTATTTCAAAAGACGGTTGACTGTAAAAATAAAAAATGAAGTTTATATAAAATTAGCCGTTCTTTTTATCTGCCTTTTTACCTAAAAATCCAAGAAAAAATCTAAACCCCTTCAGATATCTTTTAATGTCTTCCCAGCTGTTTATTTTTTTTAATCGGCCCCAAATATATTTTGGCCGAAGATAAAATTCTTTCATGGCTCTCCTTTCCACTGTCTCAATTTCCCCTCTGTTTTTGTAGCCGTATGGTACGAAAACTGCATTAAAGATGTTGTATTCGGAAAAATTTTTAGTCAAAATTCCATATTTTGACGCCTCTTCAAAAAGTTTGGTCCCCGGGTAAGGAGTTGTTATGCAAAACTGGGCATAATCAGGATTTAATTTTTTGGCAAAATCTATTGTCTTTTTTGCCATTTCAGGAGTTTCGCCGGGCAGAGCAATCATAAAAGATGCTCTAATTTCTATGCCAACCTTCTTGCAAAGCATATTGGCGACCTCTATCTGCTTAAGGGTTGTTCCTTTGTTAATGTTATTCAAAAGTTCCTGGCACCCCGACTCGTAGCCAAAAAAAATATTCCAACAGCCCGCTCTTCTCATGTGGCGAAGAATTTCTTCGTCAACACAGTCAACTCGCGAGTAGCAAGTCCAAGTGATATCAATTTTGTTTTTAATCAACGAATCGCAAAATTCATACATCCATTTTTTATTGGCCGTCATCATATCATCCCAAAAAGATATTTCTCTGATGCCGTAATTTTTCATTACATGCCGGATTTGCTCCACCACTCTTTTGGGGCTCATGGCTCTGATTTTCCTGCCAAAGACGGAATTATTGGAGCAAAAACTGCAATTAAATGGACATCCTCTTATGACCACCATGTTAATTACAGGTGTCCTCTTATATTGATTGGGCAGAGGAATATATTTATTCATTGGCAAAAGGTCCCAGGCGGGGAATGGCAGTTCGTCCAGATTTTGGATTAACTCTCTTGGGGGTGTGATCACAACTTCTTTTCCGCGCCTAAATGTAATTCCATTTATGCCAGATAACATATTGTAATCATTTAAAAAGACATTTTTGCGCCAGCCGCTCTTTTTATATTTATCGATTATTTCTTCGGCCGTAAGCTCTCCCTCGCCGTAAACAATTAAATCAAAATAATCATTCTGTTCCAAAATCTCCTTGGGTAAAATCGTGGCGTGATGCCCGCCCAAAATAATTAAAATTTCCGGCCTGCTTTTTTTGATTAGAGCAGCAAATGCGGCTGCTCGGTGAAAATTCGGAGTTAAGGCGGAAAACCCTATGATTTTTGGATTAAACTCAAACACTTTTTCAACTATTTGATCAATTGAAAAATCTTCAATCACGCTGTCAATCAAACCAACCTTAACTCCTTTTTCTCTAAGATAAGAAGAGAGCTGGGCAATTCCTAGAGGCGGCAAATTGCCACCGGTTTTTCCCGCGCTTATGACATATCTTTCATTAACGGAAATTGGAGGATAAATAAATAAAATATCCATGCTATTTTTAAGGAAAAGATCTTAAAAAGTATCTTGGGTTTATGTGGAGATCGTTTGAAACATTTGCACTTAATGATTCTTTTCGTATCCACAAAAGTCTTTCTAACCCATCCAGCACAGCTTTTTTGTTGATTTTTGTGATGGCAGAGTAAACAACTTGAACAAAAATTCTTGGGACAGGAAAAATAATAGGGGATTTTTTCTTAAATTTACATATTCTTTCTATCACTTGTTTTAGTGATAAATTTTCTGGTCCCGTAAGTGTGTATGTTTTGCCATAAGAGAGTTTATTATCAACAGTAGCTAAAATACCAACTCGCACGTCATCTATATGTATTGGAGCGATAGTTGTGTTTTTATCAACAACATGGGGAACGACGAAACTTTTTTCAACGAGAGAAACTATTTTCCCAAGACCTTCTGCTCTAGTAAAACTTTCGTCATATACTTCACCAACCCGGATAATTGTGTGGGGGATTTTGCTATTTTTAATATATCCTTCGGCTTTTTCTCTTGATGCTCCATATGCTCCACACTGGCTTCCTATTGTTCGAGTGCTAATATAAATAAATTGTTTAACATTTTTTTCTTCGGCCATTTTAACAAGTTTTTCTGTGCCAAGAGTATTTATTTTCTCATAATTTTTTGGGTTATTAGTGTGAGATATGGAAGCAATATGAATAACAATATCTATGAGGGGTATTTCTGTTTGCCAGAATGAAATATCTTCTATTCCTCCGTTGATTACTTTAATTTCTCCAGATGTTTTTAGTGGTTTGTTATGTTTAAGAGCTGTAATGTCGTACGTATTTTTTAATTTATCTATCAAACCTTCACCCAGAAAACTACTTGCTCCAGTTATGAATATTTTCTTTTTCATTTTTTTAGAATTCTTGATTCTCTCATTCTCCAAACAATAATATTTTTAATGAATTCAACATTGGCTTTAAAAGAAATAAAAGATGGACGCTCTGGGTTTTTTTTGAATATAACTTCCATTTCGCCGATACGAAAGTTATTTCGACTGGCTTTTATCATAATCTCGGCGTCAATAAACCAGTCATTGGATTCCAGATTTAATTTGTTATAGGCCTCGCGTGTAAAAATTTTAGGCTTGCCGTTTATGTCATTTGAAATAATTCCAGGGAACAGTAATTGCATAATTTCATTAAATATACGAGAAATAAATCTACGATATATCCCATCACCACGTGAAATTCGTTTTCCTTTGCACATATCCAATTTTTCATTCACAAGTTTTTTATAAAGTTTTGGTATGTCTTCTGGAGGCATTTGGCCATCACCATCAATCACTGCAATGGTACTGCCCGTGGCCGCCTCCAGTCCGGAGCGCATATCCCAGCCCATGCCGTGTGTCTTAGTTGTTTTTTTCTTAATAACCGATATCGTTCTGTCTTCGTTTATTGCTATTTGGCGAACTACCTCTGGGGTAATGTCACCCTTATCGGCCCAGAAGTTGCCGACAAGAACTATTTCATAATCCAAGTTATTATCCTGCAGAATTTTTGCTACTTTTTGATGAAATACTTTGGCGAAATTACCAGCTTTATAACATAATATAACCACTGAGATTTTAGGAATTGTCATATACGTTAAAGTAATATATCACGAATTCAAAAAAATTTCATATCTAATAAATCACCTTTATAGAGAGGATATAAGATAGTTATGAAAATACCAGATAAAAGCCACGGTTGCATTGGTGCCGCGAACCTAGCCGTATCATCAATAGCCAAGTGAGGCAAAATGAAACCGATTAATAAAATGCCGGGGATGAATCGAAAACCATATTTTCTAAATCCGAAAATAATACTCAAGACAATGCAAACAAACCATAATAATTGGATTATGTGCACTGAAGCCAGAGCGATAATTTGAATTAAAGACAGCCCTTCTTCTTTGGCCAACGGGCCGTAAGTACCCTCAATTGGAGAACCTTGAGCTTCAATTACAGGATTGGGAAGCGCGAGGAGACGAAGCCCGTCTACTCCTGTCCAAGCGGCAAACTTGGCAAATTGATTAAAATCTTTGAAAATTATTCCAAAAGCTTCTTTTCTTAAGTTTTTGTTTACTTCTGTATTGCTATCTCCCAAAAGCTTTAATTTATTCGTATCTCGCTGCCAGTCCCATTGTTCTTGAAATATAGGTTGGCTGGTGGGATAGATAGTAAAAAGTAGGCCTCTTCCTATAAAAACAGAAATATAACTATCAAAAAGAGACCGCCATGATTTCTCTGCTTTCCAAGCTCTGGCGTAAAGAATATTGCCAGATCGTCCGGCAATATTTGCTTCACCGAACTCATTATAGTTTCTGATAACCCACGGAGAAATTATAATTCCCATTATTAAAAACATCAAAACGACATTTATGGCGAGCTCTTTTCTATCAAGCATTTTGTTTTTTATTGCGGTTATTATAATCGCTGCTGCGGAAACTATTGGTATCAGAAAAAAAGCGTAGCGAGTCAATAAAAGAACTCCTGACGCCATTCCCAAAAATATCCAATGTTTACACCTAGGATTGTCTAAAGTTGTGATAAAGAGCAGGCCGATAATAGAAAGAAAAAAAGCGGTTAATGTTTCCGAAAGATGATGCGACGGATAAAAAGCCAAACCGTAAGATAATGCTGCCCCCCAAGCTCCCCAAACACCAGCTCTATTGTCTATTTTGAAGCAAGTCAAACCGACAAAAAATATAGTTATAGCATAGAGAAGTATCTGAATCCACAAAATACCACCCATAGAAAAATGTAACCATTTCAGAACTGCTCTAAAGAAAGGGTAGCCGGGTTCTCGCAACATACTAGTGGCACCATCAATTGAGTATTTTCCTGTAAGTATGGAATTAGACAACTCTTCGTAATCAATGGCATCACCACCCACTTTCCCTGAGTCTATAATCATATAAGAAGATGCTATGACTAAACACAAAAATATCGGGATTAAAAATTTTTTATATTGCCTAAACATATTTATTTTCTAAACAGATTTCATAGTTAGGTCGTAAATTTCTTCTAAAGGCGCTTTTTTCTCAGCGATTATCAGAAAACTAAAACTAAATATTGAGGGCTTTAGTCTTGCCAAAAATCCTGCGGCCCTGTCAATTATTTTAAGGACTCCTTTATTGCTTATACTATCAGCTATGGGGGGACCAAACCCAACCACTTGTTCAACCTTAAAACCGCTGTTTCTTAGCAGTCTTTTTAAGGTATTTACTGTAAACAAACGATGATGAGTTTTATCCAAAATGCCACTTTTGCCATAATTAAACCATCCTATTAAAAGAGTGGCTCGCATAATTATAAAAGCTATATTAGCAGTTGAAATATACAGCTTCCCGCCGGTTTTCATGATATTGTTTATCCTTGCCATCGATTTTTCCGGGTCATAGAGATGTTCAATAACATCCAGAGCAATGACTCTGTCATATTTGTTCCGGCCCAAGGCATCTGTAAAGTCGGAATTAAGATCAAGCTCGACTGATTTAATTCCCGGCCGAGAGTCTGGCTTTTGAATATCGACAGCCACAATAGAAGCTACCAAGGGAGAAACTCTTTCAGATAAAGCACCATCATTTGCTCCGATCTCAATCACATTGTCTGTTTTATTCCAAGGCAGCTTATTGGTTACATAATAGTGAAGAGAATTTCGGCTTTCTTTGATTGGGTAATTTCTGACAAGGGATGATTTTATATCAAAATTTGGCTGATAAAAAATTCCTATTTTATAGAAACGATATTTCACGACTGATTTGATGCAGTTCCAAAAATATTTCATACCATTAACATGGCAAATCTCATCCCCATAGTGAGTAGGAATAGAAATCTCAACAATTTTTAAATTATTGGCTAAAAACTGGATGATTATATCCGTGTCGAAATGAAAATCATTACTATTTAAATAAAAAGGTATGGATTTTAAAGCGTTAACGGAATAAGCCCGATAACCGGAATGAAATTCAGAAAGCCGGGAATTCATAAGTTTATTCTCTATACCGGTTAAAATCTGATTGCCGAGCCATTTATACAAAGGCATGCCTCCTCTAATAGCTTGGTATTTATTTATCATTCTTGAGCCAAAGACCGCGGAAACTTTAGGGTTCTCAAATTGCTCGATAATAAGGGGAATGAATTCCGGAGGATATTGGCCATCGCCATGGAGCATGATGACATAATCATAATTATTTTTGATCGCATAGTAATAACCGATTTTTTGATTTCCGCCATAACCCTGGTTGAAGGGCGTTCTCATCACTCGGTAATTTCTTATGCCAAGTTTTTTAAAGACGGCTTTTGTTTTTTCTACCGTCTTGTCGTTTGAAGAATCATCTATAAAATAAATTTCTGCCAGACTATTTATTATATCTTTGGGAATTCTTTCAATAGTTTTTTGAATATGCCGCTCGGCATTATAAGCAACAATGAACAGGGCTATTTTTTTAGCCCTTAAAAGATTTAAAACTTTATCCCTGGCAAAATTCATGGTATATTATACTGCATATTACAACATTATAAAAAACTTGCAAAATCAAAAAATTTTAATCTAAATATAATTTTTAATGAACTATGTTTTTAAAAAATGATTGGAGTACTTATATACACACCATACGAAAAGAAGAAATAAAAAGAGCATTTTCTTTGATTCCGGTAAAAAAATTTAATAATGGCATAGAATTTGGCGCCGGCGATGGTTATCAGACTACTTTAATTGAACCAATGTGTTCAAAATTTGTTTCTTCTGACTTAAATTTTAAACGCTTGAAAGATGAATTCAAAATTATAGGCGTGGATTATAAAGCATATGATGCCGATGCTTTATCAGGCATGTTTAATTCCGGCATATTTGATTTAATTTTTTCATCAAATCTTATTGAGCATCTTTCTAATAAAAAAATTTTTTTGCAGAATACAAGGAAAATGCTCTCCTTTGATGGATATGTCATACACATTGTTCCTGGCAGAATGCTCAAAATTACATATCTGCTTCTTTTTTATCCAAACCTTCTTTTGCTTTTTGCAGATAGATTAATCGGAATTTTTAAAAAGAAGCCGATTTTTAGAGGAACTACTAATAATTTTGAAAATAATATTAATTTAAATAAAGTAAATAAGATAAATAAATGGAAACGCATTTTTTTGCCCCAAATTCACGGCAATTATAAAACCCATATTGAAGAATGGCAATCATGGAGTAAAAACAGTTGGCAAAAACTTTTTGAAGATAGCGGGTATGCTATAATGAGTTGCATAAAGGGACCTGCTGTCTCGGGATATGGTTTTGGCTGGAATCATCTTAGGAATATGTTGGAGAAACTGGGTTGGGCATCGGAATATATATTTATTCTCAAAAATAATCATTAAACAAAAGCTCCGGATATTCCATCCGGAGCGAATCACTTTCGTGAAAGCCTCAAAAACTCATTGTAGTCTTTTATGTAGTCCTCTTTATCGTAAGTATGGGAAGATATTACAATAAGAAAGGCATTAGGAGAAGATAATTCAAACTCTCCCCAGACCATCGGTTCTGTAAACAGACCTTTGTTTGGAGAATCAAGTACAAATGTTTCTTCTTTTTCTCCATCATGCGTTTTGACCTTAGCGGTGCCACCTACGCATATATGAATCTGGCTACTATGAGCATGGGCATGGCCACCTCGCGACACCCATTGAGGCACATTCCAAACCCAAAAAGTGCGTTCTGGCTTGAACGGAATATGTTGATCGTATTGCAAAACACACAGATTTCCGCGCCCATCGGCATGGACAGGAAATTCTATCAATCGGCATTTTTCCATAGTTTTCCTCTCTAATCTGAGGCTCATAGTATCAGGTTTCCCAATTTATACAAGTAATACAACACAATTGATTTCTTGTCATTTATTAGTATACTGGACAACATGTCGCTTCGAATTCTCATAACCGGTACAACCGGAGATTCTATGCCACCGCCGTATGCCGGCGTCCAAAACATTTCTTTGTTGTATGCCAAGGTCTGGAAAAAAACGGGAAATGAAGTTGCTGTCACTTTTGTTTACAAACCGGCAAATGCAGATGATTTAGGGGCTGGGGCTAATTATTTTTTTGAATATAAAAGCAAGCCAAACAAATTTAAGAAATTTCTGTTTTTGATTCGTTATTTTTTAACAAATCCGATTTTATATACAACTCTTTTTTTTAGATATTTTAAAATATATCCAAAAATCTCAACAGAGACCATCTTATATTCTGCTTATGGAGTTTGGATAGATAAAATAATTGATTCTTTTAAGCCGAATATTATTGCATGTCAAACGGCTCTTATAAAAACATTTATGGTGGCAGAAATAGCTAAGAATAGAAAAATTCCGGTTGTTTTTGAGACATATGCAGAAGTTCATGATTTGCAAATGGGTGTAAATAAACATTTAGATGAAAATAATAGAGCAAAATATTGGACTTATTTATTAAATTTATCCAGTTTAGTAATTGGTATGGATAATTGTTCTGTTGGTCCGCTTATGTATCTGCCAAAAGAGAGAGTAAGGGTTTTTTACGATGCTTGTGACTACAGTTTTTATCAAAAGGAATTGAAAGAGACAAAGAATGAACTGAGGGGTTATTATAAATTGCCCCACGACAAATTTTTAGTAGCCATGACCGGAGCATTTCATTATCGTAAGGGACACGATCATCTTATTAAATCCGTATCTATTTTAAATAAAAAAGGATTTACAGAAATTGGGGCTGTTATTGTTGGAGGCGATGTTGGTATGGAAAAATGGATTTCTTTAGCTAAAGAAGAAAAAGTAGAAAATAATGTCTTTTTTCTCCAAAACCTTTCAGAAGAAAAAAAGCTCAGACTTTATAAATCAATAGAAGGGTATTGCAACCTTTCAAACAGCCCGCGCAGTTGTGGGCTTGACTTGGCTTTACTCGAAGCTATGTCATGCGCTCTGCCCATTGTTGTTTATGATAATGGAGCTTTGCCAAATTCTGTGCCAGAAGGCAAGAATGGTTTTGTTGTTAAAACAGATGATATAAATGGAATAGCCAATGCTATTTTAAATTTGTACAAGAAAACTAAAAAAGAAAGATTTGAGATGGGAGAAAAAAGCCGTGAATTTGCTGCAAAGACAGATATTAATTTGACTGCTAAAATTAAACTAGATTGGTTTAAAGAAATCATCAATAAATTTTAAAATTATGAAAATAGCGTATATTGCAAATGTTAGTTTGGCCGAAGGTTGGGCGCATTCTGTTCAAATAATGAATATGTGCAAGGCATTTAGCGAGGTTGGCGCAGAAGTGACGCTTATAGTTCCAAATAGAAGTTTATTTAAAAAAGATCCTTTTGAACATTATAAAATACCTAAGACCTTTTTTATAAAAAAACTGCCATGCACAGATATATTTGTCGGCAATCCACACCCATTTTTTTATTGGCTTCGT
Source organism: uncultured Candidatus Saccharibacteria bacterium (assembly GCA_964365465.1). Taxonomy (GTDB): domain Bacteria; phylum Patescibacteriota; class Minisyncoccia; order Phycocordibacterales; family WO2-35-19; genus WO2-35-19. The sequence goes on along the minus strand of CAYIPT010000001.1, from coordinate 22,511 downwards.
TTTATTTCTTTTTATATTTCAGCCAGATTTTATGTTTGGTTTAATCATTTTGATATCCTGTACTCCAGAGATTTATACTCAACATTATTTTTTCCAGGTATTATTTTGGAACAGCATTCATTCCCAAAGGAAGTATCGTCTCAACATAAATTTATGTTTTCTTTGGCAAAAAAGCTTATAGTGCTCACTTCGTTTATAAAGGATAGATTTGTTGCTGTTGGCGTGCCGGTTGGCAAAATCATTGTTGCTTCTGACGGGGTGGATTTAGATAAATTTAAAAATTATTCTAACCATTTTGAAATCAAGGGTCTTTCGGAAAAAGATTTTGTGTATGGTTACATAGGCACATTAAAAACCATGGGCATGGGAAAAGGAGTTGCCGATGGCCTACGAGCGCTTACCTTATTGCCATCGAACTATAAATTTTTAGTGGTGGGTGGTGAAAAATCGGATATTGAATATTATAAAAACATGTCTCTTGAATCGGGTGTATCTGATAGAGTGATTTTTACAGGCCAGGTTTCTTATTCTGATATTTCAAAATATGCCGGGAAATGTGATGTTTTTGTGGCGCCTTTTCCGGAAAATAAGCATTATAATTTTTATATGTCGCCCCTTAAAATTTTTGAATATATGGCCAGTAAAAGGCCTATTATTGCGACAGACCTGCCCTCTTTGAGGGAAATATTAACAGACGGAGAAAACTCTTTATTGGTGCCTCCCAATGATGTACGGGCCCTAGCTGAGGCTATCGTTAAACTCAAGGAGAATCCTGAGATTAGCAATAAAATAGCGGATAAAGCTTATTGGGATGTTTCGGAGAAATATACTTGGAAAATCAGAGCAGAAAAAATTATTTCATTTATAAAAACGGTTTAATTGTAGATATTTGGACAACTAGTTATGTCGAATTTGATAAAAAAACATTGGTTTATAGTTCCGCTGGCATTGATTTTTGGTTTAGCCATTGTTTTCCCCACGGTTTTTTCTGTCATGGAAGCCGGTCGCAGTTTCAGGGGCATTTATCCAACGATGAACGACGATGAGCAATATTATCTCGGAACAACCCGGGAAGTTTACAAAGGCCACTATAATTCCGGCAACCCTTTCATAAAAGAGCTGAAAAACAAACCATCTTTAACGCAATCACTTTCCGAAATAATACTTTCAGGCGAAGCAAAATTATTTGGATTTTCAGTTCCCAAAACATTTGCTATCAACGATTTCATTTTACCGTTTTTGGGAGTTATTTTGTTGTACGCGCTGTTTTTCAATATAACAAAATCAAGAACCATTTCGGCCGTGTCGTCATCTGTTTTTTTTCTTGTATTTCTAAACACTTTTGGCCGACCAATCAGTCCGCAGTTCAATTTTATTTTTTTCATATACGGACTTCTGCTTCTTTGGAAAATTTTTTCCAAGGATTATGATTTCAAAACATCTGCGACTCTGAATGTGTCGCTTGCCGTAATTTTCGGCTGCCTAGTTTACATATATCCATTTTATTGGTCGACCATAATCGTGCTGTATGTGGTAAATTCTTTGATTTTGGCTGTTTGGCAAAAAAACTTCAGATACTGGATAAAAAATTGGATGATTTTTGGCGTCGTTTCCGTTCTGATCGCCTTGCCCTACGCATTAAATTTGTTGAAATCGGTCGCAGATCCGTCTTTTGCCGAAGCTTCTCTCCGAAATGGATTTATTTTTACCCACCGGCCAGGAGCTTTTGTAAATGTCGCTCTGCTGGGATTTTGTCTGCCGGTATTATTTTTAATCAGAAAAGATTTTATTGAAAAGAGAAAATTGTTTTTTGGTTATTCTTTGATTTTGAGCGGAATCATATTGAATTGGCAAAACATCATAACCGGCAAGGGACTGCAATTTTCTTCCCACTATTATATGGTAACAATTTTATTTGTGTTTCTTGTTATCGCCATTTGCGCAGAGTCGCTTTCGGAATATTTCGTAAAATACAAAAAGTTTGACTTTAAAAAAGCATCAGTTATTTTTTTGATGGCAGTTCTTCTATTCTTCATTTTTTACAGACAAAAAAGGGAAATTTTTACTTTTGCAAACTTCGTTCATCCGTCGGAAATTTCAGATATTCAAAACTCAATGATTATCGCGGATTGGCTCAATAAAAATACAGCCCAAGATTCTGTCGTATACGCTTTAGGTCAGAATTATGATTTACTCCTGCCAGTTTATACTCATAACAGCAGTTATTGGCAAACATATGCCGGAATGTATTTGATGTCCGATGACGAATTAGAAAACAGGTGGGTTATTCAGAATTTTTTTGAAGATATAAAAAGGGATGATGTTTACGGGAATAGGGGAATTTGGATAAATAAATTTATAGACACTTATCAAAGCAAGGAATCCAGAAGAAAGATTTTACAATTTATTACGGGCAAAAAATATCCGGAAACGGTTTTGATGGAACAAAAATATGTAGATGTCGTCCTGGATAAATATGCTAAATTTAAAAAAGAAGGATTTGAAAAAGCCCTTAAGACTTATAAGGCCGATTATGTTTTGGTGGACTTTGGCGATGAAAAATATAAGAATTTGGAAAACAAATTCAAGCAGTATACATTTTTAAATTTATCTGCAACTCTGGGTAGCGTTTCTATATTTAAAGTGAAATAGTTAATATGAGAAAAATTATACTAAAATTGAAGCAATTTTTTGTGAAAGATATCAGAAGTAATGAAAATAGATTTCTTCGGATCGCAATTTTACGACAACAAATATCCATTTTTGTTTCGTTATTAAAGAAGTTTGATTATCCGGCAAGTTTTATTATAAACAAGGAAGGGGCTAAAATCTTGAATGAAGGTGTTGTATTGGATTTAAACAATAAATTTCTGAAACTTACAACAGAAGGAGCCAATGAGGGGTTACCGATTGATATTTTTTTGAGACAACATCACAAAGATTTGAAAACAATAATTGATGTCGGAGCTTTTCAGGGAGAAATTTCTTTATATTTTGCTTCAAAATATCCTAACGCAAAAATTTATGCCATTGAAGCGTCTCCGGAAAATTTTAAACTTCTTAAAAAAAATATCGGCCAGCAATTCTTTTCTACTAAAAATATCTTTCCTTTTAATACAGCGCTTTCTTCCGTTAATGGTACGACAATGGTTTCAATAGGTGGGGGAAGCGAAAATACAATTGTTGATGTGAAAGATGGCACAAAAACACCGTGTATTACGCTAGATAAATTTATTCAAGATAATTCAATTGATAAAATTGACCTGTTGAAAATTGATATTGAGGGGGCGGAACCAATGTTGTTTGAATCTATCAAAAAACATCTTGAAAAAATCCAGGTTATTTATATGGAAATTACTTGTAGCAGATTGGAATATTACGAAAAGATGCTTAACTTTCTTTCGAGTAAAAGGAGGTGTTTTTCAACCACTTATGAGCAGGTTAATGATGTAATAAAGCACATCGAGAATAGTGAGCGTGCTACCGATGTGTTTTTTATTAATTAGTTTATTAAAAAGAAGAAAAAAATTTTGCTGCGCGATAAATTAAAGCGTATAGAATACGCCCAACAAAAGCGATTTCATCTCCGGCTTCGGCGCAAGCTTTAAAGTATTTCCAGCGATTTAAAAAATATGTCTGTTTATTCATAAGGTGGCGGTATTTTTTTGTAAAGGCATTTATGCCAATTGCCAGATACTGTGGGTTAGTGATCCTCTCTCCGCTATATTGACGCTGAATTGCCTGATTATCCGGTAATGTTGCGATTTTTGACGCAGTATTTAAAAGCAAGAGTTCTAATACGAGACTTTTGTCTTCTGATGTTGGTAATTTTGGATCATATCCTCCGAGCGAAATAAAAATATTTTTTTTAATTGTAATGTTAGAGCCGGTTATCCCGGGATTAAATAGAAGCAGGTTTTTTATACTGATAAGACCAGCCGCATTTTTGTGTGGAAGTATTTTTCCATCAATAAGTCTATCCAGACGGCTTACAACGCAATCAGCACCTTTTTCAAATGCTTTAGCGACATTCTCAAGATATTCTCGTCCCCACAAGTCATCATCATCAAGGAAGGCGAGTATTTCATGAGTTGCAAACTTGGCACCAGCGTTGCGAGCTTTTGAAACACCTGAATGTGGTGGCAAGCGGATTACCTTTATATACCCGTCAAATTTTGATGGTATAGACACATCATTGTTGCCATTATTAACAACAATTATTTCATCAGGCCCTTTTGTTTGATTCAATACCGATTGGAGTGTTTGCTCGAGCATATCTTTTCTATCACAGGTGGGAATGATACAGCTGATTTTCATAAACGATTTTTTCTGTTGCTAATTTAAATTCAAGACTCGCTCTATTTCTTTCCTGTAAAGTCGCCAAAATTGCTCTAAATCTTCTCCACCTCGCTCCCACGCTTTTTGGTATTTAAAATCAAACCCGATGTCATAAACTGCCGCAATATAATTTTCTAAACGCCTTTCATATTCTAGGCTACTTGTGTCAAGTGATAGAGCATTTTTAATTGCCAAAGTCATGGTGCCCATATCGCTATGCTTTATAACATTGGGCAATAATTTAAATATACCAGAATCTCCAAGCATAATAGACGGCTTTCGGCATAAAGCCGCCTCAAATAAAGTGGTGCTATAGTTTGCTATCAGTAGATCAGCTCTCTTTAGAACTTTTTCAGACGAAATGCGATAATCAATCAATTTAACATTGGCAGTACGCGCTACCTTCTCCAAGTATGTTGGTGTGCGTAAACCAACCATGGCGGGGTGTTCTTTTACCACCAATGTATAATCATCCGGTAGTGACATGGCGAGTTGTCGAGCGATCTCTATTTGATTATTAAAAATGGGGCATATTAAATCAGCGCTCATTTCAGGCGTAACCTGCAGAGGGAAAAATACGAATTTGCCAACATTATCAAATGGATAATAAGGGAAATTGTTGGCAAATCTAAGATATTTTTTTCGGCAAAAATGGTCACGCAATATTATTTTTGGCGGCCTATAGTCAATTGATGGACCGATGGTTTTAATGTAATTGGCCCTGGCCGAATTTTTTGTATACCATTCATAAATTAATCTTAATGGTCTGAGTTCGTGTCTGATCTTCTTAAGTATGTTTTCTTTGGATACCGGAGTTTCTATGGGAATTGGCACTTGAAATTTCTTCTCAAAATCAATAATAAACTGCCGCGCCTTTTTTCTGTTGGCGGAATCTACCAAACCGCTATTAAGCTCATTGGCTCTTGAAATCAACGGACCCACATGAACCATATAATCTTGGACAAACATATCATAACCAGGCACTTTGGCATCGGCAATGGAAACAGTCGGTATATTATATTTATCCCCCAATAAACCAAGCAACACATGACCCTCATAGATAAACCCCGCCATAATAATCAAGTTTGGTTCAAAAGTTTTTATCAAATCGCGAATAACTTTGTAATAAGCTTTTATATAGAGGGCTATGAATTCATCAGTAACGTTTTGCTGGTAGCTGTAATAATATTTCTCGCCATATGAGCGGACTAGTAGCCGATCGCTATAAATTAATGGCCAAAGAGAATCAATATTTAATTCGCGGCAAATATCAGTGAAAGTTATTTTCTCGTCACCCAAATATTTTTCCGGATATTCTAAAACATCATCCACATTAATTATTTGTGAATATTTAACATCTAGTTGGTCAATAATAAATTCATGAGTAGTTTTTTTCAATGTTAAAGCGGCCAATTTACTCCCTTCATCTTGAAGTTTTTTAGCCAAAAAATGTCCAATACTTATCGCCCAGCCCCGTTGTTGAAATATTAAAATCTTCTTACCTTTTAGGGAGCTTGAATTTGGGTTCATAAAATCATTATACTTTATAAGTTTAAAATGGTATACTACTTACTTATAAAACCATATGTCAGAGAAAAAATCAAAAAAAGAACGCATACTTTCCTTTATCAGACTGTATAATTACGGCTTTGGCAAATATAAGTGGCATATCACCTTTTTGGTCTTTTTGGGATTTATAGCTGGTTTGCTTGAGGGTGTGGGTGTAAACGCGCTCATTCCTCTTTTCTCTTTTATTATTGGCAATGGCAATACGGGGGACGATATCATATCCAAATCCATAGGAAAAGCATTCCAATATATTAATGTGCCTTTTTCGCTCAAATACCTGCTTATTTTTATGTGTTTGCTTTTTATTCTTCGGGCAGTGGTTTCAATTGTTGGTGGTTATATCAGAGCTCATATTACCAGTGATTATTCCGAAAAAACCAGAAGCAATTTGTTTGCAAAAACCATAATGACCAAGTGGTCTTATCTTTTAACTCAAAAAATGGGCCATCTTCAAACTGTACTTATGACTAATGTGACCAATACCGAAGCGCTTTTAAGTCATATTTCCAATGTAGTAACCATAATCAGTAGTTTGTCGGTTTATGTGTTTGTGGCAATTAATATCTCAGCGATGACAACTCTAATTACTGTTGTGGTGGCGGGCCTTTTCTTTGTGGTGTTTAAACCACTTATGTATAATACCAAACTTGCTAACAGTGAAATTGAAAGTACCAATCGAGTGGTAACCCACTTTGTCAATGAAAATATTTTGGGTATAAAGACAGTTAAAGTCATGCTGGCGGATGAGGCGGTGATTACTCGAGGAAAGGAATATTTTCAATTTCTCAAGAAGTTAATTTCCAAAGTCAGTTTTTTACGAGTAGTTCCAAATTCATTGATGCAGCCTTTGGGGGTGATTTTAATTATGGTTATTTTTGCTATTTCCTACAAATTGCCTAATTTCAATATTGCCGCATTTGCGGCAACCGTTTATCTTATTGAGCGGATTTTTCTATACTTTCAGCAATTACAGTTGAGCGCCCAGACAATCAATGATGCGACCCCTTATTTGAGAACTCTGGTAAATTTTGAAAAGGAAGCTATTTTGTTTGAAGAAAAATCATATGGTACCCTAAAATTTTCTTTTAAAAATACCATTGAGTTTAAAGATATTTCTTTTTCATATCAGCACAGTAAATCTATTTTAAATGGATTAAATTTTAAAATTAATCAGGGTGAAATGGTTGGGCTCATAGGTCCAAGTGGCGCCGGTAAAACCACTATTGTAGACCTTATGCTTCGGCTTTTTGAACCAACCGGAGGGAATATTTTAGTTGATGGACACAATATTACAGATATTGATTTGCACTCATGGAGAGAAAATATAGGTTATGTGTCTCAAGATATTTTTCTTATTAATAATACGATTGGGAATAACATCCGATTTTATAATTCAGCTTTGAAAGAGGAAGAAATAATTGAAGCTGCCAAAATGGCAAATATTTATGATTTTATTAAAAGTTTAAAGGATGGTTTTAATACGATAATTGGAGACAGGGGCATAATGCTTTCGGCTGGTCAGAGGCAGAGAGTAGTCATTGCTAGGGTATTGACTCGCAAACCGCAATTGCTTATTCTTGACGAAGCCACCAGCGCCCTTGATAATGAATCAGAAGTTCAGATCCAAAAAGTTATTGAGAATCTAAAGGGAAAAATGACTGTTTTGATAATTGCTCACCGGCTTTCAACCATAAACAATGCTCATAAACTTCTGGCACTTGATGGTGGCAAAATTGTTGAACAGGGGAAACCCGAAGAACTTCTCAAGGACAAAGATTCTTATTTTTACAAAATAAATAACCTTAAAAATGTATGAAAAAGAGCAACACTATAAAAATGGATTTTCTTAAAAACAAAACAATATTAGTAACCGGTGGTACCGGATCTTTTGGAAGCAGTTTTGTAAAGCACATTCTTGCCCACTCCAAAGCGAAAAAAGTCATCATTTTTAGTCGCGACGAACTCAAGCAATTTAATTTGAATAAAGAAATTTCCGATCAGCGAGCCAGATTTTTTTTAGGAGATGTGCGAGACCTGCCTCGTTTGGAACGCGCTTTTCACGGTGTTGATATCGTAGTTCATGCTGCCGCTCTCAAGCAGGTGCCGATGCTTGAATATAATCCTTTTGAGGCGGTCAAGACCAATGTTCTCGGCACTCAAAATGTTATTGAGGCCGCTATTGACCAGAATGTTAAAAAAGTGCTACTCATCTCCACCGACAAAGCGGCTCAGCCAGTTAATCTTTACGGTTCCACAAAATTATGCGCCGAAAAACTTATGATAAGCGGAAATTCATACAGCGCCAAGACCGCTTTCAGCTGTGTACGGTACGGAAATGTTATAGGCAGCCGGGGAAGCGTGGTGGAAGTTCTGTTAAAAAATGCCAATCAGGATACCGTCCATATCACTCATGAAGAAATGACCAGATTTTGGATAAATATCGGGCAGACTTTTAAATTAGTTCTTTTTGCTTTGGAAAATATGGCCGGCGGCGAAATTTTTGTGCCTAAAGTGCCAAGCATGAAGCTGACTGATCTTTTTGACGCGCTTGTTCCCAAAGCGATAAAAAAATTTATCGGAATCAGACCGGGAGAAAAAATACACGAGGTTCTTCTTACTGCGGAAGAATCCAGATATACCCTTGAATTGAAGGATTATTTTGTCATTCTGCCCCACAATGAGCATATTTTTAACATCAAAGAGCGCTACAAAAAATTGCTTGGTATGGGCAAGAAATTAACAAAGGACTTCAGTTATACCAGCGATACAAATCGGGAATGGCTGACCAAAGAGCAGTTTAAGCGGATGATTACACAGTAACCCCAAATCAATGATTCCGTATGGCTCTCAAATCATAGACAATAAGGACATAAAAGGAGTGGTCGGAGTTTTAAAATCCGATTGGCTTACTCAAGGCCCCAAGATAAAAGAATTTGAGGAAAAACTCGCAAAATATTGCGGGGCTAAATACGCCGTGGCTGTTTCAAGCGGCACCTCAGCTCTCCATCTGGCGTATTTGACGGCTGGCCTAAAAAGGGGAGACGAAGTAATCACTACCCCAAATACTTTTGTGGCGACATCAAACATGCTTTTAGTTCTTGGTGCTAAACCAGTTTTCACCGATGTGAGAAAAGATAATTACAATATTCTTGAATCCGATATTGAAAAATATATAACCAAAAAAACTAAAGCCATTGTACCGGTGCATTTTGCGGGAACACCTTGCGAGATGGACAAAATAATAGCTATCGCAAAAAAATACAAACTTATTGTTATAGAAGATGCATGTCATGCTCTGGGAGCTTCATATAAAAGTGTAAAAGTTGGAAATCTAAAGTCGGACATGACAGTCATGAGCTTTCATCCGGTCAAATCAATTACCACTGGCGAAGGCGGGGCAGTCCTTACTAGCAATAAAAATTTTTACAAAAAACTTTTGCTTCTCAGGAGTCATGGTATTACCAAAGACAGCAAAGGTTTTAACGTTATGACTGAGCTTGGTTATAATTATCGCATGACCGATATTGCCGCTTCTCTAGGTATAACTCAACTTAAAAAAATTGATAGATTTATTAAAAAAAGAAAGCAGGTTGTATCGTGGTATGAGGAATTTTTAAAAGATTGTAAAGATATTATTCTTCCGGAAACTAATCTAAATTCCGCTTGCCATATCTACGTTATTAGAACAAAAAAAATAGAGGATAGATTACCCCTCTATAATTTTATGCGAAATAGCGGCATTGGAGTTAATTTTCATTATCCGGCGGTTTACTCGCACCCTTATTATAGAAATAATGGTTATGCCAAATTAAAATTGCCGGCGGAAGAAATTTATCAAAATTCTTGCATCACCCTACCTTGTTTTCCCGGCCTCAGTCAAAAAAAAGTCAAATATGTAAGTGGAGTTATAAAAAGTTTTTTTAAAAAAACAAAAGCAGGTGGATGACATAAGCCATCCACCTGTTCGAGGCGTGAAAGATCAGGAAATTTTTCCTCACCCAACCCTTTTTTGTCGCACGTGATGATACTCGTACGTGGCGTAGAAAAAAAGATAGAGCAGATTTCCTACGATTACATTGAAAGTCAGCCCAAACTGGTGAATTGTACCACGAGCGAAACTGCCTTCCAGATACATTATATGGAACCAAAACCAAAGAATAAGGAAGTTGCTGAAAATTCCCTTCAAAAACAAGCGACGCGGATATCCGATTGCCTTTTTCGAGATTGTTGTCAGATCTACCAAAATCCACCAAGCAACAATCAGAGTAGAGACAATTGCCGTGAATGATTCCACGACCCAGCCCCATCCGAATTCGCTCGTGTCCAAGTATCGGATGTAGCCGGCGCTAATTCCAAGCACCACCGAAAATACCACAGCGACAAAACCCGCTATCTTTTCGCTCTTCGTGGGATGCCAAATCCTGTTTACCCCGACTCCGATTTCCCAGCCGATAATTCCTAGAAGCATAACTTTCAAGACAAACCAAGAAATAGCTGTCCCGCCAATTAACCAAGCTCCAATGTTAAGGAACATTAGAAAAAGCCAATGAATGAAATCAAGACACCTCGCCTTGATGTTCACTTCGTTTCCTTTTTCTATTGATGCAAGCAGGTCTACTTGACCCGATATAACTGCCAGCATGCCAATAGAAGGAGCCCAGTAAGCGAGATGGAAAATACCCGCCAACCCCTTGCCATATGCCAACTCGACAAATCCGCCAACTACTAGGCCAACCAACGCAAACCAGTAAAGCATGATGATGAATCTCTTAATTTTTGCCATCGTAGACACCTTCCTTTCTGTGGCGTATTATAACATTTATATGATTTTTTCTCAAGATTGAAAAAAGTTTAAAATAAGGTAGTATATATACAATGAAATCTATCACTATAGATACACCAAAAGGAAAAAGAATAATAGGTAAAGGCCAACCGGTTTTTATAATTGCCGAGATGTCAGGCAACCACCATCATGACATCAATAAAGCTTATGAAATCATTGACGCTGCTGCCAAAGCCGGAGTTGATGCTGTAAAATTGCAAACTTATACTCCGGATACCATAACAATTAATTCCGACAATAAATATTTTCAAGTCAAAGTTAATAAGGCGTGGAAAGGTCAGACACTTTACAACCTTTATGGGAAGGCTTATACACCTTGGGAATGGCAGCCTAAATTAAAACAGTATGCCGAAAAACGGGGACTCATTTGTTTTTCAAGTCCTTTTGATAATACTGCCGTGGACTTTTTGGAAAAAATGAAAGTCGCGCTTTATAAAGTGGCTTCATTTGAAGTGGTGGATATTCCGCTTTTGAAAAGAATTGGCCAGACGAAAAAACCGGTTATTATGTCGCGCGGTATGACTTCGCTTGAAGAGTTAAAGTTGGCGGTAAAAACGCTTAAGGAAAACGGCGCTCCCGAGGTGGCGATTTTGCATTGTGTCAGTTCATATCCAGCCAAGCCGGAAGAAATGAATCTGGCCACTATCCCGGAAATATCAAAAAAATTAAATGTTGTGGTGGGTCTGTCCGATCATTCTTCGGGAATTTCTGCCGCGGTCGCCTCTGTGGCGCTGGGAGCTTCAATAATTGAAAAGCATCTGATCATATCGCGGGAGGAAGGCGGGCCGGATGCCGCTTTCTCGCTTGAACCAGATGAGTTCGGCCAGTTGGTAAAATCGGTCAGAGAAACTGAAAAGGCGATTGGCAAACCGCTTATCAAAGCGGGGAAAGGAGAATCAGAAAATATTATTTTCAGGAAATCGTTGTTTGTTGTCAAAGATATGAAAAAGGGAGAAAAATTTACAAAAGATAATGTGCACTCAATAAGGCCTGGTTATGGTTTGCTACCCAAATATTTTGAAGATATTTTAGGCCGTCACGCCAAAACCGATATCAAATTTGCCACGCCTTTATCTTGGAAATTTATTGAAAAATAATGAACTTAAAATTAGCTAAAAAAGAAAACAGCAAGGCCTTGTTTGACTGGCGAAACGAGGAATCAGTCCGCCGTCAGTCCAGAAATATGGATCCCATATCATGGGAAACACACTCGGTTTGGTTTGAAAAATCGCTTGTCAACCCCAACCGCCAGATTTATTTGGCTGAAGTTGACGGGCAAGAAGTCGGAATGATCAGAGTAGACAAGGACGAGAATGGCTGCGAATTATCTTGGCTTGTGGACTCAAAATTTCGCGGCAAAGGTTATGGCAAACAGATGCTGAATCAAATAGTTGGGTGTTTGTCGGGTCATATATGCGCGCAGATAAAAAAGAACAACGCGCCGTCTCTCGCTATGGCCAAGTCGCTCGGTTTCCGGCGCATTTCTCCGGAAGATGCCTCGTTAACTAAATGGGTTTTGGAAAAATAAAAAGTTTGTTTTTAACGCGGACTAGTCAGGATATCTCCATTGGCAGAATATTTAATTATTTTCTCAATTTCATCCATCACCATAAGAAAAGAATTGTTAATTTTCCAATCCTCAGGATCTCCAACTACTACAAACTGAGTTTCTGGTGGAAAAATTTTCCCTGCAACTCTCTTCACTCTGGGAATGTGATAGGTGCTTGTTACTATTACTAAGTTCTTAAAATCTTTGGTGAGCGGATCAGAGATTAAGGTTTCGAACTGAGTTTTGGTGTTTGCCACTCCAAACTTGCCGCAATCTTGATAATGACAGATTTCTTTGGGAAAGCCGAGCTGTTCCATCAATGCCAATTTTTCATCTTGGCTTTCCGTAATTCCACTAAAAATTACCGGCACAGAGCGTTCCAAAGAATTGAGAATATTTAGCCCACACTTCACACGGTAAATATCTTCCTCTTTTGGGTCCAATGCTCCCTGAAGGACAATGATAGCATCCGCATCTTTGGGAGCCGTTGGCGGATTTTTGTATAAATCCTCAAATTCTTTTAGCAACTCTTCTTTCATGGCTTTCTCCTACAATTGAATTATAATCATACCACCAAATTTGTCTACATTGACATTATTTAATGACCGTACTATCATGGTGTCAGAAAAGGAGGTGTTAAATGTTGTGGTATATCCCAGTAATCTTAAAGGTTTTAACAGCCCATGTGCTGTTTCCGTGGGTTTCCAAACATGTTGGAATGAAGCATTCCATCCAGAAGCGCAATTTTCTGAATTTCTCGTTTTGCGCTTTGGTTGCCCTATTGTGGGCAATATGGCGCGGGCAGTTGGTGTTTAACGAGACCACCCTGTTCATTTTTGGGGTGGGAATTGCCAACGGCTTGGCCGCGTATTGCCAGTGGAAGGCGATTAGCATCAACCTGAGCAGGAACTCGCTTTTCACGTTTTTTGACGATGTCATTGCTGTAAGTCTAAGTTGCATGATTCTCCACGAGAGCCGATTTATCAATCTGCTTAGTGGAACCGGAATTGCCGCAAGCTTTTTGGCTGTGGTGTTCTTTGCAATTCGCGATTACCGGAAAAAGACAGAAACAGGCAACAGTCTGATTCCAGCATCTTTCTACTTCTATGTTGGTTTTTACAGCGTAGTGTGGGGGGTGGCTACATTCCTTATGAAATTGTGGGGGGTCCAGCATATATCAGTCAGCACTTTCGTCTGTTTCTGGTATGCTGGCGCCTGGGTTGGTTCTCTTTCCATTTTTGTTTATGTAAAGAGATATCATCATCAAATCAATCCTCCATTTGTGCGGCGGGATTTCGGGTATGTCGGGATAATGGGCAGTATGATGATGATTGCGCTGGCGCTTGGTTATATGGCCTATGAGCGAGCGCCGCAAACCATCGTCCAGCCGATCTTTCTCGTTTCTGAAATGGTTCTGCCGGCTCTCATCGGTCTCTGGATCTTTAATGAGCGGAAAGGTTTTCGTATGGCTGATTGGTTTTTGATCGGCCTTGCCATAGCTGGCGGAGCGCTGGTGGCCGTGAGTTATGGGAATTGATGTGTTTTGTGTAGCTCGGGGAAGGCATTTCCTCGAGCTATATTTTTGTGGTATTATAATGCTAATATGAAAATTTTAGCCGTGATACCGGCCAGGGGTGGGAGCAAAAGGATCCCCAGAAAAAATATAAAAAATTTTGCTGGGCGACCTATTATAAAATATTCTATAGATGCAGCAAAAGAAAGTGGCATATTTGATGAGATAATGATTTCCACGGATGACACGGAGATAGCAGAAATAGCAAAATCTTTTGGCGCTAAGGTGCCATTTTTACGCTCCAAAGAAAATTCAACCGATACAGTAACGACTACTCCGGTTTTGGAAGAAGTGATTATGGAGTACAAAAAACTGGGAAAGGAGTTTGATTACGCCTGTTGCATTTATCCCACGGCGGTTTTTGTCACAGGCGAAAAATTGCAAAAAGCCAAACAGATGCTTATGGACAGCGGCACCGATTCGGTGGTGCTGGTAACGAGATTCGGCTTCCCCATACAGAGGGCGTTTAGGATTAGAAAAGAAGATGGAATGGCGGAAATGTTTTGGCCGGAAAATTACAATACCCGTTCGCAGGACTTGGAACTCGCCTATCACGATTGCGGCCAATTTTATTTTTTTAAGGTCGAAAGTTTCTTGAAACAAAAAACTTTATTTATGAAATCCACGATGCCTTTGGAAGCGCTGGAGTCGGAAGCTCAAGATATAGATAACGAGGAAGATTGGAAAATAGCTGAAATCAAATTTAATACTTTGCATAGTCAAGATTCTAAACATTGACACTTATGGTTTTTATGCATATTCTATTTAAGAAACCCAGTTTTTATTAGAAAATAAATTTTAAAATGAAATATTGTCAATGTTGTGTGATGCCGGATACCAAACCAGATCTCGTAATAGATAAAGACGGAGTTTGTAGTGCTTGCCGATTTTATGAAAACCGCAAAGAAATCAATTGGCAGAATCGAAAAAAAGAATTTCTGAAAATAATTGAGAAATATAGGTCAAAGAATTTTAGTGATTATGATTGTATTGTTCCAGTTAGTGGCGGTAAAGACAGCACTTTTCAAGTTTATACTTTGCTTAAACATGGTCTAAATCCTCTCTGTGTTACCGCGACTACTTGCCATTTGTCAATGATAGGAAGGAAAAATATCGAGAATTTAAAAAAACTTGGGGTAGATTATGTTGAATTTAGCACCAATCCTATCGTTAGGCATAAATTAAACAGGATAGGTCTGAAGCAAATCGGAGATATTTCCTGGCCGGAACATGTCAGTATTTTTACTATACCGGTCCGCGCGGCGGTCCAATACAACATTCCGCTTATTGTTTGGGGAGAGAATTCTCAAAATGAATATGGTGGTCCCGCCACCAACGCTAAAAACAATGTTTTAAATCGCAGATGGCTTGAAGAATTTGGCGGTCTACTCGGCTTGCGTGTTTCTGATATGATGGGTCAAGAGGGAATCGAAAAAAAACATATGATACCTTTTACTTATCCAACCGATGAAGAATTGGAAAGAGTGGGGGTGACAGGAATATTCTTGGGGTATTATTTTCCTTGGGATGGATATTCCAATGCTCTTATTTCTCAGGCTTTGGGCATGACCACTTATGAAAAAAATATTGAAGTGTCAATAGTCAATTATGAAAATTTGGATAATTACCAGTCCGGCATTCATGATTATTTCAAATTCTTAAAATTTGGCTTTGGACGGGCGACAGATCATGCATGTCTTCATTTAAGAAGAGGAAGGATTGACCGGGAGACGGCTGTAGATTTGGTCAATCGCCATGACGGCAAATTCCCATGGACTTATTTGGGTAAGCCAATTCAGGAAATTCTAAAGCCTTTGGATATTCCGTTGGACGAATTTATATCTATTTGCGATAAGTTCACCAACAAAAAAGTATTCAAAACTGATGCTCGCGGTAATTTAATTAAAGACAAAGACGGTAATCTCTCAAGACGATACCCGGTAAAGTGATTTTCTTATGAAAACATTAATTATTGATTATGGCGTGAGCAATCTCGGTTCTGTCAGTAGAGCGGTTGAAGAATGCGGGGGGAAGGTTTTTGTCAACGACTATCCCAAAAAATCAGAAAAATTTGAAAAAATAATTTTACCCGGTGTCGGCTCTTTCCATGTTGGAATGAAAAATCTAAGAGATCGGGGTTGGCCAGAATTTATTAAACAATTTGTTTTGGAAAAAGAAATTCCAATTTTGGGTATTTGTCTTGGGATGCAACTTTTGGCCGATAGTGGCGAAGAGGGCGGAGAGACTCCCGGGCTTGGTTTGATTTCTGGTCAGGTGGAGAAGCTTAAATCGTCCGAGGGTGGTGAGAGAATCCCTCATGTTGGTTGGAATCAAATACATCAAAAGCGCAAAGATTTGTTGCTGGAGGGGGTTCTACCGGGCGCCGATTTTTATTTTGTTCATAGTTATCATTTGGTACCAACCAATAAAAAAGATATATTAGCCACTACTCCATATTGCAATAATTTTGTTTCTGTTGTTAATAAAAAAAATATTTACGGTACCCAATTTCATCCGGAAAAAAGCGGCCTGACCGGATTTATGATTTTAAAAAACTTTTTAAGTATTTAAATGTTAAAAACCAGAGTAATGCCAACTTTATTATGGAAGGATCCCGGCCTGGTCAAAGGGTCAGGTTTTGATAATTGGCGCAGAGTCGGACCGATTTTGCCGGCCATAAAAGTTTATAATTTGCGTCAGGTGGACGAATTAATAGTTGTTGATATTATCGCCACCAATGAAAATAGAGAGCCGGATTACCAAGAAATAAGCGATTTCTCAAAAGAATGTTTCGTCCCGCTCACTGTTGGTGGTGGTATCAAAAATGTTGAAAATGTCAGGAAAATTTTGGGAGCCGGCGCGGACAAAGTTTGTATCAATAGCGCGATATTTAATAATCCAAAACTGATTTCTCAAATTGCCCAAAAGTTTGGTTCACAATGCGTTGTGGTAAGTATAGATGCCAAACGAATAGGGGACCAATATGAATGTTTTAGCCATAGCGGAACTAAACCGGTGAGTATATCACCGACCGAATTAGCCAAAAAAGCCGAAAAGCTTGGCGCCGGTGAAATTCTCATTACTTCCATTGAACGGGATGGCACTATGAAAGGCTATGATTTGGAATTAATAAGTCGGGTGGTTAAGGCTGTCAGTATTCCGGTTATAGCTTCCGGTGGCGCGGGCAATTATAAAGATATGCTAAAGGCAATAAAAGCAGGAGCTTCGGCGGTAGCGGCGGCTAGCATTTTTCATTTTACTGAACAAACGCCGCTTGAGGCCAAGGATTATTTGAGATCAAAAGGAGTGTCAGTGCGGTATTAAATTATGATTTTACATTTTAAATAAAAAAGATGTATCATTGTGGTTAAATGATAGGATTTTATTTGGCTCTCGGCAGCAGTCTTTTTAGAGAAGTTTCTGATTCTATAGGCAAAAAAGAAATACAAAAACAAAGCGCTGGTATTTATACCATAACCTTTTTAAGCTTGATTTTTGGTGTTTTGTTTCTCGTGATTACTGCTATTTTGCGCGGCGTTTTTTATTTTTCATTTGAGTCTATTCCTACTCTTGCCATAAGGATTGTGATTGAAATTGTTTTGTATTGCATAACCATGTCAGCTCTCGCTAAAGCAGACAGGAGCATCTTTGGATTTGTGAGGACGCTTACAATTCCGCTTCTATTGGCAACGGATTTAATAATGGGTTATACAATTGGTCTTATCCAAATAATAGGAATAATAATTATTGTTTTCGCTATTGCTTTTGTCGGGTTTTCTAAAAATTTCAATAAAAAAGGTTTGGGTCTTCTTTTGGTAAGCGCTGTTCTTCCTGTAGCCACTATTTCAATTTATAAATACAATATCAGTCATTTTAATTCGGTTGAAGCGGAACAAATTATCGTCTCATTATTTTTACTAACTTTCTTTTTCATTATGGCTATAGTTAAAGACAAAGAAAATCCGCTAAAATTTATTTTAAAACCAATTTTCTTTTTGCAGGCCGCTGCGAGCGGGTTTTGCGCCGTTTTTGAAAGTTTTGCCTACCAATTTGCTTCTCCATCGGTTGTCATAGCAATTTTGCGCGGAGGAGCTGTTTTGTTCTCAACACTTTCTGGTGATATTTATTTTAAGGAAAAAAGACCATTACTCAAATTTTTAGTTGCCGTTTGCATTATTATAGGTTTGCTGTTTTTGATTTAAGAATTATATTTTAGTATTATAAACAACATGTCGTCACTTCCAAAACCGCCGATTGAATCGATAATTTATGATAATGAATGGCTGTATGTGGCCTCGGCCCTTTTCCCTATAACCAAAGGACACACCGTCGTTGTCTGGAAAAAAGATTTACCGGATTTGCACGACCTTTCGGATTCCGAATATGACTACCTCATGGAAATCGTCGATATTGCCCGCGACGCGCTTTTGAAAACTTTGAATGTGGAGAAAGTGTATTTGATGTACATGGATGAAATAAAACAAGTGCATTGGCACTTGGTGCCTCGCTATAATGAGCAAGGGTTTAATGTTTTTTCTCATGAGCCAAAGGAAACTAACGATTTTTCTCTTGCTCCGGAACTAAAAAAAGCATTTTGGGAAAGATTGGAAACAAGGGAAATTAAATTATCCCAAGTCTTGCAAAGGTCATGATACATTACGACCTATTGACAAATCTAACAGGTTTGATATAATAAAAGGTGGAGGTTCTTCCTTATGACGATTTCAACTACTGATGTTGTGTTCGTTCGGATTGGTATTCAGCCGAAGAGAAATGACCGGGGGTGCTATGATCGCTACAGAGATTTCCTGAATGAGTTCGGGGAGTTTCGTATCAGGCATAGGATATATCCGGTGATGGGCCAAGGCGAAAGTGATAGAGCTGAATATTACGGCGTCTTTAAAGTTGAGGATGCCGAAAAAATCAAGGCGTGGGCGCGGGAAAGAGGTGCCAAACTTACAGGACCGCCGGCAAGATTTCGTAAATAAGGTCTAGCCAATATTGCTTGGCTATCAAACCAACTGGTCGTACCGGTTGGTTTCTTTTTATTGATATTTATATTTAATTTAGTAATATATACAGGCACACTATCGTCATCTAGAAAAAGTGTATCTGATTTATATGGATGAAATAAAATTACCAAATGTCTTGACTTTTTGTAAATAATGTAATATTCTCACACCAGAAATGGAGGTGAACATTGTCTATACGGAATTTGGTAATTGGCCCGTCAACCGGCTGGTTGTACGCGAAAGAAATCTTTTCGTTAACCCAGCAGGCGGCATTTTTGAAAACGACCGGAGCAAATGCAGTGGAAGTTTGCTTGGCTAGATGGGAAAGTGAGGATAAGAGAATGCTCTCGCTTAAAGCGGACAGGGCATTTGGTGCCAAAACTTTTATCCATCGGTCTTTGCATCTTCCCGATGTCTGCGGTTTGAAGCCGGAACTCCAGATTGCGACGGCAAAAAAGGCGGTCGCCTTGTGCGGGGCGACAACTGCGGTGACCCATCCTCTGAAAGTGGGGGGTGAGTATCCGGTGGAATCTTACGAAAGGATGATTGCCGCCGGTATTCCTTTGGCCATCGAGAATATGGATCGGAGGAAGGATAGTGGTTTCAATCTGGCAGAACTTGAAGTGCTGGTGGCGTCTACCAGATGCAAGTTTGTTCTGGATGTTCAGCATGCTTACGAACATGACCTCGGCATGAAGTATGCCACTGACCTCCTCGAATCATTAAAAAGTCATCTGACCCATCTCCATGTTAGTGGGGAAACGAAAGACAACATCCATTCTCTAGTACACAAGGCGACAAACACCAAGACGATCGTTGAATTCGTCGGCCGAGTGCTTGCCGCAAAGAATGTGCCGCTGATTCTTGAGGGGGAATACACGACCTTCGAAGAGATCAAGCGGGAGATAGAATTTTTAACTGGCGAATTGACCTCTCACTGACACAAGGTGAGAGCAGGGGCGGCTAGCAGTCGCCCTTTTTGTTGATATTTTAATTTATTTTAGTATCATTGATTAAGTGAGCAATAATCAGCTTAAATATATTGTTTTAGCCGGGCTTTTTGCTATTCCGTTTGTGCCTTTGATAGTGGCTAAGTCCCTCTTTTTTCCTTTTATTACAGGCAAGGCCTTTGTTTTCCGACTCATTGTGGAAATAATTTTTGCCTGTTATCTGGTTTTAGCCATAAGGGATAAGTCATATCGCCCCAAATTTTCGTGGATATTGGGCGCTCTGGCCGTCTTTCTGTTAGTTATGGCTATGGCCGATGTTTTTGCCGTTAATTCTTTCAAGGCCTTCTGGAGCAATTATGAAAGAATGGAGGGCTATGTCACTCTCTTGCATTTGGGTGCTTTCTTTTTGGTTATGAGTTCTGTTTTAAAAACAAAAGAAATTTGGAACAAACTTTTGGTTACCACCGTTGGCGCCTCTGCCATAATGGCTACTTATTCCTTTTTTCAGCTGGCCGGCAAAATTAATATAAATCAGGGCGGGGTGAGAGTGGATGGCACTTTGGGCAACGCTTCTTATTTAGGTATTTATATGGTTTTCCATATTTTCTTTGCGAGTTTTCTTTTTATTAAGTCTAAAAATTTATGGTCTAAAATTTTATTGGGTTTGGTTGGCCTTGCCGATATTATTATCCTTTATTTTACGGCTACCAGAGGTGCCATACTGGGTTTTATTGGAGGAGTTTTAATTTCTTTGATTTATCTTTTATTAAGATCAGAAAAAGGGGATGGCATAAGAAAAATAGCTGGCATGGGTCTTTTGATCTTAATTATTTTTGTTGGCATTTTTATTTCTGTCAAAAATACTTCTTTTATTCAAAAAAATTCGGTACTTAGCCGATTTGCCTCGCTTTCATTTTCTGAAATCAAAACTCAGGGCCGATATTTCGTCTGGCCGATGGCCATAAAAGGTTTTATAGAAAAACCAATTTTAGGTTGGGGACAGGAAGGTTTCAATTTTGTTTTTAATAAATATTATGATCCGCGAATGTATAAACAAGAGCCATGGTTTGATAGGGCGCATGATACTTACTTGGATTGGTTAATTGCCGGTGGTGCTCTAGGCCTGCTTTCTTATTCGGCTATAATTTTTTATCTTTTTTATTACACGATTAAGTCATCAGAATTAGAAAAGAGAGATAAAGCCATAATTTTGGGTTTAGTGTCGGCCTATTTATTTAACAATATTTTTGTTTTTGACCAGATAAGCAGTTATATTTTATTTTTTACAGTGCTGGCTTTTGTACATTCTAATGTGCCGGGAACAAAGAGAATTAAGATTTTTTCCGATTCGGAAAAATGGCGTCCAATGATTGAAGCACTCATTTTGATTTTTACCATAGTTGTAATTTATTTAGTTATTTATTTGCCGTGGCAACAAAATAAAAATTTGTTGACAGTTTTGAGTTTAAATAATCAAGGTAAGATTGGAACGATAATGGAATACACCAAACCGCTTGCTGGTTATGGTATGGGTTTTCCCGAAAGTTTGGAACATATATCGCAAACAACAATGAGTCTGGTGACCAATCCCAGTGTTCCGGTGGAATTAAAACAAAAACTTTTTGATTTGGTAGATGGCGCCTTCAAAAAAAATATAGAAAAAGTACCAGATGATGCCCGCTACAGACTTTTTTATGGAATTTTTCTTTCAAGATTTGGTTGGTATGGACGAGCGGTTGAACAATTAGTGGAAGCTCAAAAACTTTCTCCCAAAAAACAAGGTATAGATCTTGAATTGACAAGTAATCTTTTACTTGATGGTAAAACAAAAGAAGCTTTGATTGTTTCTAAATATGCCTATGAGGTTGAACCGTCTTATGAAGAGACTAAATTTGTTTACGGTTTAATCTTAATGGTTGCTGGCGATAAATTAAATTCAGATAAAATTTTGGGTACCATGCCAGAAACAAAAATGATTTTTGACGACAGGTATGTTTCTATGCTTCTGGTCCTCAAACAGTATGACCAAATAATTTTAGTGGCCCAAAAAAGAATTGAACTTGATCCGGGAAATCTGCAACATAGAATTACTCTTGTTGCCGCTTACTTGCAAACCGAAAGAAGAGTGGAAGCGGTTCAAACTATACAAGAAATTATAAAATTAGACCCAACTTTTAAAGAAAAAGGGGATTATTATATAAAGGAAATTCAAGCAGGAAGAAATCCGTAATCCACAGAAAATTTGCATTATTTCTATAATATGCTATACTTCACCCCGTGAGTGTGGCAAAGCAATTTCCACACAAATGAATGTCTACGAAAGAGCCACCTAACGGTGGCGTTTTCGTTTTTATAAAAACCCCACCCTCGCCCTCCCCTTCCTCCTTCGCTAAAGCTATGGCGGGACAAGTGATTAGGGGAGGGAAGACAAAAAAGATTTTATTTTCTCAATAGAGTCCTCACCCCTTATCCCCTCTCCTTGCCAAGGAGAGGGGGCGAGCAATTTCTACATTATACTAAAATCTAGATTGGGGTGAGGACTTTTAAAACATTGGAATACATAAAATTGGGAATGGGGTGTTTGAAATTGTTAACGAGTGAGTTATTATAAATATGTGTCGCGGCGTGGCCGGCGGTTCGCACTCACATAGACATTTGTTTTGGAGATCGCTTCCGC